>CALLAT010000063.1 GCA_938002085.1 uncultured Pseudanabaenaceae cyanobacterium
CCCTGTCGCACCTGCCCTGTCTTCAAGGTTTTAGTACCGTTCTTGACGATGGCTTCGCTTACACAATAGAGACAAGTCATATCTGCCAAACCTAGAGTAGCTCTATATTATAGCTCTCACTCTCTAGCTGGACAGTGCCGCGATCGCTAAAACGATGAACCTGGCTGCTGCAAAAATGCCGCTTCCTCAGCAGTCGTTTGCCGCCCCAGCACCTGATTTCGATGGGGAAATCGCCCAAAGCGTTGAATGACCTCTCGGTGGCGATAGGCATAATCAATCGTACTCGCGCTCTCTCCATCGCCCAGCAATTGCTCAAACAGCGCCACTGACCGTTCTTGGTCACTGAGCTTTTCGCTATGTTCAAAGGGCAAATAGAAGAACCAGCGCTGCGCCGTTGGGCGAGCTTGCTCATTGGTGGCATAGCGATCAAAGCCCTGTATCAGAGCGTGATCTGCCACCGAAACGGCTTCTCCATCGGTGGCAAACGCCTGTGCTGAGCCCCGATACAGGTTGCGTGGGAATTGGTCCAGCAGCAGGAGTAAAGCCAGGCAGCTATCAGAGTCGGCTTTCCAAGACTTAAGCTTGCCCGCCGATGCTGCTTCTACCGTGGAGGCAAAGCGATCGCGAATCTCTTGATCAAACTGAGTGCTCTTGATAAACCAAGCCTTTCGCTGCTTGCCATAGTCCGGGGCATCGGGCGCACCAAACCAAAAATCGAGAACATCCCTTGCACTGGCCATCACCCTATCCCCGACTTCACTATCCAGTCATTCAATTCGACGAGGCAAAGCCTGAACCTACAGCTCCTCTGCCACCACCTTATCCAAAAGCCCCTGGCTCGCATCCATCAACAGGTCAATCACATATTTGAAGCCATCTGCTCCACCGTAGTAGGGGTCAGGGACTTCAGTGTCAGAATGCTCGCTGCAAAAGTCGCACATCATTTTGATCTTGTCAGCGTATTGCCCGCTGCGATCCAAGGCGAGAATGCCGTCGTAGTTACTGCGATCCATCGCCAGCACGAGATCAAACTCTTCCAGGTCGCTGGGCTCTAGTTGACGCGATCGCCCCCGCATTTCGATCCCCTGGGCATTAGCCGCCTGGGTCATGCGGCGATCGGGCTTTTCGCCAATGTGATATCCCGAGGTCCCGGCCGAGTCGCACTGAATTTTGTCGCCTAGGCCCGCCTGTTCAATCAGGTGGTTCATGATGTTTTCAGCTGAAGGCGATCGGCAAATATTGCCCAGACAGACAAACAACAAGCGATAGGGAACAGCCATAGCATCCAAGAAAAACAACGCCAGAGGAGACTCGCTCCAATTCTAAAATCTCAAAAAGAGAGGGGACTGGCTAGGCCAATCCCCTCTCTCAAAGAAACGAGGAGAAGTCTATCTCTCCCTCAAATCTCTAACGAATTACAAGCCAGGAATATTCAAACCACTGGTCAGCTCTTCCATCCGGCCACGCATGGTGTCCGTAGACTTCTGATAAGCCTCTTTCATCGCCGCAGTCACGAGATCAGAAAGAACTTCCTCACCTTCTTTTAAGGCTTCAGCAGTAATCTCAGTGCGAATAGGCTCCTGGTTACCCGTCAGAACAACCTTGACCATACCGCCACCAGCCTGACCTTCAATCTCCATTTTCTCCAGTTCTTCCTGGAGTTCCTTTGCACCCTCTTGGACTTGCTGAGCTTTTTTGAAAGCCTCAGTGAGTTCCTTCATCTTACCGAGGCCGAAGCCGCCACCAAATCCTTTACCGCTCATATTGTTATTGGTCTCAATTGATCTTGAATTCAGGCGAGCCCCAGCCAATCTAGCGGGGTAGATTCCGCAGAAAGCCTTATGGAGTGCCAATTTGCCAAACACACTCTATCACTCTTCGAGAGGAATATTCGCCAGAGCAAAGGTGGGAAAGCCCTACCTAGGCGGGCTGGAAATTCCCCAACATCTTCACTTCGGGATGGAGATCCAGAGCAAAGCGATCCTGAACCGTATTTTGCACATGACGAATCAGATGGAAAATATCCTGAGCCTTTGCATCTCCAGCATTGAGGATGAAATTGGCATGACGTTCAGCAACCTTAGCCCCGCCAATGCGGTATCCCTTCAGGCCCAGTTCTTCAATCAAGCGACCCGCACTCTCTGGCACAGGATTGCGGAAAACACTACCGCAACTGGGACGATCATAGGGCTGAGTCGCCTTGCGAGCCCGCAAGGCCTGGTTCGTTTCCTGCTTAACCAACTGAGGGTCAAATCCAGGAGCCATTTGCAAGGTTGCATTCAAAACGATGTAGTCGCTGCCCTGAATCGAGGAATGGCGATAGCTGTACTGCAACTGATCTGGTGTCCATAGCTCAATGCCATTTGGCCCCAAGACCTTTGCACTCAAGAAGCAATCTGACATGCAACCGCCGTGGGCACCAGCATTCATAACCACGGCACCACCAATGGTTCCAGGGATGCCAACGGCCCATTCAAATCCTCGCCAACCGCGACGAGCCATGCGACGAGACAGCGCTGGCAGGGGAGTCCCCGCCGCCACTTCCACCTGACCTTCGTCTTCATCCACAACAAAGCGCTTGAGGAAGCGCATCGAAATCACAAGACCTGGAAGACCTTCATCACTAATCAAAAGATTAGAACCAGACCCCAAGACTGTAATAGGCAAGGATTCAGACTGGGCCCAAGCCACGCAGGCTTCAAGGTCATGGGTTGAACGCGGCTCGGCATACCATTCAGCCTGACCTCCTACGCGAAAGGAGGTATAGGGCGCTAGGTCTACCGCACGGCGCACAATCGGGGGGGCACACATTACAACAGCGGAAGGACGTTCCTGAGTGGGCAGTGAAAGCATTTGAGTCCAGTCACTAAAGAGGTTGGGAAATCCCTATCTATCGCGATCTACGGAACATCCAGGGTCAGCTCCGGTCGATTTAGCTTGGCAAAAGGTTAATTAGCTAGCTGAATCAAAATATGCGACCAAGTCAGGAATAACTTGATTTAGGTTACCCGCACCTAAAAATAAAGCAAGGTCATGGGGCCTCAGGGTTTTTCGCAGGCGATCGCCCACTGCCTCCAATGAACCGCCATAGGATACATTCTTATGCTGCAAAGAAATGGCATCCACGAGCTGTTGCCCGCCAGCGAGACCACCGGGATCTTTCTCACCGGCACTGTACACGTCGCAAACTATAACTTCGTCTGCATTCTTAAAACATTCAGCAAAGTCATCCATCAAAGCCTTAGTACGGCTGTAACGGTGGGGTTGAAACACTGCCACAATGCGCTTTGGCAAGACAGGCAATCGAGTACTTTCAGTCTCAATCTGCAATCGAGCAGCCCCTAAAGTTGCCAGCAATTCACTGGGATGATGCGCATAATCTTCAACGAAGACAATGCCATTAGCATGGCCACGATATTCAAATCGGCGGCGCGCCCCTTCGTAAGTGGAAATTGCCTTGGCGATCGCCTCAAATGGCAGGCCAGCATAGCGGGCCACAGCAACAGCAGCCAAGGCATTGCTCAAATTGTGAGCACCTAGCAGAGCCACTGACATCTCACCCAGGAGCTCACCCTTCTCCCAAACGCGGGCCGTAGTACCACTCCCTGCGTAGTTAATCTCATCAACCGCATAGTCAGCGCCACTGCTTCGGTCCAAGCTGTAGGTGATGCTTAAATCCATGCGATCGCGAACATTCTCACAGTCAATACAGCCCACTAAAAGGTCACAACGCTCAGCGAACTTCCGAAACGTTGCAACAACGGCTTCAAGGTCCTCATAGTGGTCGGGATGATCCAACTCCATATTGGTGATCACTCCCATGTGAGGAGAAAACTTCACCAAAGAGCCATCGGACTCATCAGCCTCTGCCACTAGAAAGTCGCTCTGCCCCAAGCGGGCATTGCCACCCAAAGCATTGACCTCTCCGCCAATGACAACCGTAGGGTCAGCGCCAGCCTCAGTCATCACATAGCTGATCATGCCGCTAGTCGTCGTTTTCCCGTGAGTACCCGCCACAGCGATGGACTTAGAGCGAGTTTCAATTAACGCCGCGAGAATATCTGAACGGTGGAAAATTGGACATCCCATTGCCTTGGCAGCACTGTATTCAGCATTGTCAGCATGAATAGCAGTAGAGCAAACAACTTGAGGCAAATAGTCTTCGTCAAGCTCCTGAAGCTTGAGCTCAACCGCAGTCTGGGTCAGCGTAGCAGTCGCTCCCGCAGCTTCAGCCTGCTCATAATCCGAAGCCTTTGCAGAAGGTTGGAAATAATAAAGATTCTCAGCTCGCTGACCTAAGAAAACATGGGCACCCAAAGACTCCAAACGAGCTGTAATGGAGGACTGCCTAACATCCGACCCCGAAACAGGCAATTTTTTTTCTGCCACAATTTGGGCCAAAGCGGACATTCCGATGCCACCAATTCCAATGAAATGAAATGGTTTACCGGAAAAGTCGACAGCTTGCGTCATTTGTACTCCTCGCACACCACATTAGCTAGAGCCGGGGGAACTACCTCGTCCAATCAAGCAATGTCCTAATCTGAGAACAACGCAATGATTGATTAAGGGATGCCATCTTTCAGGCGTCATCATAGTATCAGCAATCGATAATCTCCAATAATGATTCGTAACATCAATCAGAAACAATCAGAAGTGCTTACTAGAAGCCACTTCATCAGACCAAACCAAACATTATTTTAATCATCAGAAGAAATAGCGCTTGTGCCCAGAAGCAATTCGTGCTGATGAGAAACAATTTATTCAAAAGGATCTTAATGCTTGTCTTATAGGACAAATGGGCAAAGCCCTCACCAGCCTGTCATCGATTCTAGTGAGGCAAGCGTCATTCACTCACCAAATAGTCGCCCAACATTGCTGGTTGCGATTCAAGAGTCCATCGAAGGTGCGTCGAAGTTCAAAGCGCAACAATGACAGACATAAGAAGGTAGTTAGTAATGCATTGGCTATTTGAAAGCCGTATTTAGGGCAAAGTCAAGCCTGAACCTGCAGCTCAATCCCAAGTCAGGATTAGATGTTTTCCAAAAATTCACTGAACAAACTAAATGGCTGCTTACACATTAAACAAACGTTTCCCCCAAAGCACTCTCAAATTAAATAGATAAGTAACGATCTCTACAGTTCTCCAATTATCAGTCCTCAAGTGAGGGTCAAGGTTAGATCGCCCCAACGAAAGGTTCTGAGATTTTCTTGAGCGTTGGGGGATCGTTTATGAGATATAGTTATGTAAATCAATGAGTATTTACACCTGTCGTTATAGAAGGGGGATGTCGCAGTGATTCGAGTCGCGATTAATGGTTTTGGACGTATTGGTAGAAACTTCCTGCGCTGCTGGCTTCAGCGTGAGAACAGCAACATCGACATTGTTGGCATTAACAACACGTCCGAGCCTTCCACCGCTGCGCACCTGCTCAAGTATGATTCGCTGCTAGGTCGCCTGGATGCTGATATCCATGCTGATAAGACAGCGATGACAATTGATGGCCGCACCATCAAATGTGTTTCTGACCGTAACCCTCTCAATATGCCTTGGAAAGAGTGGGAAGTAGATTTGGTCATCGAATCTACTGGCGTGTTTGTTACCGAAGAAGGTGCTGGTAAGCACATTCAGGCGGGTGCTAAAAAAGTTCTAATCACTGCACCTGGTAAGGGCGGCAACGTTGCCACCTACGTCATGGGCGTTAACGATGGTGAGTTCGACAAGAACGCCAAAATCCTGAGTAACGCAAGTTGCACCACGAACTGCCTAGCTCCTGTGGTTAAAGTTCTCCATGAGAACTTTGGCATCGTAAAAGGCACCATGACCACCACTCACAGCTATACCGGTGACCAGCGTTTGCTGGATGCTAGCCACCGTGACCCTCGTCGCGCTCGCGCCGCAGCTGTGAACATCGTTCCTACTACCACTGGTGCTGCTAAGGCCGTTGCCTTGGTCATCCCTGAGATGAAGGGAAAGTTGAACGGTATTGCATTGCGCGTACCCACCCCCAACGTATCCATCGTTGACTTGGTTGCTGAAGTTGCAAAGCCCACCATCACCGAACAGGTGAATGATGCTTTCAAGAAGGCTTCTGAGACCACAATGAAAGGCATTTTGGGCTACACCGAAGAGCCTTTAGTCTCCATTGACTACCGTGGCATGAATGATTCCTGCATGCTTGACTCCAGCCTGACTTTGGTCATGGATGGCAACATGGTCAAGGTTGTTGCTTGGTACGACAACGAGTGGGGCTACAGCCAGCGCGTTCTCGATTTGGCTGAGCTGGTTTCCACCAACTGGTAATCGCTCTAGTCAACTAGTTTGATTGAAAAGAGGGTGGCACGATTCATTGTGCCACCCTCTTTTTCTTGATTTTGGCGATTCTACAACTTATGAAAAGTGCTGAAAGCCCGATTCAAGGTCGAGCCTTCGTCGAATACCGCCTTCTTGTAATAGAAGTACCTCAGAATTTGCTGTGATCTGCCCAATCGTCACAGCCGTAAAAGATGGTTCTCCACAAATCTGAGCAGCCAGTTGAGGCTCCATGCACAACACGAGTTCAAAATCTTCACCACCATAGAGAACACAGTTCAAAGCCTGATCTGACAAAGAACGAAGAGCTTGAGGCATCGGAATGGCATCTGCAAAAACCTTCGCACCGACTCCACTGGCACGGCAGAGTTGAAAGATAGCGTCGCCTAGGCCATCACTGCTATCCATCGCCGTGACCCAATGCTCGCCTGAGCGCCCACGACGAACAAAGGCTCGAAAGCTTTCGACCCAATCTAGCCTGGGTCGAGGGTATTGATGCTGGCGTATGAGTTCATCTTGAAGCGATCGCTCCCCACTATCTGCTCCATGGAAAATATCGAGCGGTTCACCAAGTAACAAAGCTAAGCCAGCCCTGGCCCCACCGTGACTTCCGGTCACCACAATGGCATCACCCACTTGAGCCGTCTTCCGCTGCCAAGCGAACTGAGGCTCCACCTGACCCAAAGCAGTAATCGCGATCGCCCGCTGCTCCGCTCTACACACATCCCCACCCACAATGGGAATACCGTAGATCGCTAAACAATCAGCCATTCCCCGATAAAGCTGTTCCACCCAAAAAACAGGACAGTTGGGCGGCAAAGAGAGGCCCACCGTAATGCCCAAGCCTGTTGCCCCCATTGCGGCCAAATCTGATAAATTTGCGGCCACGGCTCGCCAGCCAGCAGAGTGGGGCGGGGTCGTGCGATCGCTAAAATGCACGCCATCCACCAGTACATCTGTCGTTACCACCAACTGCTGACCCGGTGCTGGAGTCAGCAACGCTGCGTCATCCCCCACAACGTCCGTAGGGCAATAGGATTTCAGTAACCGCAACAGCCCCTGTTCTCCCAGCTCAGCAATGGTTAGGCCTGGGTCATCCAATCGTTCAGCAAAAGTCAATGGCCATCACTCCACGGGCGCATCGCTCCGATACATTCCACAAAAAAAGGTAATCGGCCAGTCCTAGGGAAACTTTTAATCCCCATAGAGCGATAACCGATTACCTTGCGATCCAATCTAACTTGCCGAGAACTAGCAGGTCTTAGGAACCTTTGACCAAGTTCTCCGCACCCTCAAGAACCGTGGCCGAAACGATCTTGTCACCCGCGATCATTTCCTTCAAGACATTCTCCCCATCAATCACATAGCCAAATGCGGCATAACGACCATCAATGAGATTGAGGCCCGCAGGAGTCATCTCAGGTTCAAAAAGGAAGAAGAAAAACTGGGAGGAGCCGGCATTAACATCCTCACTAGGACGGGCCATACCCACCGTGCCATAGGCAGAGAAAGGCAACACAGGCAGGGAATTAAATAGCCCCAAATCTTCTAGGGTATTGCCATACTCAGGCAAGGTTTCACCTTCAACCCGCACCTCAAAAGGGATATCGCGCTGTTGCTTTGTTTTGGGATCAACAAAGCCTTCGGCAGGGCCGTCAGGGTCGCCAGCCTGGAGAACATAGGATTCATCCGCACGGGTAAAAGCCAAGCCGTCATAAAAGCCTCGCTGCACCAAATCCACAAAGTTACCCGCCGTCACCGGAGCATTATAGCCATCGACAACGAAGGTGACATCTCCTTGAGAAGTAGAGAGCAGAACCGTTGCCCGCCCCTTGAGCTGGGGCAAACTGCTATATTCTTCCGGCACATCAAAGGGGAACTCACCCACCATTAACTCTTCAACCTGGCCGACTTGATCCAACAAACGGCTACGAGTATTCCAAATAACCGTTTTGAATTTTGCGTCCACGGCTTCATTCACCTCGCCCAAACCCACCTTAATATCAGCTAAGAGCGCTTCTGCTTCAGGTCGATTGGCCTCAGGAATAGCGGCTAAGACTTTGTCTCCCCGCAAGTTGAGATTCTTCTCAGCTTGCTTCACATGGCGCCGAATGGAGTTCCAACGCTTACTCCCTCGCAAATCACCAGAAATATCCTCCAGCTCCTTCTGAACCTTACGCATCTCCGGCGATTCAATCGGCAATGCGTAGCGCAGCAAGGCACGGCTATCAGTAACAGCATCCCCAGGAGGCAGGTTAGCCAAGCTCTCCTGGGGGGCTACGAATAGACCCATCGCCAAAATCAGAACACAGACCCAGGGAGTCAAACCTTTAGCTCCCTGGGGACTGAATGCCCAGCATCGGCGAACAGCAGCATGAATGAAGCGGCGGAGGGCAAATAGCATAACGATGTTAAGGACCTGTGATGATGGCGAAATCAGAATGAATGGAAATTCAACGAATTCGAAAAAAGGGCGCAGCAGCTAGCATCCTAAGCCTTAATTTTGCCACAGGATCTTCGAGGAATGGACAAGAGCCGCCTGCAAAGCAAGCTGCTTCTAGCCCAGGCCATAAAATCCCGCCAGCGGGCGGTAAAATGGGGTGCTGACGATTCTGCAAAGACTTCTAAGACCATGATTTCTAGTAACGATTTTCGGACCGGCACCACAATTGAAATTGACGGCGCCGTTTGGAAAGTGGTCGAGTTTTTGCATGTCAAACCTGGCAAGGGGTCTGCGTTTGTTCGCACAAAGCTAAAGAACGCCCAGACCGGCAGTGTTGTGGAAAAAACCTTTCGAGCGGGTGAAAGCGTCACCCAGGCTGTGATCGAAAAGAACGTTATGCAGCATACCTATAAAGACGGTGAAGACTTTGTCTTTATGGATATGGAAACCTACGATGAAACTCGCCTCGGAGCCAAGCAGATTGGTGAGCGAGTCAAGTATTTGAAGGACGGCATGGAGGTGAACGTGATCACCTGGAATGAGAAGGTTATCGAAGTCGAGTTGCCTAACTCAGTCGTTTTAGAAGTCACCCAGACCGATCCTGGCTTGAAAGGGGACACCGCTACAGGTGGAACTAAACCTGCCACTGTAGAAACAGGGGCACAGGTGATGGTTCCCTTGTTTATCACCATCGGTGAGAAGATTAAAATTGACACTCGCAGCGACTCCTACCTCGGTCGCGAATCTTAAATGTCATGGGATAGATTCCCAAAGATGACAGGTGGGGCCATGGCTTTTACCGCGATAGCCCTTCTATAAAATCAGCCTTTATGCGAAGAATTCGACAGAAAGAATCACCTTAATGGTGAAATTAACTCCAAGGGAAATCTTGTGATTTTCACAGAGCATTCCAAACCGTTTTCCTAGCAACTTTTCTTTGAGTAAACAACCGGGGCCACAACTGTGCAACTAGACTTAGACCAGCTAAGAGAGCTTCTCGCCTCCCTCAATCAGACCGACATTTCGGAACTGAATCTCAAGGGCGAAAACTTTGAGCTAGTTGTGCGCCGTGGCCCAGACGGTACGGCTCAAGCCGCTGTTGCCCAGCAGGGGCAACCCCCTGCGATGGCTCCCATGATGCAGCAGCCTGTCATGATGGCGGCTCCGCAACAAATGCAAGCAGCTCCGGCTGCTCCAGCGGCTCCGGCTCCTGAGCCAGTTGCTCCTCCCAGCAGCACTCAAAGTTGGGTTGAGATCAAGTCTCCGATGGTGGGGACCTTCTACCGCGCACCGGCTCCCGGCGAACCCAACTTTGTCAACGTTGGCGACAAGATTACGAATGGTCAGGCAGTCTGCATTTTAGAAGCAATGAAGCTGATGAATGAGCTAGAAGCAGAAGTGAGTGGCGAAGTCATTGAGATTTTGGTTGAGAATGGCCAACCCGTGGAATTTGACCAGCCGCTGATGCGGGTGAAGCCTGCCTAATGATGGGCAAACGGCAAAGTCAATCTGCCATCCCCGTTCAACGGCATCGTTTTAGCTGGATGCTGAGTCGCAGCTGTAGCTTGAGAAACTTGGGGACCTTGCGTTCATTGGTTTCTAAGGCTCGGCTGCTTGCGATCGCTTGTACCGGACTGCTGCTCTTAAGTAGTTGTCAGGTGCTCGAACGCAAGCATGGTTCTCTTCCTCCCACCGATGACTCGGCTGTTCCAAGAGAAGTGAACTCCCTGCCACCCATCACCCTCGGGCTAGAGGCTCCAGTTGGAACTGAAGCTTTAGGCAATGAGTTTTTGACAGTGGGTCACAGCGATCGCCTCCTAGACCGAGAAGTGGGCGATCGCATTCAGCAATATTGGCCGTTGCGAGAGCTACTGCTTGCCTTTAATGGCAAATTTAGAGCAGCTTCCCCTCCCCTTCGCTTAGCAATAGCAACTTGTAGAGACCTGTCACCAGAGACGACACTCCAGCCCATCTTCCAAAGCAGCGACCAACCGCTCGTCGTTTGCTACGACCTGCTTCAACAGATGGACGATTATGCCGATGACCTCAGTGGCTCTCTAACGGAGCAACATCAGGCTGTGCTCGACATGTTTTATTTCGCTGTCGCCCGCGAATTGAGCCACCTGGTTCTAACTGCAAGTCAGTCACCCGAGCAAAGTATCAAGTTAGGCATTAACCCCTTAGAGCCCAAGGCTTGGGCAGCGTTGAATGGGCTAGCTGATGAAGCTGCTTTAGATCAGCTCACAGCCCAGCTGCCTCAGCACCTCCAACTCCAGGATCAAACCGCCATTCTCTCTGGGACCCAATGGCTCTTTAATCAGGGGCATCCACTCCTTAGCCCAGAAAAGTTAAGGGACTGGACTGGACAATTAATGGACGAGTCAAATTATCAAGCCATCATTTGCACAGCTGAACAGATTCAGTCCAAACAATTTCCCTTCTTAGAAAAGGAGCTGCCTGCTGGTTTTGAGCTAGCCAGCTGCCCTGCGTGAAGAGACAATGATCCAAATTAGCGAAGTGACTTAGGGAAAAGATTCGACTTTAGCTCCAATGGGCCCTGAGTTGCTCTACAACCTGATCAAGCGCCACAGCGCGGGAGGCCTTAAAGAGGATGCGATCGCCTTCACTCCCTGCCTCCTTCAAATAGGCCACTAGCTGCTCAGCGGTACCAAAGGACTGGCACTCAACCCCAGCAGCTCCTTCCACCAAAGCCTCCGCCTCGGCGGGATCTGCCAGGGTGAGCAATAAATCAATGCCTTGCTTCGCCACAACGCCTCCCACTTGGCGATGCAATCGCACGGAATGCTCGCCTAACTCTTTCATGGTGCCTAGGACTGCGATCCGTCGCTGGCCAGGGGTTTGAGCCAAGAGTTCCAAGGCTGCAGCCATGGATTCAGCCCCGGCATTATAAGTTTCATCGAGTAGCGCAATCCCATTTGATAAGTCATGGCGCTGGGAACGTCCATCGGGAAGAGTCAATGCTAAGGCGGCTAATTCAGCCCAATCAATCTCTAAAGCACGGGCTACTGCCAAGGCCCCGCAAAAGTTCAAAGCATTGTGCCGACCTGGCAAAGGAAGCTTAAACTGCTGTCCATCCACATCCAGAACATCACCCTCCAAAAGCTGGCCCTGAACATCACCTTGCCCTAGGCCAAAGGTGATTGTCTTACCCGACCAAACCTTTGCAGCAGTCTCCATCAGCCTGGGGTTATCTGCATTGAGCACCGCAATGCCATTGGGCTTCAATCCCGTGAGCAATTCACACTTGGCCTGGGCGATCGCCGCCTCAGACCCCAAACGCTCAATGTGGGCTGTACCGACATTGGTAATCATGGCCACATCGGGCTCAGCAATCTGGGCCAATAACTCGATTTCCCCTAGACCTCGCATCCCCATCTCCACGACGGCATAGCGATGCTCATCCACCAGACCTAGCAGCGTCTTTGGCACACCAATTTCATTGTTGAAATTAGCCTGAGTTTTAAGCACAGCTCCCTGGGTTCCCAAAGCAGCAGCAATCAACTCCTTCATCGTGGTTTTTCCAACGGAACCTGTCACCGCCACCACAGGTCTAGCAAATTGTTGCCGCCAATAACGCCCCAGTGCTTGATAAGCCACCAGGGTATCTTCCACTTGCAAAATGCTGCAGCGTCCTGACTGCTCAAAGGCTTCGGGTAACTCAAAAGCCTGATCCACAATGGCAACCGTCGCTCCCGCAGCGGCAGCCGTCTCCACAAAACCATGGCCGTCAAAGCGATCGCCTCGCAGCGCCACAAAGACATCACCAGCAGCAATTTGGCGACTATCAGTCGAGATGGACAAAACAGGCTGCATCCATGAGTCCGACGCAATCACTAGCGCATTCGCCTGGCAAATATCGCAAATCTGGTTAGGTGTGGGCAAAACAGCCATAGGGTTCAGAAAAGAACAACAAAATCAACCGCACAAAGAAAAAATCCGCAAAAAAAAGCTGGGTTCCGCAGCTTTTTATCAGGGTTCCAAAGGTATCACGGTGCGTGTGAAGCTTCGCTGAAGATTGGTTTTTCGGCGTCCTGGGGTCAGGCAAGACTGTATATGCTTTATGTGTTGACCTGTATGCACCTGCGTTCAGAATTAGATTTCTTCAGCGATTCGCCTAAGCAATCAGCACATTTCTGGAATGCTTGCCTAGCCCGGAACTAGCTTTGCTCCAACCCATTGGTGACCTGGATCCTTGACTAGGCCACTTACATGAGGGCTCTTTTCTCAGTAAGTGACGTCAATCACAATGGTCATTGATTTGTGAGGTATTGCCAGTGAGGGCAACTTTCCAAAACCGTCTAACCAGCTCACGCTCCACGGAAACGAATCTTTCCGACCAATCGCGACTAAACCGCAATTTCTCAACTATGGGTGTCATAGAAGCTGGAAACAGCTACAACAATCGACAAATTAGCCAGGATGAAAGTCGTATTTATGACTACTTCCTGCATTTGGTGGAGCGAGAATCTACTGATTCGTTGATTGACCGCTTCCGCCGTCTCTTTATTGAAGGAGACGGTAGCGATAACGTGCAGGTCAATCAAGCGTTTTATAGAGTTGTCACAGCTCGTAAGGCCGAAGCAGATTTCCCCCATATTGTGAATCGCTGCTGCCACATTCTTATTAATCGATGGCAGCTCAACATTCGCTCTAATGAATCCATCATCACGCTAATCGAGCTGTTTGATGTTCCTCCCTCACCTTACGGTGCCAGTGCAACCCGCTCCCGCGTGGTTCAGCGCTTGCGACAACTTGTCCAAAGGTTTGTCAAAACGGAGCAGTACGGAACCTTACAGCGTCTAGCGACAGTCCTCGCCCAACAAAACGTCTCCAGGGAGGATCTATTCCAGGCGCCTTTGGGGACATTAATTCGGCGCTATCCCTATCTGTACGAGCACTGCTTACTCGGTGATGAGAGTACTAAGGAACAGCAACATACAATTCAACGCCTCCAGTCCCAGCATCAGCGGCAGTTTGAAGTGGACTTGTCCCAATATGTGCTCTATCAGGTGCGTTGTGCAAAAGCAGCTCGCCAAGGAAAAGCACAGCTAGAAGCCCTACAGCAACGCATTCAGCCTGCAACAAATCCAACGCTACTCACAAATTACGAGCTAGCTGCTTCAGTGCGCCACTTCACGGGCAAAGTCAGTGATGGCAATACCTACCGTGACATGGCCAAAGGCTTCCATGCCCAAACGAGCTATGGCCCACTCTATGGCCAGTTCAAACGCGATTTGCATCAATATCTCTCTGAGTCTATCGATCCAAGCTTTGGCAAAAAGCGCTTCAATCAGCAGCTCTGCAATAATCTGCAAAGCACCTTCGCAGATTTAGATCACCAGCCCCTGAGTGATTTTCTGATGGTGAGAACCTGCGGTCAGCTACTCAACTTTTTAGTCGTCGAAAACTCTCGAAAACTCAACCACTTTACCTTCGTCGACCTGGTAGGCAACATGGGGGCCACAGCGACCACGGGTCTCTTGCTTAAGGTCGTCTTACTTTGCACCAAGGTGAAACCTTACTTAGAAAAGCGCTTGGCTATTCTATTTGACCACTACGAAAGCGCAACTCAAGAGTCCGTAATGTGGTTGGTTCAAGTTCTAGAGAACTTAAACATTGCCTTCAGCACCAATTTTGGTAATGCGAATCTGTCTTTGGTTGTTTAGCTCTTGCTTTTGCAAGAGTCGCCCTCCTTGGCGGTACAGCCCATGGGGTCATCTATTCCAAGAGTCTCAATAACTCCAGCCGGCCATGCTAGCTTAGATGAACTGACCCTATTGTCCAGCTTTGTATTGCACCCCAGTGGAACCATCTGAATCATCAAATACTTTTTTTCAGGAGGATTTAGAAGACAAAACATCCAAGATTTCTTCCGAAAGCTCGCAACCCGATAGCTTACAAAGCTTTCGTAGCGATAGTCATGCAGCATCTTCTCCAGCCCCATTCAAAGGGGAGCGAGAGGCTGAGACTCCCTCCATAGGCGATGTAAGTGCAGACTTCAACCAGCTTCAATCAGAGCTGCACTACTTCCAAGCCAAGGACCTAATCCAAGATTTAGTCAATCGTTTAGATCTGTCAGAGCGGGAGAAAAGTAGCCTTAATCCTATGCTGGATGAGCTAACCAAAACGCTCCAACGCATCGAAAGTGGCAAAGTACAAATAGCAGCTTTTGGCATGGTAGGCCGGGGCAAATCCTCCCTACTCAATGCTCTGATTGGCGAAACAGTCTTTGAAACGGGGGCCATTCACGGCGTGACTCGTACGATGGAGTCTTCAGCATGGAGACTAACCCATGACCCCCTGAGCCCAGCTGCATCCAGCCAATCAATTCAGACTGCGAGCTTAAATCCTCTTGACCATCTAGCCATCAACAAAGACGGCTTGCCAAGCGAAGTCAATCAGAAAGCGAATGTTGAGCTGATTGATACGCCTGGCATTGATGAGGTGAATGGTGAGCAACGTGAAGCTCTGGCAACGGCTGTGGCAGAACGGGCTGATGTCATTCTTTTTGTGGTCACTGGCGATATTACCCAAGTGGAATATAACGCCTTAAAGCGACTGCGCCAGGCCAGTAAACCGATTTTGCTGGTGTTTAACAAGATTGATCAGTACCCCGAAGCCGATCGCCAAGCCATCTACGAAACAATTCGCGATACTCGCCTACGGGAACTCATTTCCCCCGACGAAATTGTCATGGTCTCCGCAGCGCCCCTCGAAGTTCAAGCCAAGCGGGGGCTCGATGGTCAGCTCAAAGTCAGTCGTACGACAGGGGCTCCCCAGGTAGAACCGCTCAAGCTCAAGATTCTGGATGTGCTCCAGCGCGAGGGCAAATCTTTGATGGCGATCAATACATTGCTGTTTGCCGATGAGGCCAATGGCCAGATTGTGGCGCGGAAGATGGCGATTCGCGATCGCGAGGCCGATCAGCTCATCTGGAATTCCGCAGTCATGAAAGCAAGCGTGATCGCCATCAACCCCGTCACGGTATTGGACGTGCTGGGCGGTGCAGCGGTCGACGTCTACATGATTATGTCCTTATCCAAGCTCTACGGCATCGACATGACCGAAGCAGGAGCGCTGGCGTTGCTGAAGAAGATTGCGATCGCCATGGGCGGACTCAGTCTCAGCGAACTATTAGCGACCCTAGGGCTCAGCTCCCTCAAGCTATTTCTTGGAGCAGGTACGGCGGTTACAGGCGGTGCCACCATGGTGCCCTATGTTTCTGTTGCAGCCACTCAAGCAGCAGTCGCGGGAGTTTCTTCCTATGGGATTGGTCAGGTCACAAAAACCTATTTAGCGAATGGAGCAACTTGGGGAGAAGAAGGACCAAAGGCAACGGCAATGAGAATTTTAGACTCTCTGGATAACGAATCGATTCTGAATCGTCTAAAGGGAGAGCTATCAGAGAAATTACGCTCCTAATCGTCGATAAAACCATCGAGTTTGTTCATTACATACTGACAGTAGATCAAGCTCACAACTCATCAATCCCCTCTATTAGAACGAGGATTCTTGTAGGTATAGATAGCCAAACAAAATCACCGAACAAGGAGTTCACAGAACTAGAATCACATCCACAAGATTCTCAGATCTATAATTTTTAAATTCATCACATTGTCAGGGATCATCTACTGCCAATGCATTTTCATGCTGTCCGGTTTAATCAAGATATCGACAAAAAGGAGCCTAGAATCCTTACAAAGAGGAGAAATAAAGCTCTTTATAAGCCTAACCAACAACCCCAAATAGACCCGAAATCATCACAGGGAGTGACACTAAAATAGTGAGAAAAGATATTGTTTATGCTACTTCAAATTTTCAGACGGGCACTATTTTTGTTATGGGAGGCCAACTTCAATAATGAGTCTACTTGCAGGCATGCCATCTACTTTCGAACATCAACGCGATGTGTTCTCCCTAGACAAAGTCGATGTATTATTCCTCAAGGAATTCAACTATGAAGTCCTCTTTAAAGCTATCTGTGATTCTTGGAGCAGCATGCACAGCTCTAATCCCTGGCACTGCAAAGGCAGCAGATAGCATAATGCTGACCAATGGCAATTTACACCATCATTTTGAGATCGAAGAATTTAACACCCTCGCCCAAGGCAATCGCTCTGCTAGCTGCCTAGGCGACATGCTATCTCGTGCAGGCATTGCCCCCGAAGCGGCTCGTGCGTTCTTAACCCAAGGCGTTAGCTATGATGTTGCTTCCGCAGACGTACTCTTTCGCAACAACGAAGGTCGGGCATTGCTCCAAGAGATTGGAGCCGTTATTCAACCTGTAGAGCGGCAAACCAATGCAGAACAGTCCCTACGGGCTGCAGTGGTCACATCTCTGATGGATGATGGCCAAATGACTCCCTTGGAAATTTTGGCGAACTACCCTGTGAAAGCTCAAGTCAACCTCAAGGAACTGCGTAGTCGCAACTTGCTCAATACAAGCTTTTCCAGCATGGAATCCATGCAAGTCCAGTCCAAAGCTCAAATAGCCCAAGCAGAATTAGCGACTCGCTTTGCCCAATCCGATGAGCGAATGCAGTCTCGCTATTACGCAATGTGGTTTAACAGAAGCACAACAACGGCCAGCCGCCCCGTAGCGCTTGAAGCGAGACAGGTCCAAGTTCAGCGCCCCCAAGTTCAACAAACCCAGGTTGCTCCTGTGAGAGGTCTTTGGTAAGTCAAAGCAACATGATGAAAGCGATGCTGCTTTCAGGTCGCTTACTTCAGAGTTAACTCAAGACTGAAGAAGAGCAGCGAGATGAAGTTTCCCGCTGCTCTTCTTCAATTGTCCAGTCCACAATCTCCATGAGCTGAATATTCTATTCCCATCGCCACCGTCCGGGCATCATGCCCTTGGCTTCAGTGGAAGGTTGAGCAACCTATTCCCACTCAATTGTCCCAGGCGGCTTAGAAGTCACGTCATAAACGACTCGGTTTACCCCTTCCACTTCATTAACAATGCGGTTAGAAATAACCTCCAGCAAATCGTAAGGCGCACGGGACCAGTCCGCTGTCATGCCATCCTCACTACTGACGAAGCGCAACACGATCGGGAAAGCATAGGTGCGTTGGTCACCCATGACGCCAACACTGCGCACAGGCAGCAGTACTGCAAAGGCCTGCCAAAAATCGTTATACAGGCCGCGATTTCGGATCTCTTCGCGCACGATGTAGTCCGCATCTCGCAGAATATTCAGCTTTTCAGCAGTGACTTCGCCGAGAATGCGAATGGCGAGGCCGGGGCCAGGGAAGGGCTGGCGCTTGACGATTTCTTCAGGTAGGCCAACCGCTAGGCCAACTTTGCGAACTTCATCTTTAAACAGCTTGCGCAGGGGCTCAACTAGGGTGAATTGAAGGTCTTCAGGTAGGCCGCCAACGTTGTGGTGGCTCTTGATTTTCACCGCCACACGCTCGCCAGTTTTGGGATCAACGTTGGTATCAGCAGATTCAATCACGTCAGGGTAGAGAGTGCCCTGGGCAAGGTAATCGAAGGGACCAAGGGCCTTAGATTGCTCTTCGAAAACGCGAATGAATTCGTGGCCAATGCGCTTGCGCTTTACTTCGGGGTCGGTGACGCCTTTGACCTTCTCTAGGAAGCGATCGCGGGCCATGACATATTCCACGTTGATGGCGAACTGCTTATCAAACACTTCCACCAAGCGCTCCGGCTCGCCCTTACGCATGAAGCCCTGATCAATAAACATGCAGGTCAACTGATTGCCAATGGCCTTGTGAAGCAAGAAAGCCAAAGTGGAAGAATCCACGCCACCGGACAGTGCCAACAAGACTCGCTTATCGCCTACACGAGCCCGGACTTCACGAATGGCTTCTTCAACGAAAGCTTCAGTGGTCCAAGTGGGTTCGCATTCGCAGATGTGATAAACGAAGTTGCGAATCAGGGCCATGCCACCGATGGAATGGACGACTTCGGGGTGGAACTGAACGCCGTACATCTTGCGTTCGTGATTGGCGATCGCCGCATTGGGCGTGTTGTCCGTATGGGCCATGATTTCGAAGCCCTCGGGCAACTTCATCACGGAGTCCCCATGACTCATCCACATGGTGGTGCCTTCATCCACATTGGTTAGAAGGTCGGTGGGATCATCAATGTGAATCGAAGCCTTACCGTACTCAGCCCGATCCGCAGCCTCGACGCTACCGCCCTGCTGCTGCACCATCAACTGCATGCCGTAGCAGACACCCAGAATGGGAATGCCCAAGTTCCAAAGTTCTGGGTCACATTTGGGCGCATTCTCGGCATAAACCGAACTAGGCCCCCCCGAGAGAATAATGCCCTTGGGGTTGAGCTGCTTAAGCTGCTCTGCGGTGGTGCGGTAAGAAATCACCTCGGAGTAAACTTCAGTTTCGCGAATGCGACGGGCAATGAGTTCGGAATATTGAGAGCCAAAGTCAAGGATGGCAATCATCTGGCGATTGACTTCTAGGCCCTGGGCCTTGGTGGATACGGATTCGGGGGATGAGACCACAGCTATAACCCTGGATGGCGACGGTATGGGAATGGCGCAAAGCAGAAGCGAAGCAGAGTGCCTAGGGCCAATGTAGAGGTAAGCCGTAGGAAAACGGGTGTTTCCTTCGATGGGCTTAATACCTCCGCATTCTTCGTAATGTTTGGCGGTGAAATGACAAATTTAGCCAAGTCAGAGGCATGCCTTGGCAATGCACAGGTGACTGGGCAGAAATTGGAGATGAGGTTGTGAAGCGCGTTACACGCAAATGAAGTTGGTGTTACAAGTTGCCCCATCAGCTGTCCAAAACATGAACGAGGGGCAGGCAATTGAGCTAGGGAAAAAAGGAAACCAGACTCGTCATGCAAAGTCTGAAATTAGCCCATTGCTTAAGCTTTTATTAAAAGGGAATATTCAAAACAATCTATCACAAGGCCTTTAGCAAGCGAACTGGTTCGGCGGAAAAATCCAGCGCTTCAACACAGGAATCTCGGCTAAGCATTGTGCCATGAGCCACCGCCTAGGCTCATGATGCCGGTCGGCAAAGGCTCGGCCAGACTTGCTGAGCCATCGCGCTCTTCACGATCACCTGGCGCTGCCGATCGAACAACACAGCCCCCACAGAAACTGAGGCTTCAGACTGCTTGCGAATGTAATCCGCAGAACGGCGATCAATGCGCTGGGCCATGGCTTCATAAACAGGGACAACCGATTCTGCCTTCTGTAAAAGACCCAGCCCCGCTTCAACGGTAGGGCTATCGAGAAGTTGCTGGAGTAAAGCATGGGGAAGATTTTGGGAGGCCGCGATCGCGCACAAGGTTTCCATGCGTCCATCGGCCACATGGTGATGGGTGTGGAAAATCCCCGCCGCCAGCTTAATCAACTTGCCGTGGTAACCCAGTAGCAGAATTTGTTGAACGCCCAGCAATCCCGCCTCAGCCAGCAGTGGCCCCAGCCAATTTGCGGTTTTGACCAAACGCTCGGGAGCCAGTCCTAGGGCTGGGGCCAAGGCCAAGCCATTTTCACCGATGCAAAAAACGAGACTGTCATAAATCGCTGCCTTAACCCGCAGTTGCTCACGATATTCCTCCAGTTGCCCCGGCGCACTGAGCGGCTGGGCAAGGCCGCTGGTGCCCAGGAGAGACAAACCATCCACCACGCCAAAGGCAGCATTAGAGGTTCGCAGGGCCAGCGCCTGGCCTTCGGGCAGGGTAATCGTGACCCTAAGCTTCATCCCGCTGGGGATTAACGGCAGCAGGTTTTCTCGCAGCAAACGCTGGGCATAGCTATAGATTGCCGCTTCGCCATCTCGCCCTAGCTGCTTGCCAATGCCTTCCCCCCCTGCAATCACCAACGGTTCGGTCTGCCCATCTGGGTTCAGCTCTACCTGGGACCAAATCGGAGTGTGGCGAGTCAGGTCAAGGTTATCGCCTGGGTCGCTCCGGGTAATGGCCAGGGCTCTGGTGGCTGAGAGCGCAGCCAGTTGTTCAATGGGAATCGTCACCGCTTTAGCAGGTTCAACGAGGTTGAAGGTCACTGCCATGCCGCCTTGAAGCGGGACCGTGGAAAGGCCAGATGCGTCAGCATCAGCAGTCAAATCATGCTGAATGAGCAGATGCTGTAGGGCTGCGATCGCCCCCGCGCAGGCAAACACTGGCAATGTAAAGCCAGCTCTAGGCGTCACAGGCTGCGATGGCATCCTTTTAGCTTGATCCCCATGCTTCAAATCCATTTCTCGCAAATTTTTTCTTACCTTCCCTTGATGGCGGTCGGAAAAATCGTAATCTAGAAAGCTGAACCGCTGGTCCGGCGTTCCCATTCACGGACCAAATTAAGGCGGCTTAACGCGAATTTTAGGGTACGGCGAGGCATGGACGACAAGCTGATGTTGATGATTCCGGGTCCCACCCCGGTGCCAGAGCAGGTGCTCTTGGCAATGGCTAAACACACAATTGGGCACCGGACCGCAGCATTCAGCGCCATCGCCAAGGATGTGACTGAGAACCTCAAGTGGCTCCATCAAACCAAGAGCGACGTATTGGTTGTAGCTGCCAGTGGTACGGGGGCCATGGAAGCTGGGATTATTAATTTCCTCAGCGCGGGCGATCGCGTGCTCGCGGGCAGCAACGGTAAGTTCGGCGATCGCTGGGTCAAAGTCTCCCGAGCCTTCGGCCTGGAAGTCGATGAAATCACCGCCGACTGGGGTAAACCTCTAGACCCCGCAGAATTCAAAGCCAAGCTAGAGGCTGACAGTGGCAAAGAAATCAAAGCCGTCATTGTCACCCACAGTGAAACCTCCGCAGGCGTGACCAACGACCTGCAAACCATCGCGGGCTACGTTAAAGCCCACGGTGCACTGATGATTGTCGATGCCGTCACCAGCATGGGCGCTGCCAGCGTTCCTGTAGATGACTGGGGCCTGGATGTGGTCTGCTCTGGCTCTCAGAAGGGCTACATGATGCCCCCTGGCTTAGGCATCATTTCCGTCAGCGACAAGGCCTGGACCGCCTATGAAAGCGCCACCTTGCCCAAGTTCTACTTCGACCTCAAGGCTTACAGCAAAAACGCTGCCAAGGACTTGACCCCCTTCACCCCACCGGTCAACCTCTATTTCGCGCTCCAGGCTTCTCTCCAGATGATGCGCAAAGAAGGCCTAGAGAGCATCTTCGCTCGCCATACGCGGCTGCGGGATGCCACTCGTGCTGCCATGCGGGCCATCAATATGCCGCTTCTTGCTGCGGATGACGTGGCCAGCACCGCTGCCACCGCCGTCATGGGCACTGACAAAGCCGATGCCGTTCAAATCATCAAGCAGTGCCAAAGCCGCTTTGATATGTCCCTCGCGGGCGGTCAAGACCACCTCAAGGGCAAGATATTCCGCATTGGTCACCTGGGCTTTATGGACGATCGCGATGTGCTGACGGCCACGGCGGCGATCGAATCAATTGTCCGCAGCATGGGCCAAGACAGCTTCACACCGGGAGCAGGCGTCTCTGCAGCCGCCCAAGTCCTGATGGGTTAAGGCTCAGGCAATAGACCGGAGAGGGCTATTCCTTAGCCTTACGCAGCGCCTTCACTTCGGCCTCTAGCGTTTTGACGGTGTCTTGGAGCGATTCAATGACACCGTACATTTCCATGGGGTCGAAAATTCGTAGCAGGCTGGTTTGGGTCACAATGCCTAAGCCTTTCCCCCAATCCCAAGACACGACCAAACGCCGCACCCGCCGTTGCTGCATTTCCTCATAGGCCGTGAGCAGGGAATCCTTCGGATTGAGCAAGAACAAAGGAGCGCTCATCACATCCCTAGCCTCTAGGCTAGCCAGCTCCAGCTGCAAAGCTTGAAATTGAACGAGATCCCGTTCCGTCACAATGCCCACCGGGATTAAGCCAATGTGTCGCAGGTCTAGCTCAGGGTCTTCTTCAATAATCACAATGCAGCTCACCCGATGCTCTGCCATCAGCTTGGCCAGCTCTAAAACCGGCGTTGATTCGTAGGCATAGATGACTGGGTTGGTCATGACATCGGCAACGCGACGCATCTTCAACAAGTTCGCTGGGCGGACAATCTCTCGCAGACTGCTTTGGGAGACCACGCCCACCAAACGTTCATCGCTATCCAGAATGACTAGATGGCGAATGCGGTAGCGGCGAAATAAGAATAGGGCCGAAAAAACATCCCTCAGATCGCTCTGGGGCAGGGAAATAACGGGACTCGCCATCACTGCAGATACAGCCGTCTCAGAGGCATCCAGCTGTCGAGCAGCCAAGCGAACCATATCTCGCTCGGTCACAATACCCTGGACAGCCTCACCTTCCATCACCAGCACACAGCTTGAGCAACCTTGAGTACGCCGCGTTACATCCGGCACTTCCTCCAGGGAACAAGACTGCCCTCGGCGTTGACTCATTAACTCAATCACCTGGATCAAAGGCATCGCCGGAGTCACGATAAGCGGCTCTCGGTCGATCGCATCCACCACCTGGGGTTCCATGAGGGGTGAATCTAGGGGCATGGGCAATTCCTAAAACAGAATTTGGGGGACTGCGATCGCGAGACTCGAACCAACAATCCAACAATCTGATCCTACTCCTCACCAGCCCCAGCTATTTCTGTTTAAAAACACACAAAAGGAAGCAGTGCTTGCTCCTAGGAAGGCGTTTGAGAGTTGCGGGGATCTAGCACATCGCGCAATCCATCCCCCAGCAAATTGAACGCCAGCACGGTCAGAACAATCAAGACAGCCGGGGGCCAAATCAACCAGGGCTGCAAGACAATAATCGATGGGTTGCTAGCCACCGACAGCATATTGCCCCAGGAGGGGTCGGGCTGCTGAATGCCCAAGCCCACGATGCTCAAAATTGCCTCGGTGACAATAAAGCTCGGAATCGTCAAGGTTGCCGCCGTGATGATGTACGTCGAAGTTTGGGGCAGCACGTGACGAAAAATAATACTTAAGTCCCCCGCTCCCATGGCCTTGGCGGCTTGGACGAAGGTGCGCTGCTTAATGGACAGCACCTGGCCTCGAATCACCCGCGCCAAGCCCGCCCAGCTAATCACCGAGACAATCATCACAATTAGCAAAAAGCGCTGGGCACTGCTCAAACCCGCTGGCAACACCGCCGCCAGCGCCACTAGGAGATAGAGGCTGGGGATAGTCATCAGCACCTCTGCAAAGCGCATCAGCACCGCATCGATCCAGCCACCGAAGTAGCCTGAAATGCCTCCCACAAAGAGTCCGATGGGAAAGGAGACTGCTACGCCAACTAGGCCAATAAACAGGCTAATGCGTCCGCCATGGAGCAAGCGGCTGAGCTGATCGCGAGCCTGATCATCAGTGCCTAGCAGATTGAACTTTGCAGGACCAGTGGTGCCAAACAGATGTCGGTTCGTGGGAATTAGGCCCCAAAACCTGTAGTCAGGCCCTTGGGCAAAGAGGCGAATGGGGGACGGTTGGGTGCGGTCAACGAGGAGGGGGCGATCGCCGGTCTCCAAATCCACCGGCCCCTGGGTGGTGGGATACACATGGGGCCCTATCCAGTCGCCTCCCGCATCGCGCAGATAAACGGGTGTGGGCGGCAATAACGACCCATTGGGCTGGGATTCGTAGGGGTCATAGGGGCCAACGAAGCCGGCAAAAATGACCGCAGTGTAGAACGTAATCAAAATTGCCGCGCCAATGCGAGCCAGAGGATTGCGTTTGAGTTGTTGAAGGTTTTGCCGCCAAGCCATGGGGATTTGGAGTGGGATAACGCGCTGGGTCATTCGCGGTGGAAGAGCTGCTGCTGCCCATAGGGCTATGCCGCCGCTTGCGATGCCCAATACAGTAGCGCCAAATCAGCGCCAAAGGGCATCGGCCACGCGGCAAACGTCATGCATCTCCGCAACGTCGTGGATGCGTAGGATATCAGCACCACCTGCGATTGCCCCACAGCAGGCTGCCGCCGTGCCCCACACCCGCTGCTTCGGATCGGGCTGGTCGAGGATTTTGCCAATAAAGCTTTTGCGCGACGGCCCCACTAGCAGCGGATAGCCCAGGGCCCTCAGCTTCGGAAGCTGCTGCAAAATCTCGATGTTCTGCTCATAGGTCTTGGCAAAGCCAATGCCGGGGTCAAGGATGATTTGCTCTGGGATGGCTCCGGCGGCGATCGCCTTCTCAGCCTGGGCCTTTAGTCCCGCCACCATCTCTCCCATAAGGTCGTCATAGTCCGTCATGGACTGCATCGTTTCCGGCGTACCCCGCAGGTGCATGAGCACGATGGGGGCGTTTAGTTCAGCAGGGAGGTTGAGCATTTCCGGCTCATAGGTGCCTCCCGAGATGTCATTGAGCCAATCGGCTCCGGCAGCGATCGCCGCCCGTGCCACGGCCACCCGCGTCGTATCGATGGAAATCGTGGTGCGACCCGCGACATTGCGGCAGATGGCCTCAATCACCGGAACCGTGCGCTCCAGCTCTTCTTCCAAAGAAATCTGGGTGGCCCCAGGTCGGGTCGATTGACCACCAATGTCTAAAATATCGACCCCGGCCTTGACCATGCGCCGAGCCTGGGCAACGGCGGCATCGACGCTATTGAACTGGCCCCCATCGCTAAAGCTATCCGGTGTGACGTTGATGACGCCCATAAGATAGGTGCGATCGCCCCAGCGAAAACTGGAATCATCCGTCGTGAGTTCCGTGGCAGCCATAGGGAATTTATGCCGGTTAAATGGAGAAGAAATCAGTCAGGTGATCTCCCATGGTCCATTTTCCCTCGCAACTGCTCGCCCTGCCTAAATTTGATGGTCCCTTCGATGCCTTCAAGCTAGCGGCCCAGGGCTGCGACGTTCTATTTGCCAGCTATCCCCCAGGCACAGCCATTCCCGAACATAGCCATGACACAAACAATGTTGGCGTCATTACCCAAGGTGAGCTGATTTTGATTGTGGATGGAGAGGAGCAACGCTACGCCCCTGGCGATTGGTATCAAGTCGCCGCCCATAAGCCCCATGCTGCAAGATTTGAGCAGGAGACTTCGGAGATTGAATTTTGGTTTGAAGCGAGCTGAACTGCTGCTGAGCCTCCAAAGTCCAAATACAAGAAATCCGACTTCTCTGAAGAAGTCGGATTTCTAAGCAACAGTCTGTTCAATCAAACCTTCAATTACTGGAAGTTGACCAACCGCGCAAAGCTCTCAGGCTCCAAGCTGGCACCCCCCACCAAGGCTCCATCAATCTCGGGCTGAGCCATAATCTCATCCACATTGCCTGGCTTCACCGAGCCGCCGTACTGGATGGGTACATCAGCATTGTGTAGCTTGCCACGAATCAAGCCAATCACCCGATTGGCCTCATCGCTGGCACAGGTCAGGCCCGTCCCAATCGCCCAAATCGGCTCATAGGCAATAATCAAGTTGCTTTGATCAACGCCAATCAAACCGTTCTTGAGCTGGGCAAAAATTACATTTTCAGTTTCACCGGAGTCCCGCTGCTGCTTGCTTTCACCCACACAAAGGATGGGCGTCAGCCCTGCTGCCTGGGCAGCCCGCAGACGCTGGTTGACCGTCTCGTCCGTTTCACCAAAGTACTGTCGCCGCTCACTGTGACCAATGACCACATAGCGCACACCCAACTCCGTCAGCATTGCTGCCGAAATCTCACCTGTATAGGCTCCATTCTCAGCCCAATGGACATTCTGTGCCCCGACTCTAACTCGGTTGCCGTGGAGGTTCTTAGACAGAACCGCTAAATCTGTAAACGGCACGCAGAGAATAACTTCGCGATCCTCGGGCGTATTCTCTAGCTTCGGTAGGAACCCATTGAGAAACTCGGTCGTTTCCTCGCGGGTTTTGAACATCTTCCAGTTGCCAGCGATTACGATTTTGCGCACAGCGTTAGGGGGTATCTACTTCAAAAGGGCATTAGCTAGTCTATATGACAGCGGCAGTGGGGATCGGAGGAGGTTGAGTCCTGAGGGGTCATTAGTCACATCAAAAATGCAGCTTCCTACTTACGGATCACTCGCTTTCAGCAATTTTGCTAGCTACTCAACAGTCCAGGTTTGACCATCAATCGTGACGCGATCGCCTGCCGCTAGCTTTCGCCCCCGCCGGATTTCCACCTCATCATTCACCATAACCATTCCCTCTTGGATGATCGCTTTAGCCTCCCCCCCACTGCCCACCAAGTTTTGAAACTTGAGGAATTGGTCTAACTTAATCGGCTTTTTCTCGTCACTCATCGAATGCAGTCTCTGAAAGTTGGTTTGGACAGGTTGCAGCGCTAAACCGAGCGTAAGCGCCCTAAAGGCACAGACAGAGTCACACTTCTGCCCAGCCCCCTTATTTTGATAGGGTTTGGGATGGCAAGCTCAGCTCAGAAATGAATTTTGATAGGGCCGTTCCCTCAGCAGCCTGCGAAGCCATGGCTCCGTAGCCTCTGACAGCCCTGAAATGCTGATGACCAGGACACAGTGACATGTGTCTCCCATTGAGGTGCTTTCCCCTGCCGAGGAAAGCCGCGCTCCCTTGAGGATTTCCCTTTGACCACCCTCCGCCAAAACCCAGCCCAGCACCGTGAGGGAGTGACCCGCGATCGCCGCTCCAACTACTGGAATCTCCTCCCCTTCTTGAAGCCCCAAACCGGGCGTATCTTGCGAGCGCTGGGCTGCACAATCATATTCAGCATTTTTTGGCCCATCCTGGCCCAGCTATTTGGCTCCGTGGCGGAGTACTTGGGCAATGGGCAGGTGCGGGAGATGGCTCAGCTTGCGGGGGTGCTGGCGATCGCGTTTTTGATTCATAAGGTTGCTCAATACGGCCAAGATTCGCTGATGGCCAAGGCGGCTTTAGCGATCGCTCTAGACTTGCGCCGAGCCCTCTACAGCCACCTACAAAAGCTAGACCTGGGCTATTTCGAATCGGCTAAAACCGGCGACCTCACCTATCGCCTCACCGAAGACGTGGACCGCGTCGGCGAAGTCGTCAAAAAGCTTTTTCATGACTTTGCGCCCTGCATTTTGCAGCTGGTCCTGGTCCTGGCCTATATGCTTTACCTCAACTGGCAGCTCACCCTCTCAGCATTCCTAATCGCGCCGCTGATGGCTGCCCTGGTGAGCTGGTTTGGCGAGCAGCTCCTACGCTTCTCCCGCCGCAGCCAAAACCGCATTTCGGACCTATCCTCGCTGCTGACCGAGGTCTTCTCCGGCATTCGCCTCATCCGCGCCTTCGCTGCCGAAGATTACGAAGAAGAGCGTTTCCGGTCCATCGCCGAGGAAAACCGCAAGGCCAACTACTCTGCGGCCTGGCTCCAAGCCGTCCAGCATCCTGTCATCGGCTTCCTCTACGCCATGAGCATCCTCATCGTGCTGCTCCTGGGCACCTGGCAAATCTCTGAGGGCAATCTCACCGGCACCAGCTTTGTCAGCTACATCGCTGCGGTGGTCATGCTCGTGGACCCCATCGCCCATATGACCGAGAACTACAACCTGTTCAAGCAGGCTGAGGCCTCGGTGGATCGGGTGTTTGAAGTCATGGCCATCGAGCCCGCCGTGCTGGAGCACTCTGACGCGAAAACAATGCCCATGGTGGATGGCAAGGTGGAGCTGCAAAACGTCAGCTTTTCCTACGATGCAGAGCTAGGTCAAAACAGCCATCCTGTATTGCGAGAGATTGGGCTGATTGCTCTGCCTGGAGAAGCGATCGCCCTCGTTGGTGCATCCGGTGCAGGCAAAACCACCCTAGTCAACCTACTGCCCCGCTTCTACGACCCCCAGGGTGGCGAAATCTTAATCGACGGCATCGACATCCGCAGCGTCACCCTACGCAGCCTGCGCCGCCAAATCGGCATCGTCCCCCAGGAAACCATTCTCTTCTCCGGCACCATTGCCCAAAATATCGCCTTTGGCCAACGAAATATCGACCTCGCCGCAGTCGCAGAAGCCGCGAAGGTTGCCAATGCCCACCAGTTCATCAGCCAACTTCCCGATGGCTACAACACTTATGTCGGTGAGCGTGGTGTCAATTTATCGGGAGGACAGCGACAACGGATTGCGATCGCCCGCGCTGTCCTCCTCGACCCTCGCATCCTCATCCTCGACGAAGCCACCTCCGCCCTAGATTCCGAATCCGAAGCCCTGGTCCAAGAAGCCCTGGAGCGATTGATGGACAACCGCACCGTCTTCATCATTGCCCACCGCCTCGCCACTGTCCGTCGAGCCGATCGCATCCTGGTACTAGAGAAGGGACAAATTGTCGAATCCGGCAGCCACAATGATTTGCTCAAGAAAGGCGGGCGCTACGCTGGCTACTACGCTCAACAGTTCAGTGCTTAAGACCATTAATAGAAAAACTCGCCATTGCCCTAAGAGATAGAGCAATGGCGAGTAGGCGTCACGGGCTTTGGCCGCAACCTCACTGCTTCAGAACATTTGCGACTCACATCACCATCTGCCATAGCTGAGTTAAACCAGATGGAAACCCAATGGTGATGTGACAACGCCAATATCCCTAGCGCTGAGTCATGCGATCTCGCTGGCGAGTTGCCTTGCGATCGCGCCTATAGCGCTCCTGAGCCCTCGCCTTCAGCGAATGCTTAGGACGTAGAAGAAAAAACCCAAAGAGGACAAAAGCAATACAAGCAAATCCAAAGACAGGCGTCATATTAGTTCTTTTAGATAAAGGATAAATAAATGATTTTTTTAGTGCTTAGGGCACGGTGCGATTGATAGATAACCCTGTTTCAAACCTCAGAACAATTATTTTGTCCACAGGTATTTAGATAGGAGCCTAACATCTCGGTTCTAAGAGGGCAGGGTCTAAACCTAAAGTTGACGAAATTTTCATCTAAGCCTTGCCAAAGAGAATCAGCCTCACTCAACTGCCCCTATTCCCCAAAGGCTCCTGGCAGAAGGCTAACAATGCCACTCTCTCTAGCTTTTTTACAGCAATATTTATACGACTCAGGCAGCTCAGACAGAACTTTTGGGCATCTTAAGCTGGTCTACCAATAGCTGCAGCAGCAAGCATTTTTTCTCCAATCCAGGAAGAATTTGATTGCCCCCTGCCAGTAAATAAGTAACAGGAAATCTCAAATCAATTTGGTCGCTTAAACCAATTCAGAGATTTCTCAACATCCCCAGAGTCGCGCTTCTAACCTGTCCTTGACTCAAAGCAACCCTGAGATGACCACCTCTGCTCCAACCTCCCTGCTGCTCCAACCCTTCCATAATTTTCACGCTGCCACGGGGGCTGTTCTGAAGTTTCTCCAAGGCCACCTTGGATTTGACCTCTGCATGGTCACGCGGGTCAAGGACGAGCAATGGATTGTGGTCAATGTTGAAGACCAACGCTATGGCATGAAGGCTGGTGCTGTTTTTCCATGGAAGAATACGCTGTGTTATTCCATGGTGATGGGCCAAGGCGGCAATATAACGCCGGATGTCTCCACCGTGGAAGCCTATGCCAAGGCCCCTCTGACAGAGCAGTTTAATATTGCGGCTTACATCAGCATGCCGTTATTCCATGGTGATGGAACTCTGTTTGGCACCCTCTGCGCCTTTCACTCGGAAGCCAAGCCAGCCAGCATGGAAGCCCAACAGCCCCTGCTAAAAGTAATGGTTCAGCTTTTGGTATCGCTCCTGGATAGTGATCTCAAACTCCTTCAGCAAAAGCGGCAGGTCGAGCGGAGTCAAGCGGAGTGCTGGCGCGATGAATTGACAGGTCTGTACAACAGACAGGCCTGGGAGCACTTTTTATCTGTGGAAGATAGCCGCTGCCATCGCTACGGCAGAGATGCTTGCCTGATCAACCTACAGCTCGATTTACAAGCTGCAGACATCACCTATGGCGAAAGCCCTGCGGAAACTTGGATCAAGGCGATCGCCCAGCTTCTCAGTTCAATCCTGCGAGAAGAGGACATTATTGCCCGCGTCGCATCGAATCAAGTGGGCATTATTGCTGTGGAAACAGAACCTGAACGCCTAGTTCGAGTCGTCAATCGGATTAAAGCTGAGCTCAAGTTCGCAGCCTTTCCCCTGACGATTGGCAGTGCAGTCCGAGACCCTAGCGCGACCTTAGGAGCCGCTTGGCATCAGGCCCAAATGAACTGCCAGGCGGCTAGCTCATCCCAAGCGAGTTAGTTTTGAGAACTCGCAACGGCATCAGTCAAAATCGTTCATAGAATCCTTCATAGTGCCCGCAGCCCAGACAAGGTCCAGGCGGATTTACAGCACAACGAAGCAGGGGCGAGCGGCTATTGAAGCGGCAGCTACTATCTCCTAAAATCCATTGCCCATCCACCAATCTAGCTTCAGATGCTCGACTGAGCTGCACATAGAGCACAGCCTGGGCTAGCCGATATCGGCCCTGAGTATATCGATAGCGATGTCGACGCTCAAGTACGGCATAGGTTTCGCCTTGCCAAACCACCATCCCTCCTGGATTGGGCTCCCAGTCTAGCTCCAGCCTCCCCAGAGGCTGTTGGGATACCATCAGAACTAACTCAAACGAGCGCCCAGTGAAACGCTGCACTAACTCAGCGTCTCCTCCGTCACCCTCGCATCACTGGAGGACACCGAAGATAGGTTTACGTTGCCCACTTCCAAACCATCACGACTAGCCAGGTCACCCACTCCAGCTGCAACCACAGCATGCCCTTCGCTTACGGTTGCACTATCAACAGAATCCGATTCATCAATCCGTTTAGAGAAGCCCCAAACAAAGACCAGGGCAATCAGGGCGACCATCACCCATTCAGGCGGAACCCAGTCATCATTGGCCACCCGCAGCATCAAGCGACTGGAAACTAAAGCCACAGCCACATAGCCCGCATCTTCCAGATGGGTGTACTCCTCCAACCACTTGATAAATAGCCCGGCCATAAAGCGCAGGGTGATGACCCCGATCGCGCCCCCCGTAATCACCAGCCAAGTCTCCTTGGAAAGGGCGATCGCCGTGGTCACGCTATCCAAGGAAAAAGCTAAATCCGTCAGTGCAATTAAGGGAATCGCCGCCCAGAGGCTATTGAGTTGCCGACTCGCTATTGCCTCTTCGCTGTCGTCAGTCAAGAAGAAATGCTGGACCACCAGCCACATCAAATAGAGCGCCCCGGCCAGCTCAAACTGCCAGTATTTCGTCACCCAAGTGGCCGTGAGAATCAGCAGCACCCGCAGGGTAAAGGCCACGATCAAGCCAATATCCAAGGCCCGACGCTGCATCTTGCCATCCGGCAGATTCTGGGCGATCGCCGCCAGGGCAATCGCATTATCCGCAGACAGCACCGCCTCCAGGCAGATCAACAGCGGCAGGAGAATCAGCGTATCGCTGCTAAAAAATTCAAACGGAGCAAGAATCTGGTCCAGCATGGGCTCCAAGGAATGCAAATGCAGTTGAGCAGCTAACACCGGTCGTTCAATCCAGTCAATCAGGCTGAACGGTCAGGGACGAAGCGATCGCCGCCAATCGTCACATTGGCCAATCAATAAATTGCAATCTGATACAGGCGTGATCACTAGCTTAACGTTCTGTTACATATCAAGCTAGGAGCTGACCCTTCTTAGAATGGAAACGCAGGTGTCTGCTCCAGATATTTGAGATATTCGAGGTTGTTTCCAGAACCTCGCTCACAGGCCCGCATCCCATCGCCAGTGTTTCCATGCCTGTTCCTATGTCTTCATCACCGTCCCAGGAAGCCTCTACTGCATCTGTCTTGCAAGACCAGGCTGTTCAGAACGACGCTCCTACATCACCTCTGACCCTAGAGGTCCATGGGCAGTTTGCTCGCTTTCGCGATCGCCATCCCCACAGCAGCTTCACCAGCGTTTTAGAAAGCGGACCCACTCTCAATGGCGCAGGCGTAGCGGAATACATCGTACGAGCCACCATTAGCCTGGAAGGTCGGCCCCTGGTGAGCAGCCTCGCGACAGCCCCCACCCTTGAAGAAGCCGAAGACCTGGCCCGCCTGCGCAATCTGGCCCTCGCCAAAGCTCTTCTATCCGGCTCAGGTCATGGCCTGACAGCACCGCCCCATTCCACGGCCTCTCAGGCTTCTGCGGCCCCAATGCCTGTACCAACCGCCCCCCTATCAGCTCCGCCCCAAAGCCACTCAGACTATGGCAGCGATGACGGCTTAGGCGACACCATGATTAACCTCGGTCCCTTGGGGGACGAGCCGGACAATGACAAAATTGTCCCTGCCAAAAGCAGTAAACCCAAGCCCAAACCAAAACCGAAAAAGTCAGTAGCAGCTCCTCCCTCTCCCAGTCCCGCCGTCGAGACTGCAGCGGAGGATCCAACGCCTGAAGCAGACTCTGCCGAAGCAAACACACAACCCGAGCAGGAATTTGTTGCGGACTGGTCCGAAGACCTAGCTCAAATATCAGTCGAACTCAAACGCCTCAACTGGGACAGCAAACAGGAACAGGAATATCTCCAACGCACCTTTAACAAATCCTCCCGCGACGACATCATCGACCACGGAGAGCTGATGGAATACCTCGGCTATCTCCAAGCCTTGCCCTCTAACTTCGAGGAGAAATCAGAAGCAGAAGACGATAGCCCCATTGCCGATGCCGGTCTCAGCGTGGATGAAGCGGACCTTGCTCCGAAGTCCGTGTCCGAGCTTATGGCCAGCGCCGGGCTGAAATCAGGCGCTGAAATCCCCGCTCCCCCGCCCGCAGTCGCCCCGACTGTGACAGAGGCAGAAATGTCTGATGCCGCTGCCGAAGCCTCCGACAGCCCCGCAGACGACATCATCGTGCGGGAGCCAGAGCCGGAAATTGAGATTGCTGATGATGGGCCAGACGAAGATCCACTGGCCGAGGATCCAGCGGTTGTCGCAAGCCAACCTACCGCAGAAAGCCAAGCGCCCACCGAAGGCCTGACCCGAAGCGAGATGATGGAAGAGACCGCCCGCCTCTGCAAACAGCTCGGCTGGAAAAATCGCCAGGGCAGCGACTTCCTCAAAGCCACTTACAACAAGGCAACCCGCAAAGATCTGACCGACGCGGAGATGATGGATTTCCTGGAGCAATTGCGATCGCTCTCCACAACGGAAGCCCTGCCCTACTAGCTCCCGTACGGGCGGGTTTAGCAGTCAAGAATTGCTCCCCACCCCCCAATCCCAAACAAAACCCGCCCCCAGTCCCAGCCGGAAAAAGCCCAATTCCGCTGCAACCCTCCCGCGATCGCGCGAAATTTGGGAAACTTGATCCGCATCCGGTAGCCCCTGCTACGCCAACCGAAGAGAAATCCCCCCAACAACTGCTATGCCTCAGATCAACGAAGCCCACCGCAAATCAGTTGGCCCCCTGGAAATGCCCCCGCGCCTCCTCCTCGGCCCTGGCCCCTCCAACGCCCACCCTGCGGTACTCCAAGCCCTCGGTTTACGCCAAGTCGGCCACCTAGACCCCAGCTTCCTCAATATGATGAGCGAAGTCCAGGAGCTGCTGCGCTACGCCTGGCAGACCGAGAACCGCATCACCATTCCCGTCAGCGCCACCGGCAGTGCGGCCATGGAAGCCACCATCGCAAACATCATCGAGCCCGGCGAAGTGATGCTAATCGGCAACATGGGCTACTTCGGCAATCGCCTGGAAGATATGGCCAGCCGTTACCAGGCTGATGTGCGCACGATTAAGAAGCCCTGGGGTGAAGTCTTTAGCCTCGATGAGCTAAAAGCAGCTATGGAAGAGCATCGTCCTAAGGTTCTTGCCCTGGTCCATGCAGAAACTTCCACTGGCGCTCGCCAGCCCTTTGAAGGTGTCGGTGACCTCTGCAAGCAGTACGACTGTCTGCTCATTGCCGATACCGTCACCAGCCTGGGTGGCGTGCCTCTGTTCATCGATGAGTGGGGCATTGATCTGGCCTATAGCTGTAGCCAGAAGGGTCTGAGCTGCCCTCCCGGTGCCTCGCCTTTCACCATGAGCGATCGCGCCCTGGAGAAGCTGAGCAAACGCGAAGGCAAAGTGCCTAACTGGTACCTGGACATGTCCCTCGTGGGCAAGTATTGGGGAGCGGAGCGCACCTACCACCACACCGCACCTATCAATATGAACTACGCCATCCGCGAGGCCCTGCGCCTGATCTCGGAAGAAGGCCTAGAGGCTCGTTGGGCGCGTCACCAGAGCACCGCTGAGCTGATGTGGGATGGCCTGGAAGCCCTGGGTCTGGAAATGCATGTGCCCAAGGAATTCCGCCTACCCACGCTAACCACCGTGCGCGTACCCACAGGTGTCGATGCTAAGGCTGTAACCAGCAAGATGCTCAACGACTACAACATTGAGATCGGCAACGGCCTTGGTGAATTGGCAGGTCAGGTCTGGCGTATTGGCCTGATGGGCTTCAACAGCCGCCCTGAGAATGTGGTGACGCTGCTTGGGGCCATGGAGCGAGTGCTGGCTGATGTGGGCTACAAGAAGTAAGTTCAAAACTCAAAAGCAAAGTCCCGCATGAAAAGGGGGAGGCTCAAGGACTTGAGCCTCCCCCTTTTCATTTATCGAACAACTACAAGCAAACCCATTAATGACCTAAACCCTGATTTCTGGACACTTTAGTCTTCAGTAATCTCGCACAAGCCACAGTCCAGATCACACAAAAGCCTTGGCCTTGAGAGGTGCAACAGCGATCGCCCCCCTCAATTCCGCTTCTCCAGCTCCGTACAACTCAGGATTTATTTTGATCTTCTCAAGCAAATTCCGGATGCAGTAGCCCCCATTCATAAGCTTCTAGGCATTCATCTTGGGAAAAATAAACTAAGCTTGCTCTGCCCTGTCCATAAGCATTCGGCAGCGACTCCTCCGAAAGCTTGCGTTGAGATCGCCCCCAGCCATGACATTCCAAGACTTCTTCCTCCTCCTCTTCGAATATCGCGCAGTCATCGCGGGGCTAATCTTTGCGGCCCCTTGGCTCACCTGGCTGATCTGCATCGTCATACCGGGGCAACGGGAAGAGCCGCTACTGCTCAGCGCCAACCTCCTCCTCTCCGCCCTCACCCTCGTTCTCTGGGCAGGGTATCTCGCCTACGCCAGCAGCACCGGCGGCTGGGAGCAAGTTATTGAACAGGCAGACATCTTGCTGCTGTTCGCACCGCTCTACTACGTCGGCACCTCCCTCTGGGTCTCCAAACAGCGCCTGCCCCTGGATCGCATCCCCGCCTTCCGCATGTTCCAGGGCCTGGCCATGATTGCGGCAGCCTACCTCTTCCTCTCCTGGATGGCTTCGAAGACTCGCATTGTCTTCTTTTCCTATGTGCCCTTCAGGGTCTGGTTGTGGATTATTGCGATCGCGATCGCCCTTGGCTATTGGGGCTACCTGCGAGTCACCGGCCAATCCATCAAAACTTCCAGCTCGGCTCAGACCGAAGACTCCCAATGGAGCGCTGATATCGAGCAAGAGCTCAACAACCTCAAAGGTCAAGCCCGCCGCACAACATCTGGCCAAGCCAATCGCGCTCGAATCAACCTCAACAGCTTGATCTTGCCCATCGTTCTGATCGCTATTTTCCTGGGTCTTTGGGGCGTCACCCTCAACAATGCCCCTCAACCACCTAACACCCAGCCTGTCTCCAGTCTCGTGCAACTGCAAGAGTCATGAACTCATCACGGACGAGCGGGCAACCACAGCCAAGGCTCAGTTGAGCACACAACAAATTCATCTTCAAATATAAATTCAAAGAGTAAAGTTGCTTTCGCAACAAAAGACATCACAGAGCAAACGGTTCAAACTCAATTTCCACGAACCGTTGATTGGGGTCCAATGCAGAGAGCACCTGCCCCAAAGCCTGTTCCGAGGACAAAGCCTGGCACACCAAGGCCGCCACATCCGCCCGGTGAATCATCCCAGACACTCGCACATCCTGAGTCACCACCGCATTCCCCGTCGCAGGCTCAGACTTAAGTCCGCCCGGTCGCACCACCGTATAGTTCAGGCCACTCGCAGCCAAATGAGCCTCTGCTTTATCCTTCTCAATGAGCGCAGGCTTTAAGGCAGCTAAGACCTGGGCCGACAATGCCCCGACAGTCTCCCCAGCACCAATCGAAGACACCAAGACAAATCGTTTCACCCCAGCCTTTACCGCAGCATCCATCAAATTGCGATTGCCCACGAAATCCGAGCGATCGCCCGCTTCAGAGATCCCGCCCACCGTACTAATCACCGCATCCACATTGCTCTGAGTCACGGCCTGTTCCATGGCTGAAGCATCCAGGGCATCTCCCATCACCACCTTCGCCCCCAGCGCTTCCAACGCCGCTTGGGCATCAGCAGAGCGAAACAGTCCCACAACTTCAACACCTTGGGCTCGAAGCTGTTTCACTACCTCAAGACCCACACCACGACTGGCTCCCGCCACCAAGACCTGAGCATAATTCGCCATTAATCCGTTACTCCAAGGGCACAGCTGTGAAAGTACATTGGAAATCTCAGGCCAAGTCACAGCCATCGGCCAGACTGACCAATCTCCAGCTTTTCACAGTTCTTTCCCGCCATGCCAGCCCTTCAAGAAATTCAGCATACCGGCATGGACCCTCGGGTTCGCATCTTCCGCTTTGGCCAGGAAGTGGATGCCTATGCCATCACCACCCAAGAGCATCTCGTCATCTTCGATACCTTCGCCACGCCAGAGCTGGCGCTGGAAATGATGGAAACAGTCCAGGCAGATTTGGCAGGTCGCCAACTCCTCGTCATCAACAGCCATGCGGACTGGGACCACTTCTGGGGCAATAGCATCTTCACAGCCTCTGGCGCCTACCCCGCTCCCATCATTGGCCATGAAAACATGCTGACCCGCATCC
>CALLAT010000064.1 GCA_938002085.1 uncultured Pseudanabaenaceae cyanobacterium
AAGATCAGCCACAACGGTAGAGGCGATTATTTCGGAAGTGATCTATCTCACTCATGAGAAATGTCGTAGTTGTTGGTTTGTAAATAATTCGTTACATTGATGTTGTAGAAATTAACAAAGGCCGACATGACTTACTCCGCAAGCGCTTCTCCCGATTTCTCCTCCATCGCTCAAGATTTGACTGCTTCTTGGAGCCCTAAGCCTGTTTCTGGTGGCAGCGCCTTAATTCCTGCTGAAGCGAATTCCCGCATGCGTCGTGAAGGCGATCGCTTCCTCGCCAGCCCCACACTCAAAGGTGCAACCGTGGACCAAGAGGGTTTGACCAACAACTATGCGGTTGAGCCTGAGATGTACTACGCTGCTTTCCCCGCTCCTGAGCAAGCTCGTCGCTATGCACTCCAAGGCCTAGGTGCTTTTGCTTTAGTGGTCACCTTGGTTCTCACCTCTGCTGTTATCTAGTTGCTAATTGTTTGGCCCTTTGTGTTGGGCTGCTTAGTGTTCTGCTGAGTTGCCCTTTCAATTGGCGAATCCATCGTGTTGTGACTGTTGCTTTGCCAGTGATTGTGTAAAGCGGCTATTGGCGTGAATTACTGCAGGCGAGATCTAGAGTTCAGTTCCTGCGGTGAGCTTCAGCCACAGCCGTCGTTTGAGCCATTTGAACCCATATTTTCTATCAGTCAACAGGAGGCCATTGCGGTCTCCTGTTTTTTCGTGTTTTGGGCAGGCGTCTCTGGTTTCGTTCGGTGGTCCATCTCATTGGGGGACAGCCAGACTGTGTTGGAGGAGTTGGCTAAGCATTGGGTTTGAGGCTTGAACCTAGGATGATAATCAGACGGAATTCCGTTGCATGCGAGGTTGCTCTAGAGCATCTTCCACGGCTACATGCCTGTTTCAAACGATCTTTCAGAGATGTGGAGAGAGTCGAGCCATTATTTGTAATACAATCGCCTCCGCCTTCTAGAGCATTTTGAGCTGCATGGCTCGATTAAAGCTCAGCTTCTCGACGCCAGTGGCCATTATGGTTGCACTAATAACACTGGTACAGATCAGCATTAGGATGAGCAACAATTCTAGAATCACTGCCTCCAGTGGTTCAATGCCACTGGCCAGCAGGCCCCCCATAAACAGCGGCAGACTTCCGAGACCGGCGATCGCTACGGTCCCTAAGTTCGGCAAAATGCCAGCTCGCAAAGCACCTCGCCGATAATGGGTGATGGCCTGGGCTGGCGTTGCACCTAAGCTCAGTTGCATTTCTACATCGCCGCGATTTTGTTGCAGGGCACGGATTAACTGATTAGCAGCAATCGCGCCGCTGTTGATCCCTTGGGCCAGCACCGCACTGCTCAAAGGCACCCATAGTTGAGGCAAATACCAAGGGTCAGGCCGCAGTACCCCCAAGACTCCATATCCCACAGTGACTAGCAAGCTGAGTAATAGCGCTAGCCCAGCCCAGAGACGGATGCCTTCTAGCTCGACTCGATTGGTCAGTAGTTGTGTGGACACTAGCCAGAGTAATCCTAGGACGAGAAACATTCCCCAGGCATTGGTGAAGCTCCAGGCAAAGGCGAGCAGGTAGGCCAGAACGATCAGTTGGAGGAGCGATCGTCCAAAGCTCACGAGCAAACTCAGTTCAATACCCATGCCTCGCCACAGCGAAATGGCAATGGGTATGGCTAGTAAAGCCAGGGCTAGCAGAGCATCGATGGGGGAGATATCGAGCATGGGATGGGATCTGTGAAAGGCAAACAGCGATAGCGATATCAAAGAGATGCGTCAGCAGTCGCGTAAGCCCTAGCCTAAATCTAGGAGCAGTGGCATGGGCTTGATGAATCTTAGGTTGTGGAGGCGATCGCTTCCGTTGTGCTGACTCTGTGATGGGTTGAGGGTCATTATTGGGAGAAGAAGTTTAGGAGGATCAGGCTTGGGTTGCAGCTATGTTGTTTTCGCGATCGCTGAAAAATTTGGGGATTTTGCAGGCTGGTCTTGCAACTAAACCTTGAGTTCAACCTGTATGACCCCCAGCCGTAGTTGCCGCTGTCTTCTTAACCAGGACTGCTTGACCCCCAACCCCACAATGGGAGCAAATTGACTCGCTCCCCACCGCAAAATTGGGTAATTGTGCAATAGCTCCCCCTGGGCTAGTTCTGCTGCTTGGAGAGCTTGAGCACGGCGAATTTCTGGCTCACGCTCCGCTTGAATGCTCGCCAGAGCAACGTCAAGTTTGGGATAAATCTGGGTTGTCTCAGCATCTGCTGTAAGCAGCGGCACGAGATGATTCGCCGTAACGATCGCATCCCTAAATGCCATATTGATCCCCTGAGCCCTTACTGGAGACATGGGATGAGCTGCATCGCCCAGCATCAAGAAGCCAGGTTTAGACCATTGGGGGGCAAGGGCCACGGCGACTGAGAACAATGTCGGTTTCCAAACGGCGGGGTCAGATTGAGTTTGTAGAACCTGGGCGAGCCAATGGGGAGAATGGTCGATGATTGTCTGCTGCCAGTCTGTACTGCGCCAATTTGTTGCGTTTGCATCTACGTCTTTTGACTTAGACATTCCCCAGCCCAGCTGTGTTTGATTCTGGGAATTGCGGAAGAATCCAAAGCTGTGGCCGTTCTCAACGATCGCGTAAAACACATTTTCTTTTCGCACCGGGGGCAGTTCCGGCAGGCTGAACCACAGCACATCAATGCTGCCATCGCCTGTCTTGAAGCTGCGCTGCGGTGCCAAGCTCAGATTGGCTTTGTCGCGTAGGGTAGAGTTTCGACCATCGGCAGCGATGACAAGGGTTGTGGCAATGGTCCGTCCATCGCTCAAACTAACGCCTGTAATCCGATCACCTTCCTTTTCTAGCCCCTGTACCGTTGTTCCAGGGACAAATTCAAAATTTGGACAGGCCTTTGCTCGTTCTACCACCGCTGCCAAAAATTCCGGTTGGCTCATTAAAGTGCAGGGTGGACCATCCGCTTCGATCGGTTCCTCTGCCCGAAACAGCCGCTTGCCTTCAATCCAGAATTCCCATGCATCTAATCGTTGATGGGGGACTGTTTCCGCGATCGAGTCCAGATCCATTTCCTTCAGCGCAGCCAAGCCGCTGGGCATCAATGCTTGGCCGCGAAATTGCCGATCAAAACGCTTGGCTGCTTCTACCAGCATGACCTCAATGCCGCGCTCCGCTAGCAGTAGCGCTAGACAAGCGCCTGTGGGACCGGCACCGGCAATGATGACTTGGGAGGGCATGGAATATAGCGCGTCCTTAATTCAAGAGATACCCCTAACACTTTAAGAGCTTGACAGTGATAAAACCTTGTTTTCCTAGAAAGTCTTGAAGCATTGGTTATTGATTCATAGCTACCTGAGTAAAATTAGAAATCTTGAAAAAGAGCTGCTCTGGCGGCAACAGCAGCTCAAAGCCTTCTACTTGAGCTTGTGACCTCCCTAAATGCTTGATTACTTAAAATTCCAAAAACTCTTTTCAACCTTTTCTATTCACTTTCCCTGAATTCTTGATGTGTTTATGATACTTTCAGTTCGTTTTCAGAAAAAACTCTCTTGTGAGGCAATTTAAATAATCTTGTGAAATATGAGAAAATTGGTTAATGAACCTTTCCAAGTGTAGATGAAATTCCATACATGAATGATGTGGATGTTCGGTGTGACTACGACATGAATAATTGCGTAAAATTACTGTTATTTTGATGCTTTATCTGTTTCGGAATTCATCTTTTTTACATATGTAAATTCATGATTTGCTCAGGGTGATCTGAGAGTCAGTCCTGGGCATCATTGTTATACATAGGGTCTTTCAGTCAGGTTGATATCTCTATGTGATCAGTGTTTCTTAAGCAATGCGAGGGAAAGTGGTGCAAAAGTACCAACCTCTGAACTTGGCCGAACGACTGCAGGCCTTCCGCAATCAAAAATTCACCGGTTTGGTCTGCTTTCAAAGCGATCAGGCTCCCCTCACTGGAGACACGCAAAAGTTTTTTGCGAGTTTTCTGTCGGGTGGAATTAATTATATCGGGATTGTCACTCCAGATCTGGATACGATCGCCAACCAGTTAATTGAGAATTTGGAGCATCCCTTCTTCAAGATGAGCTTTAGGATTGCCCGAGAGCAATCTAAAGGGTCTGAATCAGCTCAAAAAGTTCTGTCGAAGGTTGTTTCCACCCGGATTGTGACCTGGGAACAAATTAAAACTGCGATGCAGTCCCAAGCTGAATCTACCCTAAGGCTCATTGCTCAGTCCTCTGGCAAAATGACCAGTGAACCAAACGCAGGGAGTGATCTTGCTTTTGGCGATGATGGCCATGGCTTGGATTGGTTAGCACTGAAAAAAACACTGGAAAGTCCCACGAGTCAGGCTTCCAGTGAGCAACCCTCTGAATCTTCTCTTCAGTCAACAGTTGAGGAGAGGTCGATCAATCCTTCGCTGGTAACACCTGGAAATTTAGCTCCGGATGGGGCGACTGCTGCAAGGGCGATAAATCTCCCGACGATCCTCAGTGTGGATGACAGCCCGATTGTGCAGAAAATGATTCAGCGGACTTTAAGCCAAGAGTGCAATGTCTTGCTGGCTGATAATGCACTTGTGGCGCTGAAAATTCTAAACAAGGTTGAGGAGATTTCCCTCGTTCTTCTCGATGTCAACATGCCTGGTGTGAGCGGTTTAGATTTCTGTAGGACGCTCCGTGGCATACCTCAATTTAAGGATTTGCCTGTGATTATGCTGACGGCTAATGAAGGTCGCATCAGTAAAGCCATGGGGCAAATTGCCGGCTCAACCCTCTATTTAACTAAGCCGGTGGATGATCAAAAATTAATTAGTATTATCCGCGAATACACCAGCGCGGATGGTGCTGCGCCAGGCCAAAGTTCGCAAGCTTCATTGTCTGCTGCATAGCTGAACGGCGATCGCAATCATCTTTCTAAACCATGGATAATCAATCATTCTTGACTCTGCGGGTTCAAGATTTACGCTACGCCATTGCCACGACTCAGGTGCTTGAAATTATCAAGTTGCCTGAGTTGATGCCCGTTGCAAATATGCCGGATGACATCATCGGCATTCTCAACTATCGAGGTCTGGCGCTGCCGGTGATGCAGCTGTCTCGTCGTTTGGGCAAGACCCAAGATCAGTGCAGCTTGAGCGATAGTCTCATTGTGGTGGAATGGCAAGATTTCAAAGTGGGAATCGTTGTCCATACTGTGGAGGAAGTCCAGGAGATCGAGAGCCAAGATATCGCTACAGGTTTTTCCCTAGGGCGTGAGTCTGATATTAATGTCGCTTTCCTGTCGGGAGTGGCCACCCTCGACGATGAGATGGTGATGCTCCTCAATCCTGAGGCTTTGATTCGCAAGCCCGATGCCTTGGCTGAGTTGACGGATGAAGCTAAGGCTGAAGATTTGGCGCTCGGGGGAATTGAGCAGTCCGCAGCAGAGCTAACGGGTACAAGCTTTTTGGAGCGTTACTGTCCCTGGGCAACGGAGGAAGAAAGAGCAGTCTTTCGTCAGCGAGCTGAGGCTTTGCGGCCTGTGCAAGGTAGCTCAGAGGAGCAAGCATTTAGCGCTGTTGCCGTGATGCGACTGGGTGAAGATTATTTCGGTTTAGATCTGAATTCGGTGCGTGAGTTTATTCAGGTTTCGGGTGTTACGCCGTTGCCCTGTTGCCCCCAACATATCCTCGGCAATATGAACTTGCGCGGTGAAGTTATGACGCTGGTGGATATTCGCTCCGCCTTGAGAGTTGCTGGAGAGGCGATCGCTGAACCTGAAAAAGCCATTGTGGTCGATGTGGATGACATCGTTGCAGGCATCACGGTGGATCAGGTCTGTGACATCGTTCAATTTGACCGCGATGAGATTGCCTCTGTGCCGGTCGCTACGACCTCTAATGAAGAAAACTACGTAATTAGTCACTGCAATAGTGAAGTGCTATTGACATGAGGGTTGAAAAAGGTAATGTAAAAGCCATGGAAGACAGTGGCCATCGCCTTTCAGCACCCGAAGCCTTCGGCCCCACGAAAGGGTCGAGTTACTGGTATGAGA
>CALLAT010000065.1 GCA_938002085.1 uncultured Pseudanabaenaceae cyanobacterium
TCTGCCAGATCCTCGAAGGGAGCAAGGCACCTATCATCCCCTCCTAACGGTGCTCGGTATCGCCATCCTTGCCGTGCTGTGTGGTGCCAACAACTGTAGTGAAATCCGGGACTATGGGGTGGAGAAAGAGCCCTGGCTACAAGGCTTCTTGGACCTGCGGATGGGACTCCCCTCTTTATCTACTCTGGAGCGGGTGATCGAGCATCTCGACCCGGATGCCTTTGAAGCCGGCTTTCGCCAATGGATGGCTCAACTCATCGAGCCGCTAGGGGTGAAGGTGGTGAGGATAGATGGCAAGACCCATCGAGGCTCCTATGACCGAGAGCAGAAGCTCAAAGCCTTGCACAGCGTGAGCGCTTGGTCTGATGAACACCGTCTAGTCCTCGGCGAGGTGGCCGTCGATAGCAAGTCGAATGAGATTACCGCTATCCCCGTATTACTGGAGTTTCTGAGTCTCGATGGGGCAGTGGTGACGATGGATGCGATGGGATGCCAAAAGGACATCGTCAAGCAGCTCAGAGATGAGAATGCAGACTATCTGCTACCGCTCAAAGCCAACCATGAGAACTTCTACCTCGGGCTCAAAGCCTGGCATGACAACCTTCAGAGCAGAAACTGGGAGGGAGTGACTTATTCGAGTGCAGCGAGCCTTGAAGACAGTCATGGTCGTCATGAACAGCGGCAGCTCTGGGCTGTCCCGGTGAGTCAACTCGCTGACCATCCACAGTTGCGGCTCGCACTGACTAAATGGAAAGACCTCAAAACTATCGTTGTGGTTTGGCGCAGACGGCGAACGTTCAAGACCGAAACCACAGAGGTCCATTTCTATCTCACGAGTTTGGAGGCGGATGCAGCGCGACTCATGGAGCTCATTCGGGGTCATTGGTCGATTGAAAACCAGTTGCACTGGTGTTTGGACGTCGTCTTTCGAGAGGATGCTTGTCGAACACGAAAAGGGAATGGACCGCGCAATCTTGGCTTGCTACGTCGCCTGACAATCAGCTTGCTCAATCAAGAGACCACCTATAAGGCTTCGCTCAAGCGCAAGCGCTTTCGAGCTCTGCTCAACAACGATTACCTTTGCTCTATTCTCACGGCTGCTCTTCCATAGACTCACTCCTTTTTCTCTCGTCAATTCTGGTGACGAAGCCCTACGTGGTTATCTATATCTAATTCAAGATAAATACCTGAAAGCTTTAACAGACTTTAATCAATCTCTTGAGATCACTCAAGATTCATGGGGGTACTATTACAAGGCAATTACACTCAATAGTCTTGAACGCCGAGAAGAAGCTTTAGCAATTATAAATAAAGCGATTGAGGAAGAACCTCACTGTGCTTCACCCTATTATTTAAAAGGAAGATTTTATGCCGATTTACAAGATGAAGCTCAAGCTAATAAGACTTATCAGGAAGCGGCAAGAATAGAAGCTGAAAGCAAGCGTTGTAAAGTTAACCTCCGAGATCCAAATGCTCTGTATTCCCGTGCTTTGGCTCAAGTTGCGATGAAACAGTTTGATTTAGCAATAAAAGATTTGGAAGCAGTTATTTCAATCTGCAACAAAATACAATACTTATCCTTGTTGGAATTGGCAAATTATCAACTTCAGGACCTGCAAGAACTACAGTAAGTCCAGGAAAGAAATATGACTAAATATGCTTGATCCTATTCTATGGACTGAATCTTGAGTAATGCTTGCTCAATTGGTATTTCTAGATTGGCTACCCTCAGATTCTTGGACTGGATGAGCAAAGACTGAAGTGGCAAGATAGCCCTCTCATCCCCAATATTTCCTAATACCTCCACCAACTTCTCCAGCAATCGCTCCCGAGGCATCATTCTCCGCTCCAACTCTTCCGACCGTTCCTCAGCCAAACCCGCAAGCAGCTCCTCCAAATTTGGCAACAGCGACACAAAATAAGGCGTGAACTCCGGCTGAGGCTGCTGACAAAAATAATCCAGCAATTCATAAATCAACATCCGCTTATTTCGCTCCAGATCCCGCACATTCCGGGGCCTCCACTGGAGCAAATGAACCTCAGGCTTAAGCCGTTGCAGATAGTCTTGAAGAACAGGCCCCACGCTCCGGTCATCCACCGTCGCTAAATGGGCCAAAATCGGAGCATCCCAGTTCCGGAGACGGGCCTCAGCATAGTCATGCCAACGCAAATCCTCATCCTCTACAGACCAAAGCTCGTATAGCCAAGTCGGTATCTCTAGCAGAAATGCCAAGAAAGCAGGGATTGATCGCTGCGGATAAAGCCTGGCCAAACATTGAATCGCCTTCGTCTTCAACTGACTATCCGAAGACTGGAGCGACTGCTCTAACAACTCAAAAAAACCGACTGGGTTCACAGGCTCCAAGGCATCCAGCACCCGCACGGTCGGCAGCATGGGGCCAGGCATCGGTAGATTGAGACAGCGATGACCTGCCACCAGCAGATCCGCCTGAAAATGCTGATGCCATTGCCGCTGTTCAATGATGGCGATCGCCCAATTAAAACTGGCATAGTCCAAGGGATAATCCCCCCTCAACGTCCCTCGCAACAGCGCCTCAATTTTATCGAGTGGATATTGGCGCAATGCAGAACAAACGTAAAAGCTAAAACAACTCCTGTGCTTCTCTTCCTCATCTCGATCTCTTCGCAAGATCGCCAGATATTGCTCAATCAAAGCATCAGATTGCAGTTCTCCCAACCATCTAATCGTGCTAAATGCAGCTTTATGGTCTAAACAACGCTTCTCAATATCAGTCGGAAATCGAAAGCGTTCAATGGCAGCCTCCATCGCCTCAACGCACCAGGCTTCCAACGGCTCTCCCACAAGACTTTGCAGCAGCTCAACTTGCATCTGCCAGTCATGCACCCAAGGCCTGTCCTTATGACTCAAAGCCGTTGAGAAAACCTGCAACAGCGCGCCAAACAGCTGATGCTTCGCCTCATACTCCTTCAATATTGCCTGTACATCTGAGCGATGACACCAATAGCTCAAGGTTTGCAAGGCCAAGTTCGCGTTGAACGGCAACAACAGCTCCGCCGCCCGCAAGCGATTCTCCAACGGCTCCCGACGAGAGCGACAGAGCCACTCCAGCGTGGGGACAATTTGGGCATTGTTTAGGCTGGCGAGCTTTGCCAGAATGGGGGCACGGTAGGTGCGTCTTGGGCTCCACTTTTGTAAGAGGCGATCGCCCAGCATCACCCACTTCCAAGTCTCCGCATTTAGCGAGCCCACTGCCGTCCCCAGAAAGCCATAGGTCAGGTCATAAACATTGGACGGCTCTGCCAACGTCTTCTCCAACATCATCGGGAAATACCGCTCCGGCGTTTCCATCAACGGCGGGAAAAGATAGCTCACCTCTATCTCAGGTTTTCCACGGCTCATCCTGCTTCAACTCCAGCGTCACAGCTCATCGCTATTGCACTTCACCCAACACCCGCACAAAGTCCACACTCGCCCCCATACTCACTTCACCATCGGAGACAAAATCCCCATCGGTATCCAGGGGTTGTGCCCCAGCCCAGAAAAAGCATTGCAACTCTGTCTGCCCCGCATTATTCAAAATATTGATGCTGCCGCCCACCACCGCACAATCAAACGCCATTTCCGCCACCTGCTGCGGATAGCGCTCCAGCACCGCTTGCTCTGTCGGGGCATCGCTGGAAATCTCCACTGGAAACTCAGCCTCATCACCGGGATAGGGCAACGCCCCAAAATACAGCCCAGACCGATAGCCCCCGCTATAGCCTTCAGTCACCACCTCGGCATCCCAGCAGGTTAGCCCCACCACCCGAGAGCCCGTGTGCTCGTACACCGTCAGCCCAGTTAGCCCAGCTTGCGCTTCGCAATCCTGCACAAACTCACTGCCATGGCGGGGATAGCGCTGCACCAGCTCAGCTAATAACTCATCGCAAGTCATCTCACCACAGCGACTGCCCACGACATTGGCAGGCAACTCTATAACTGAACCCATTTCAGGCTGCTGTCCAGGCACCAGCTCCACGGTGGGTGACTGCAAAAACAGATTGCTGAGTAAGGTGAGCAGGGCTGCGAGGCCGCTAAATTCAGGGGAGATTTCCATGGGAGTCGGTTAAGGGGGCGATCGGGTTTGAGCTTGCTTTCTTTTGACTACAGCAAGCCCAGCCTTGTTTCTGCAAAGCCCTGCTGGAAAGGCCAAGCTGGCACGGCGCCAACCTGAAGGCGTGGGTGAGGCTCTTCTTCAATCAGCAAAGTTCTTTCACCATGACCTCCTGGTTTTAAGAAGAAAATATAATCCTCGCTATCGACGAGTCATTTTCTTCAACAGCTTCAAGATTATTTCTGCTTCCAATCGTTCACTAAATTCCCGCGACGACTCCAAAATAAACTCAGGCTTCTCCTGCTCAAAGCCTCGAACCTCACCGCGAAAAAACGTCCAACTATCCGAAATCGTATAACAACCAAAAATTTCCTGGGGCTCCTGTCCACTGCTCTTCCAATTCATCCAAGCCGCAGCCAACATTTGGCCATACAACTGAAACTGCGGATTGCTCGCATCTAAGCCCTTCTTCGCCTCAACCACAACTAAGTAGGGCGTTTGCAAATAACCATCAATCGAAGGCCCCAACACCCCATCCGCAATCCCTTCCAAGGAAAAGCGAGCATACTGAGCCGATAGCGCAACCTCCGACCAAGCCTGAATTCGGTCTTGCTCTGCCAGCAAAAGCAGTGGATAAATGACCCGCGCCCAAGTCGTTGCCTCGTTGAGCAACTGCGTCCGCGTTGTCAGCAAACGCTCCTGCAACAACTGGAGCTGGAGTTGGTCGCGCTCCCCAAGGGCCACATCCTCTACGTTCAGCCAAGCATAGTCACCCAGCCCTCGACTCATAAGCTGCACCTGATGCTGAATATCCTCCAAGGACAGCTGCTCCATAAATAGTGCGACCATGGCTATCCCCGCTTAAATGCCTTCCGTCCCTGGGGTGCGATCAGCGCGATCGCCACCAGCACCGCTGTAACCAAATTCAAATCCTGCGCCTTCAGCCCAATCCAGTCCGCATTTAGGGCCAGGGCGATCGCCAACCGATACACCACCGCCCCCACCAACACCGCCAGGGTCTGCATCGGAATCGACCGCAAGCGGCTCCCTAGCAACGTCTCCCCCACAATCACCGCCGCCAAACCAAACACAATCGTCCCCACCCCCAAAGATACATCAGCAAAGCCATTCGTCTGGGCAAACAGCGCCCCCGCCAGGGCCACCAAGCCATTACTCAACGCCAAGCCCCCCAGCAGCATTGCCCCCGTCCGTACGCCCTGGGCCTCCGCCATAGTCGGCGTCGAGCCCGTCGCCCGCATCGCTAGCCCCAGCTCCGACGCTAAGAACCAGTTCAGCAACAAAATAGTCGCTACAGCAACTACTAGAAGCAACAGCGGCAGCCCTACCAGCTTTGGCATCGCATCCAGCAGCCCCTGCAAGGGCGAAAACAGCGTCGGCTCCCCCAGCAGCGACACATTGGGCTGCCCCATAATGCGGAGATTAATCGAGTAGAGCGCAATCATCGTCAGAATGCTCGCCAGCAGGTTCAAAATCTTGAACTGCACCGACAGCCAAGCCGTACAAAGCCCCGCCAAACAACCCGCCACCACGGCAACCCCCGTCGCCACAAATGGCGGCACCCCATTCACAATCAAGCTCGCCGCCACCGCCCCACCCAAAGGGAAGCTGCCATCCACCGTCAGATCAGGAAAATCCAAAATCCGAAACGAAAGATAGACCCCCAGGCCCACCAGGCTATAGAGAAAGCCCAATTCGAGGGCACCGGAAAAGGCAGTCCAATTCATGGGAGCGATCGCATCTCAGCGCCGTGCAACTCCTCCAAACCTACCCCAAACTGACCGCAGCATTGGCTCACCTTAGGGCTTCTGAACAATCGGGCTTTCAGGAATTAGCTCAGGCTTTTCCCCGGCTTCATCATCCACAGCGGGACAAGGCACCTCCTCAGCCAGAGGCGGCTTACCCAGCGTCAGCAAGTGACAGGCAGGCTCTTGCTCTTCCCCGTCTAATCTCAGGAGCACTTGGCGATCGCTCTGCCAGGTCAAGCTCACATTCCCATCAAAAAGATTGGCGCCATCGTTGTAGAGCATCGTCCCCAAGACTTGCTTACGCCGTCCCTTGCCAGCCTGATAAACGCTAATGCCATGGGGTCCATAAATCCAGGGAGGACTACTCTCCACCACCAGACGATAGGTCTCATCCGGCGAAGTCTCTTCCAGAACGATGGTGCGATCGCTCATGGCCGTATGAAATGTCCAAAATCCCTTAAGCGAAGGCCATAGCGCTATCAAGCCTAGGCCTCCCAGCAGGACGACCCCACCCAAAGAAAACCAAAGTAAGCGGGAATCCTTCGTTAGATCAGGGTTAGGCTGAGGCTCTGCTGTCATGGACTTGACTCAATGG
>CALLAT010000066.1 GCA_938002085.1 uncultured Pseudanabaenaceae cyanobacterium
GACAAATCGTTTAAGCTCACCTCATCGCCAAAGAAGATGTAGCGGTCGAGCATCTCCAAGATGGCCTCGCGGCGGCTGGGTGATACCAGCAGCAGCGCATCTTCGCTGCGCACGTAGACCGTTGCCAGGTCAATGGTGCGAGCCGTGGAGGTGACAAAGACTGTCTCGCATCCCTCGCCTGGTTTGAGGGCTTTGATATCGTTGGTGCTTTGGTTGTGCAAGAAACTGAGATGGTCGCCGCCCAGTACAGAAATGCGGCCCCAGTGGGAGCGATCGCACAAGGCCACGCCACTTCGAGCCGCCTCCAATGCCGTAGCAGAATCGAATGAGTCCTGCTTTTGTAACTGCTTCAGTTCTTCAAATGCCATTGCTGCGCTTATCCCACCGTCAGAGCCTAGAGTTCACGTCTAAAAGTCTAGAGGATTGGGGAGGACGAGGAGAAGAACTCAGGCCTACAGGATCGATTGCTGGGCGTTCTGGCTGGCGTAGTTGAAATTCTTTGCGTATTCCTCAACCTTCTGCTGGGCCACTTCAAAGTTGGAGTCAGCGCCAGGAACGGACCGCATCATGCCAATGGCGTACTCCCAGTTATTGGCCACTTCATTCCATTCTGCAGCGGTTTGGGCAGTTTGGGCCTGGTTCGCAGCTGTGGTTGCAAATCTCACGCCTTCCGCAAAGGGCTCAAAAACTGCATCGCTGTTATATGACTGAGTCTCGTAGGACTGAAACTCCCCGTCCCAGCTCTCGTCGTAATAGCCTTCTCCCGCAAAGACTTCGTTGCGCATGTCTTCGGGCATAGTGGCAATGAGACCCACCATGCTGCCCATGGATAGAGCAGCACCACCGATGCTCATGAGAAACACGCGGCTGATCCACTTTTTTTGCCAGAACTTAATGACAAAGACGAAGATGGCCAAGGGAACCAAGAAAACGACGAGTCCCCAGGTGACGCTTTCTTGGAACGCTTGAACAATATTGGTGACGTTGGCAGCCATGCTGAGCAAGAAGCCCAGGAGAATCAGAATTCCAAAAACGACCATGCCCATGGCGCGAATATCCCTGAGATACCGATGATTGTATTGGTATGGTTCCCAGGGATATTGGCTCGAACCTGCGTAATCATTCGGGCGTTATGAGGCCTCAGTTTTTAGATTGCTGTAGATTTCTCCGAGACCGCTGCGTCGCCTTGGAAGGACTGCCAAAGCTCAGCTAAATCTGGTTTGTCAGCGACAATTCGTTCGGTTGTAGGAGCATCTAGTGACTGAGCAGTTGTCAATGCTTCCTGGGCCTGAGCTAGGTTTTGCAATGCCAGATGGCATCGAGCTTTTTCAATCCACAAGCTGACGTTAGACCCAAGAGCCAGGGCTTGTTCACAGCCATCGAGTGCTTTCCCATAGAGCCCCATGTCATAGAGGGCGTAAATGCGAGTTCGCCAGAGTACGGCGCTATCGGCTTCCAGTTCGATAGCGCGGTCTAAATCTGCCAGTGCTAGGTCCTGCTGGCCTAAGGTTCCGTGCAGTTCACCCCGTTTTACCCATGCCTGGCTATGGTCCGGCTGGAGCGCGAGGGCTTTCTCATAGTCAGCCATGGCGTCGTCGTAGTCTTCTAGTTTGCGTAGGGAATAGCCTTTACTGGTCAACAGACGGGCGCGCTCGTCATCTTTCAGAGCTTCATCTTGCAGCAAGTTCCCATAGATGGACAGCGCTTCTTTGTAACGCTTCGCGCCAAACAGAAACATGGCCTTGAACTCTTGGTAGTTTGAGTCATCTGGCTTTTCTTTCAGCAGCTTGTCAATGTCTGCTAGAGCATCATCAGGGCGCAGCATTTCATGGAGGATTATGGCGCGGTTGAGCAGGTGCCATGGATCTCCCGGTTCTTGCTCTAAAGCCTGCTCATAAGCGGCTTTTGCCTCGGTGTAGCGTCCCAGCTTGGTTAAGGCGATGGCTCGACTTACTGGCACCGTGGAGTCGTCTTCTTTGGGCATAAAGGGCTCGCAGACGTCGCAGAGCTCCAGCACGCCGACGTAATCCTTTTGATTCAGCGTGAGATTTAGCTTGAAATCCCAGAGGTGGAAGCTTTCGGGGAGACGCTTGAGGCCCTTGGCGAGGATGCGATCGCGCTCCGCTGGCTGCTCCAGTTTGTCATGGGTATGGGCAACCATCGTCCAATGCTTTTCATCTTCGTCATCGATTTTCAACGCTTTTTGGTAAGCCTTGAGCGCTTCCTCATCTCGATCTAGCTGTTGCAACACCCAACCCTTGTCGTACCAAATATGGGCATCGTTGGGGTGATGGCGCAGGACTTGCGTAAAGGTTTCAACCGCTTCCTCGTTACGCTTCAACATCAAAAGAGCATCAGCTTTGATGTGGAGGGTGTTGTAGTCCTTGGGCCGATATTGGAGTGACTGCTCATAGTCTGGCAAGGCTTCAGCAAACTTTTGCTGACGGGCCTTGGCAAACCCTCGCTGATGCCAGAAGTTTGCATCTTCGGGGTAATGTTCTAGTGCTTGGCTGTAATGTTCGACGGCTTTGGCATAGCTGCGTTGTTTCATCAGCACATTGCCTTGGTCCACTAAGGCGCCGTAGTTGTGAGGTTCTTGCTCTAACTTTGCTTGGTTGGCTTTGCGCTGCAAGGTGAGTCGATGCTCTTCTTGGGATAACTGTTCTGGGCTGGGGGCACCTTGTTTCTCTTGAAGATTGCGTTGCGCATAGCCAAAGGCAAAAATAACCAGAACCAAAATCAGCAGTAACCGAGCCGGTGTAAATTCCTCAAAGCCTGAGAGCACAAGCTCTGTTGGGATGCCCAGGCCGCCAGCCAGCGCTCGGCTATATTCTGCAAATTGAGAGGAGCTTTCAGGTGCAATAACAATGCCGACGAGTAGGGCTGCGCCGAACGGTTTAATTCTGCGTGATGCTTTCTGAAAGGCTGCGGGCAACCAAGGTTCGAGAATGCTGTAGCTGTCTAGGCCTGGGAAGGGCAGTAGGTTAAGGAATAAAACGGTCAATGCCCAGCTGGCTAATAAAGCGAGACCGGCTCCGAGCCATCCTTGGAGATTGAGTCCGAGAATGAACGGTAGGCTGAAGGCGATCGCAAGCCCCCCTGTCATGGCCAGGCCAGCAGCGGCGGCAGCGCTTCGCCAAGCCCGACTCCGCAATAAATGGGGGCTCAGGAATAGGGGACTTCCGGGAATGGGAAAGCCGCCCAGACTCCAAAAAACAAGTGGCAAGGCAAGACTGATGAGCCGTTCGGAGTATTTGAAGGGATTGAGGCCCAAGTAGCCTTTGCCTTTGAGGGTTGTATCTCCTCCCCAGGTGGCGACTAGTCCATGGGCCAGTTCGTGGAGGCTAATGGAAAGCCAACCGCCCACTAAAACGAAGAGGGAGAAGTAAATGCTGTCCTGAAGGGAGAAAAACAAAGCTTTTGGCAAAAGAAGGGTTGGCTGGATTGAGCGCTATCGCGCAGACCTATCGCGCTATCTATTACTTCAGTCCATGGATTCCCTATTTAGGAAAAGCAACAAGAAATTTAGGTAGGTCTGCTCAATCGTTCGAGAGCTGGGCAAAATGCTCTTGGGCAAATGCGGCTAGTTCTGGTTTCTCTGCCACGGTTCGCATGGTTGTGGGCTCGTGTAAATCTTTTGCTTTTTGCAAGGTTTGGGCTGCACTGTCAGTATCCTCTAGCCCCAGAAAGCAAATGGCCTGATCGCAGAGGATTTCAATATCTGGCTGGATGCTCAAGGACCGGGCATAGCTCTCAAGCGCTCGTGGGTATCGCCCGAGTTTTCGTAAGCTATCGCCTTGCTTTTTCCAACCTTGGGGATGCTCTGGCTTGAGCAGGACACAGTGGTCAAGGGCGTTTAAGCCAGCCTGAACCTGGCCGAGCTGAACGAGCATCTCTCCACGATGGGATAAGGCCCAGACATCGTCAGGGGACCGCGCCAAGGCTTGGTCATAGCTCGCGAGCGCTGCTTGCAAATCCCCCTGCTGACGCAGTGCATCGCCGCGCTGAACCAGAATCCTGACGCTGTATTCATCATCAGAAGGGCGCTTGGCCAAGAGTTGCTCATTGATGGCGATCGCTTCCCCATACCGCTTCAGTCCCACTAAGCCTTGGGCCTCCACCTTTAAACACAGCGCCTGCTCAAAATCGGTATCGACAACAGTGGTTTCTAACGCCGCGAGGGCCTGCTCGTAGCATTTCATCTCGACCAAACAACTCGCTCGGTTCGCCCGAATCCACACTTCATGGGCCTCACGGCTTAAGGCCTGCTCAAAGGCCACCATTGCAGCGGAGTATTGCTGAACCCTCGCGAACCCAATGGCTCGATAAGCCAGGGGAAGCGAGGATTGCCCCTGGGTGTCTGCCTCAAAACGCTCACAGGCCTCAAAAAAATCGCCGTAGCGATATTCGTCTAAACATCGCCACAGCTTCAGTTGCCAAAGACGTTTGCTCTGGGGATTTCGCCTGAGTCCTGCCGCTAGATTTTTATCGCTGGCATACAGCTGCCCCAGCTTTTGTTGAACTTCGACTAGCGCTCCCCAATGGGAATCATTTAGCGGCTCATGGTGAGTCGCCTGCTCGTAGCAGAAGATAGAATCCTGATCTCGACCCAGTTGTTGCAACACGAAGCCCCGGTCATGCAAAAAATGGGAGTCATGGGGAGTTTGCACCAAGACGCAATCAAAGAACGCTAGGGCGGCGTCATATTGCTTCAGTTCTAACAGGGCATCTGCCTTGAAATGCAGGGCATTGTGGTCTGCGGGGCTTTTCGCTAAGACTTGGTCATACTCGGCAATCGCCGCTTCAAACTGACCTTGGAATGCCAGAGCTAGACCATAGTTGAGTCGCAGACTGCCATCTTCAGGGTAGTGGGTCAGTGCTTGTTGATAGTGCGCTTGGGCCTGTTGGTACTGTTCTTGCTCCAATAAGGCAATGCCTTGCTCTTTGAGCAGTTCTTCTTGAGATTTCGTCGTTTGGTGCTTGTTCAACAGCTTGTACGCGATCGCCAAACCCATTAGCAGAGCCAAACAGAGGAACAGACTGCGAGGATGCGACTCCAGCCACTCATGCAGAAAAGCTGCGATTGCTCCAACTAGGATTACGAGCTGACAGAAGAGCAGACCATCCTGATGTGATTCCCTCAAAGGACCCGCTCCACGGCAAGACTAAAAAATAAATAGACAGGCTGAAAGGCTTGGCTACCCTCTCTAAATCATCTTTCCCACCCCCTGTCAGCACCATGACTCCTGGCTTAGCCCCCCCAGGGGAAAGTTCGGATATGGTCCGCTCAGTCGCCGGAGCCATTCCCAAAGTGCGTCAGCCAAAATGCCTCCACTTCTGGTTTCTCTGCTACAGTTCGCATCGTGGTGGGTTCGTGCAAGGCTTGGGCTGTTCTCAAGGCTTGGGCTGCACTGTCAGTATCCTCTAGCCCCAGAAAGCAAATGGCCTGATCGCAGAGGATTCCGATGTCTGGCTTGATGTTCAATGCCTGGTTGTAGTTCTCAATGGCTCGCCTGTATTGTCCTAAGTCTCGTAAGCTATCTCCTCGATGTTGCCAACCTTCTAAAGCTTCAGGGTTTAGATCAACTGCACGATCTTGGTCAGCTAGACCTTCTTTAATTTGGCCTAGCTGAATAAGTACATCCCCACGATTTGATAAGGCATTGGCATTGTTTGGTAGTAGCTCCAATGCTTGATTATGGTTATCAAGGGCAGCTTGCAAATCACCTTGCTTTCGGTTTGCAAAGCCCAGATTGGTTAAATGTCTGACCCGCTCTTCATTGTCTAAATCCTCATTCTGGAGGAGCTGCTTGTAAATTGCGATCGCCTCTCCATATCGACACCCCCCCATCAAGGCATAGGCTTGATACTCTAAGCAAAGCGCTAAGTCATCTACTTCAGCCTCAATGAGTTCATCCAGTTCAAGTAGTGCTTCCTCATAGCACCTCATCCCAATCAAGCAATTTGCCCGGCTGGCCTGAACCCAATCTTTATAAAGTTGACGTTCAAGAGCTTGCTCAAATGTGGATAGAGCTTCTGGGTAACGCTGCATATGGCTCAATCCAATCGCTTTGTAAGCAACAGGAAGTGATGACTGCCCCTTCGTTTTGGTTTCGAAACGCTCACAAGCCTGAAAGAAATCGTTGTAACGATTTTCATTTAGGCATCGCAACAGTTTCATTTGCCAGAGATGCTCACTCTTCGGATTGGCTTTCAACCCTTTCTGTAGGGCTTTGTCACTGCCCTTTGTTTGTCCCAGCTTCTGTTGAACCTCTGCTAAAGCTCCCCAATAGAGAGCATTGCGATGGTCATAGTAAGTCGCTTTCTCATAGCAAATGATGGACTCCTCATCTCGTCCAAGTTGTTGCAAAATCACGCCTCGGTCATGCCAAACATGGGAGTACTGAGGACTATGCATCAAGATGCGATCAAATAGCGCCAAAGCCTCCTCGTATCGTTCAAGCTCTAACAGGGCATCAGCTTTGTAGTGAAAGGTATCGTAATCCTTGGGACGCTTCTCTAACGCTTTGTCATAGTCAATGATGGCTGCTTCAAACTGTCCTTGTAGGGCTAAAGCTAGCCCACGAAATCGGAGGAAGTATACGTCGTGAGGGTAAAAGGCTAGGGCACGGTCATAATGCTCTTGAGCCTGTTGGTATTGCTCCAGCTTCAGTAAAATGCCGCCTTGCTCTGCCAAGAAATCATAGTTTCTGGGTTGTTTAGCCAACAACTCCTGATTCTCTTTACTTTGCTGTCGTAAGTCTTGCTGCTCCTGCTCAGGGCTAACCTTTGGTTTTGTTTGTTTTTGGTGCAAGACGGCTAAGCCTATGAGCAGGAGTAGCAAGAGCCAGCGATAGTTGCTAAAGCGTTCATAGCCATCTGCTGCCAGTTCTTGGGGAATCCCGAGTAATTCTGCGATCGCAAAACTAGCCCCCCAGAACCAGCGCGAGAAATCTGGCGAAGTCCAAAACATCGCCAGCAGAAACAGAAATCCATATTTCTTGAGTCCTCGTAGTTGCTGTTGCATATTCTCTGGTAGCCAGGGCTCCAAAATGCCATAGCCATCCAGGGCCGGAATGGGTAACAGGTTCAACAGCAACACTGCAATCTCAATTTGAGCTAAGAAAGCCAATGCGGGCCAAAACCAACCCTTGGAATAGTGAACGGAGAAATTTGGCCAAAAGGGAATGCTCAACGCTAGTGCTGTCAGTGCCGTCGCTGCAGGCCCTGCGGCAGACACGGCACTCTTCCAGGCCCGCCCACGCAGCAAGTGGGTGTTGATATAAACCGCTCCCCCCGGCAGTGCAAAGCCCCCCATCATCAAAAACACGATGGGCAGCACTAGGCTGGTGGAAACATCGGTGTACTTGAGTGGATTCAGGGTCAAATAGCCTTTCGACTTCACCGTCTTATCGCCACCCCAATAGGCCACGATCGCATGGCCAAACTCATGCAGACAGGTCGCTAGCACCGCTCCCAGCAAAATAAATAAACAGAGGAACAGACCGTCCTGGTTCAACTCAAACAAACGACCTACGCTCCAGCAACCTAGAAAGGATTCTCTTGGGCAACAAGTAATGCCCTACCTCAATTATCTTTCCCGGTACCGTCATGACCATTACTGCTGGATGGGTAACGGTCTTCGTTTAGGTTCGGTAACGCCCCTGGGAGGTTTGCCTAGCCCTCCGCTAAGATGCGAGCAGGGCCGTAATGCAATCGGTCTCTCCTTCGCAGCATTGCTCGATCCCATGGATAACTCCGGCAACCGCCCCGCCGATAGCTACAGTGACTATCCAGACGAACTCCCAGTCATCGTTCGCCGTAGTGAGGTGCTCAACCTTATGGTGATGGATCGCGGCACCATGCAGGAAGTGGGCCGGGTCGAACGATTGTGGATGTATCCCCAGGCCCACCGTGTGCTGGGTGTCATTTGCAAAGGCGGTGGCTTACTGGCCAAAAAGCGCTGGGCTTACAAGCTGCCCCAAATTGAATCGCTGAACCAGGGCAATATCTGGGTTGAAGGCCCTGGTGGCAGTCCCAGCCCGGAGCAAGTTCGCCAGCTGGAAACGCTGATTGACCATGAGATTTGGGTGGATGGGGGCGATCGCCTCGGCGTCATTGTTGATTGTCTGTTCAACCGCAAAACCGGCCAAATTACCCAATACCTCTTCGTCAACAACCGCCTGCGCCAGCTGATCGATGCTTCCAATCCCCTCCGCCCGGAAGAGATCCTCAGCTTTGGCAACAACCGCGTTCTCGTTAGCCCCCAAGCCGTGGCTCGTCTGCGCCGAGAGCGCCCCAACCTGCGCGAAACCTTCAGCCAAATGAAGGAGCAGGCTAGGAGCGAGTACGAACAGGTCACCAACCAAACCCAGGAGCGCGTGCGCAACTGGGGCGAAGAAGCCAAAACTGCAAAGGAGCGATTGGCCGAACAGGCTGCGTTGCTGAAGCAACAAGCTGCGGAGCGGGCCAAAGCTTTGCAAGAGCAAGCCGCCCAGGAAATTCTGCCCCAAATTACAGAGCAGGCTCAGGAGTTAAGCCAAAAAGTTGGCGAGCAGTATCACACCGTTCAAAGGCGGGCTCAGGACTTTGTAGAAGAGCTGCCGCCGTTGGAGCAACTAGGGGAGGAGATGCGGGGCTATGGCCGCGACCTCAATGACCGACGGGGACAAGATTACGCGCCCAGATACGACGATGGTTATGGCGATTCCTACGGAAGTTCGCGGAGCGAACGCGACGACGAAGACTGGAACCCAGGTCGTGAACTAGAAGGTCCCTCAGGAAACTACGCCGTAAATGAAGGCGACTTCCGCCAAAGTCGCCGCAGTCGCTATCGCCGGGATGAACGCCCTGGCGATTCCGCAGGACGCTCGCTACGCAATCGCCCCCCAGAATTTGAAACGGGTCGATATGACGATGGCTCTAACAGCGATGGTCAATATCGCGCTGCTGGGCAATATCAAGATCCCCGTGAACAGCGTCCCTATTGGGACACAAACGAGCCAAACGACACTTGGGTTGATGAACCGAGTGATTTGCCCCCAGCCTGTCCATCCCAAGAACGATCTGAGACTAAAGCACGCTCTCAGCCAGAGCCTAGCCAACAGCAATACCTCGATGGAGAGTCAGGTGAAGCCTATGGCGGCTCCAAAAGCGATCGCTCTAATGCACCTCGCCCAGAAGCCGCACCCAATCCTGCACCGTCATCTCCCCCCATTCCAGAGCCCCCTGCCAGCCGCGACAATCCCTGGGGCTATGCCGACAGTGCCACAGAATCCGACTGGGATGATTTGGGATTAGCTCAAGAAGAGGCCACCGCCGCCCCTGCTGAGGGCGAACCGACTCAATCAGAGCAAGAGCCCCTGCCAGTCGTCGCCCCTGAGGATCTAGAAGACGATGACCCCTGGATTTAGTTAGACCTTTGCTCCCTCGCAGAGCCAGTGCCAAAGCCAGTCTTCCTCAGCTTCTTCAAGAGGCCATCTAACTGGCCTGATGCTTAACCCCGGAGTTTGGGGTTACCGCTGTACAGGTGCCAAAACCCTACGACGATTGGGCAATGCTCCTAGGACCTGGGCGAAACTTACAGGCCGTTTTGCCCTGACCTGCAACCGGCTTACCCGATGGCTCCGCTTCTGCTGATGCAAGTAGCGGTAGTGCAGGAAAATATAGTCAAAAGGGACAGCGACTGACTCCCCCTCGCATAGCAGTGAAAAGTAATAGCTGGAATAGTGGCGGAAATCCACACGATGAATCGGCTTCAACCCCCGAGGCTCAGGTGGCTCTGCCACGCAATACAGCATCGGTCCCACTGGCATGAGGCTATCCCCCATGGCGCAGTTGCCGGTGCGCTCCGTTGTGACGCTGCTCAAGGTGTAGTTAAACAAGGAGCTGGGTTGCTCTGCGCAGCGCAGGGTCATATAGCAAAACAGTTCATCGCTGTTCCACCAGTTGAGTGCATTCATCCAGCGCACTTCGGCTTGGTTGATGAGGCGATCGCGCAAAACTGCCATCGCGGCCTCATCAATCACCCCTCGCTTGGAAGCAAACCAGCTAGAGCTATGAACGCGGTTGTTCAAGTTGATCTCCAGGCTGCTGGCGACCGCTCGGGTCACGATGGTCCGGTCAAAGGCTGAAACGGAAGCAGGCTTAGCGTGGTTCCAGTCATCCACTACAAAATCGTACTCATCCAGCTTGGCCCAGCAGTCATCCAGGGGCTTCATCGCTAAACTTGCCACATCAAAGAAGGCAAATTTTTCAAAGGGGCCATCAAAAGCACAGAACTTTCGGAACAGCTCCGGCTCGCCATAGTTCCTTGCATAACGCTGGCTAAGCTGATGAACCACCGGTAGTGCCTGCCATACGTTCGTTGCAAAGGACTCCCAGCGCGCCATGGAAACGGTGTCGGAGAACAGGCTCAAGTTCTCTCGCTCAGCAATAAAGTCTTGGATGCGAAGCGTCGCGTGATTCGCGGGAATGACACAAATGGGCAACTCGGCGGAGACATTGGCCTCAATGCTATTCACCAAGGCAATCAACTGATCGTATTGGGCGTCGCTGGCAAGGATATAAATACCGTGAGAATGCAGCATATGTGGGTTTAACCTAGGACGAAATCAGTGCGACGGCAGATGGGCAGCAAGGTCGCGTCTTAATGCTTCCGACGAGGCCTCAAAGGTCTCAAAACCGCTGTTCTCTGTCTAAGGATTGAGAAAGCTTAGCGGCGCTGTTAAACCTAATTTAGCCTGGAGTATCGGTTTATACGTAAACCTACAATGTGCTTTTGATTAGAGAAATAAAGCCTAGGCAAATTCCCTCGCATTACTGGACGCATAGGCCTGGTGCCATCGCTCTCAATCCACATCACAGCGAGGCTTCTGGCCAGCTTGCCAACTTCGCTTACTTGATCTCCGTGGCCTACGGATTTCCCCCAGTCTCATCCACAATCAGCGAGCAGTGCGGATTGGGCATTTTCCCTAGAGGCTCGGGTCCCCGCGTCAGCATGAGTCCGTACTCCAATCCCTCAGCCACAGCTTGGTACGAGGCCTCCAAAATATTGGCTGAGACGCCCAGGGTGGTCCAGCGGCGACTTTGGCTTAGGCCCCCACCATTCGGCTCCATGGAAAAACTATCTGCTGCTGACTCCACCAGCACCCGCGTTTTTGCCCCGGTGCCTGCTGCGCCATCCAGGATGCGGACCTTGTAGTCCTTTAGCTGAAACTGGCTGACTTCGGGATAGAAATTAGTCAGGGCTTTCCGCAGGGCTTTGTCTAGGGCAGAGACAGGGCCGCAGCCTTCCCCTGCCTCTAGCATTTCCTGTTCGCCCACCATGACTTTTACGGTGGCGATCGCTGTGGAGTCCTCTCCCCGATGGCCACAGTGGACCTGGAATTCACTAAGAGAGAAGAAGGGCGATCGCAGCCCCATCACCTCCCGCATCAGCAGCTCAAAGCTGGCCTCTGCCGCCTCAAACTGATAGCCCTGGCTCTCCAGCTGCTTCAGCCGCGCCAACAGCTCCCGCCCCGCCGGGTCCGCCTTGTCCAGCTTTAAACCAAAGCTCTGGGCCTTTGAAAAGACATTGCTCAAGCCGGATTGCTCTGAAATGACAATGCGCCGCTGATTACCCACGCTCTCCGGGGGCAAATGCTCATAGGTGAGGGGATTTTTCCGCACCGCGCTCACATGGATGCCGCCCTTATGGGCAAAGGCCGATCGCCCCACAAAAGCAGCATGGTCATTGGGGGCCAGATTCACCACCTCACTCACCAAGCGACTCACTGATGTCAGCTGTTGCAGTTGCTCCGCCGCCAAACAGTCGTAACCCAGCTTCAATTGCAGGTTGGGAATTAGGGAGCAGAGATTCGCATTGCCGCAGCGTTCGCCATAGCCATTGATGGTGCCCTGGACCATGCGAGCACCCTTGTTCACCGCTGCTAGGGCATTAGCCACTGCCGTTTCGCTGTCGTTATGGCTGTGAATCCCGATTTGAATGCCGGAACCGAGATGGTCTCGCACCGCTGCCACAATCTCGCCAATTTCTTGGGGCAGCGTTCCGCCGTTGGTATCGCACAGGCTCAACCAAGTTGCCCCAGCATTGGCAGCCACTTCCAGGGTTTGCAAGGCATAGCCTGGATTGGCCTTATAGCCATCAAACCAATGCTCCGCGTCATAAATCACCTGTCGCCCCTGGCTGATCAGATAACGAATACTGTCATCAATAATCTGCACATTCTCCGGCAGGGGCACCTTGAGGCTGTCCGTCACATGCAAATCCCAGGACTTGCCAAACAGCGTCACCCAGCGACTGCCTGCCGCCAGAATCGCCCGCAAAAAATCATCATCTTCCGCCTTCACCCCAGGCCGCCGCGTCGAGCAAAAAGCCACTACCTCCGCCTGGTTCAGGGGCTGCTGCTGGAGCTGCCAAAAGAACTGCACATCCTTCGGGTTGGCCCCTGGCCAGCCCCCTTCAATAAAAGGAATGCCCAAACGATCCAGCTCCCGGGCAATGCGGAGCTTATCGGCAATGGATAGGGAAATACCCTCCCGCTGGGAGCCATCCCGCAGCGTCGTGTCGTAGATCCACAGGTGCTCAGCGCTAGAGACGTCCAGAGGCATTCCAGTCATGTTCCCTATATCCTTTGCTTAGCCGTTGCGATCGCTAATAAAACTTTCCATGCCCACCATCACCGCTGCTGGTCAAACCTTTACCTGCGAAAGCGGAGCCAACCTACGCCGGGCGCTCCTCGACCAGGGCATCGACCTCCATAACGGCAAGGCCAAATTGATCAACTGTCGCGGCATTGGCAGTTGTGGCACCTGCGCTGTCCAGGTCGACGGTGAAACCAGCCCCCGGAACTGGCGTGAAAACCAGCGTCTTGCCTTTCTGCCCCACCGCCGTGAGACCTCTAGCCACAAACGATTGGCCTGTCAAACTCGCGTTTTGGGCAATGTAACCGTAACCAAATACACCGGCTTCTGGGGCCAAGATGACACAATTCGTTGGGGCCTAGACAGGGCTCCTCGCGACCCTTGAAAGCGGGGTTAGCCTATCTTTTTCATCGTATCGAAATAATGTTTGGGCCAAACCTGTCCCAGCCCAGCGGCTTTCCCAGGCCCATTGGCTTAATCCCCTGTGAAGAAAATTAAAATGCTTGCCTATAATGGGGCCTAATTCGGGAAATCGATAGAATCACGTGGTGTTGATGGCGATCGCCAAAGGGAAAGCATGTTTCGACTGTCTAATCTAGTTACGGCCTTGTTTGGCGTCATCGCTGCCCTAGGAACTATCCTCGGCATTAGTAGCCTGGGCAACGCCAGCAAAATCGTCAAACAGCCCGGCGAACAACTCACCCAGGAGCAAGAGCCAAGCATCGCTGAAACCCTCAGCAATGGCATCGCTGGTCTTAATTCCCAAGACAACATTGCCCAGTCCGGTGCTCGTCAAGTGGGCCAGAATGCGACCAATTCAGCAGATGAGGCGACCCCAGCGGCTGCAGATAGCGCTGCTAAAACGACCAGCCAAAACCCCAGTGCAGACTTTTTTGTTCAGGGTGAAGGTGCCGTGCTGGATGCAGAGCCTGCTCCGCCATCCACTCCCACTGAAGCCACTGCTGTTCAGCTGGACCCATCTCCCGGTGTCGTTCCTCCCACCGCACCTGCCACTGTTCCGACCCAGGCTCCTGTGGCCCAGGCTCCCGAAGCGACTGAAAGGACTCCCGCCCCAGCCCCGGCTCCGGCTCCTGTGCCCGTTCGGGCCATGTGGTAAGCGGCTGAAGAAATGGCAACCCATTGCTTCAAATCAAAAAATCTAAGTCAATAAAACTCCTCAATGCACCCGGATAGCTTCGTCTATCCTGGTGCATTGCATTGTGAGGTCTGCTGACTAAGGCTGCAATGGCACTTTGGCGATCGCCCGTGATTGAAGCTTGCTTCTGTCAACGGCTCATTTCTTTAAGGTTGATGTCCAACGGGGGCTGTAACAGCTGTTGGCCGATTCCCTAGGCCGCATCAACCCACGCTTTCGACTAGAGTAAGTAGAGAAGCGATCGCTAAACAGTTGGTATTCCCTGACATCTAATCCTCAACTTGAGGGGGTCAGTAAGAACCGACTCGGTGGAAACGCCTACTGTGATGCGAAATTGGCATTTCTACCTTTGTAGATAACAACTTCCTTTTTGATTGAGTCCCCTCAGGGGTTATAGCAAGCATGCACCTAAGCGAACTGACCCACCCAAACCAGCTGCAAGACTTCTCCCTCAGCCAGCTTGAGCAAATTGGCCGAGAAATTCGTGAGAAGCATCTGGATACCGTTGCAGCCAGCGGCGGCCATCTGGGACCGGGACTAGGCGTTGTAGAGCTAACGGTTGCGCTGTATCACACCCTTGATTTGGACCGCGATAAGGTCATCTGGGATGTGGGGCACCAGGCCTACCCCCATAAATTACTAACGGGTCGTTATAAAGATTTTCACACCCTGCGTCAAAAGAACGGCGTTGCAGGCTACCTCAAGCGCAGCGAGAGCAAATTTGACCATTTTGGTGCGGGTCACGCCTCCACTAGCATCTCTGCCGGTTTAGGCATGGCCATGGCCCGCGATGCCAAGGGAGATGACTTCAAGGTGGTTTCCGTTATTGGTGACGGTGCCCTTACAGGCGGCATGGCTTTAGAAGCGATTAACCATGCGGGCCACATGCCCAACACCAACCTGATGGTGGTGCTCAACGACAATGAGATGTCCATCTCTCCCAATGTGGGAGCCATTCCCCGCTATCTCAACAAGATTCGCCTCAGCCCTCCGATGCAGTTCCTCTCGGACAACATCGAAGACCAGCTCAAGCAGCTGCCCTTTGTGAGCGATTCGATGCCCGAACTAAACCGCTTCAAGGAAGGGGTTAAGCGCCTCGCAGTATCCAAGGTCGGTGCCGTCTTTGAGGAGCTGGGCTTTACCTATGTGGGGCCTGTGGATGGCCACAACTTAGAAGAGCTGGTTAACACCTTCAAGGAAGCCCACGAAATCACTGGCCCTGTATTGGTCCATGTGGCGACGACCAAGGGTAAAGGTTATGCGATCGCCGAGAAAGACCAAGTGGGCTACCATGCCCAGTCTCCCTTTGACCTGACCTCCGGTAAATCCAAGCCTTCGAATAAACCCAAGCCCCCCAGCTATTCCAAAGTCTTTGCTGAGACCTTAACCAAAATTGCCGAGGACAATCCTAAAGTCATGGGCATTACCGCTGCCATGGCAACAGGGACAGGCCTCACCACTTTGCAAAAACGTTGCCCCGAGCAATATGTCGACGTGGGCATAGCTGAGCAACATGCGATGACCCTTGCTGCGGGTATGGCCTGCGAAGGCATGCGTCCTGTGGCAGCCATCTACTCGACTTTCCTTCAGCGCGCCTTCGATCAAATCATCCATGACGTCTGCATTCAAAAGCTGCCCGTTGTCATCGCGATTGATCGGGCTGGCATCGTCGGTGCCGATGGCCCCACCCACCAAGGGGCTTACGACATTGCCTATTTGCGCCATATCCCCAACCTTACGGTCATGGCTCCCAAGGATGAGGCAGAACTCCAGCGCATGGTGGTGACTGCGATTAACCACACCCAAGGCCCGATCGCGCTGCGTTACCCCCGAGGTAGTGGCTACGGTGTGCCCCTTATGGAAGAAGGTTGGGAGCCTTTAGAAATTGGCAAAGGCGAAATTCTCCGTCAGGGTGACGATGTTCTGATTGCAGCCTATGGTTCCATGGTGAACCCAGCCTTGCAAACGGCTGAAATTCTCAGCGAGCATGGCGTAGAGGCCACGGTCATTAATGCACGCTTCGTCAAGCCCCTCGACACTGACCTCATCCTGCCCCTCGCCCAGAGCATCGGGAAGGTGGTGACGATGGAAGAGGGATGCCTACAGGGTGGGTTTGGTTCCGCGATCGCCGAAGCGATGGTCGACTCAGACACCCAGGTTCCCATGCTCCGTCTAGGCATTCCTGACCTCCTGGTGGATCATGCAGCGGTTAACGAATCCATGATTGATTTAGGGCTGACGCCTGCCCAAATGGCAGAGCGCGTCTTGAAAAAGTTCAATTTGAAGCCTGCTGTACTGACCGTCTAAATCATTTGCACAGAAGTCTGGATAAAGGAAAAGGCCAGGTCTATTAAGACCTGGCCTTTTCCTTTATGGCAAAATAGCGATTAAACGAGCTATCATTTCTCACTTAGATTGAATGTATGAAAATATAAATTGCTGTAACATCCCTTTGAAATTTAAATTTCGCCGGTAAAATTTAGTCACTGGGGTGCGTAAGTCGAGCTACATAAAGAAGGCAGAAAAGCTACTTCACTTGTGAACTGGGTAGAAATATCCCTACGAGCCAAGCGACATGAGCAACTGATTATTTGTTATGGTTCCCCAGCTTCTAATTGTTGATGATCAAAGTGAGAACTTCAAAGTGATTGAAGTTCTTCTATCTCGTGAGCCCTATGAGCTGAGCTATGTTGCCAGCGGGAAAGCCGCATTGGAATATCTCCAGTTCCATGATCCTGATGTCATCCTGTTGGATATCATGATGCCTGAAATGGATGGCTATGACTTAGCCAGACGCATCAAGAACCACAGCGAATGGCAGCATATCCCCATCATTGCCATTACAGCGCTCAGTGGTAGTGAAGACCTAGATAAGTGTCTCGCTGCGGGGGCCGATGATTTTATTTCTAAGCCCGTGGATGGGGTAGAGCTTCGAGCCCGGATTCGGGCGATGCTGCGCATTCGCCGCCAGTATGAGCGTCTCCATTATCTTGTTGATCTGCAGGATGACTTGGCTCACATGATGGTCCATGACCTGCGTAGCCCGCTCACGAGTATTGCCATGTCCACATCAGTGCTGGACCGAGTGGTTGAGGAGCCGCTGCCGAAGAAACAGGTCAAGCGCATTCTGGCTTCGATTAATCGCTTGCAATGCATGATTGACAGCGTCTTGATGCTAGGAAAACTGAAGTCGGATCGCATGGCACTGCGACTTCAAGATCTCGATGTTGCTGAAATGCTTCAAGAGGCGATCGAGGATTTCCAGCTTTTTGCTAAGCAACGCTCTATCGACATTGTCACTGAGCTGCCCCAAGAGTCGACAGCGGTTCTTGCTGACAACCTCCTGATTCGTCGCGTGGTTGATAACCTGCTAAGCAATGCAGTTAAGTTTTCCAATCAAGACAGCACCATCACGGTTCGAGTCAGTTATCCCCACCAAAAACGATTGCGCATTCAAGTCATTGATCAAGGGCCAGGCGTGAGTCCTGATCTCCAGGAACGTTTGTTCCAGAAGTTTGAGGTGGATAACCTTGTTACAGGAGTCAAGCAAACGGGCTTAGGATTGGCGTTTTGCAAAATGGCGATTGAAGCCCATAGTGGGACGATCTACGTGCAGCCCAATGAACCGAAGGGGTCTATTTTCAATATTGAAATTGATTGCCATCCCGCAGAGATGATGGCCTTGCCCACGGAAAATGATACGGCTCAAGACAGTTAAGGCTAGGGCTTCCCGTTCGTTGGTTTTGCCTTGGAGCAGCGGTTGTTTTGAGGCAGAGCTTCTAGCTGAGGGAACGGGTTAGTTCAACCGTAATTGAGCCGCTAAAGTTTGGGATTGGCGGTGAGACCTTGGTCAGGCGCACTTTCACTTGCTGACAAATGTTGAGTTCTAGCAAGGTTTGAGCGATCGCCCCTGCCAACCGCTCGACTGTCTTAAAGACTTGCTGTTCAATGACATCGCGCACTGCTTCGATGACCTGGCGATAGTCTGCGGTGTCATCGAGGCGATCGCTCTGGGATGCTGCGGTTAGATCCAGCCACAGCGTCAGACTCACTTCAAACCACTGCCCCAGTCGGGTTTCCTCTGGTAAATACCCCGTGTAGCCGTAGCAACGGAGGTCATTGATGTGGAGCTGATCCATAGGGGAGAGAAGGCTGCGGGCGACAGGTTCAGAAAATAAACAAAGTTCCGAGATCGGGAATTTATCATGGTTGAGCAGGCACTAATCGTGCAGCCCATAAACCATGACTCCCGACTAAAAATCCTCATGGAGGAAGGGCTTGGCATTTTCTCCCACATAGCTGGCTGCCACATGGCCATCGCCCACCATTTGGTACTTGTAGGTCACGAGGCCCTCCAATCCCACAGGCCCCCGAGGCGGTAGCTTCTGCGTGCTAATGCCGACCTCCGCACCAAAGCCATAGCGAAAACCGTCGGCGAAGCGAGTAGAACAATTGTGATACACACCAGCGCTATCAACCCGGCTCATGAAGGTCTGAGCTGCTTCGCTATTTTCAGTCACAATGCAATCGGTATGGTGGGAGCCATAGTAATTGATGTGATCAATTGCTTCATCTAGGCTGTCTACGACTTTCACCGCTAGAACGAGATCGCTGTACTCGGTGGTCCAGTCTTCTTCGGTAGCGGCTTCTAGTTTATAGGCTTCACCCAAAGCTGCCCGGACCCGCTCATCACAGCGCAGCTGAACCTTCACGTTTTGCAGGGCATTAAAGACCTTCGGCAACAGAGTCTCAACCAAACTTGAATGAACTAACAGGGTCTCGATGGCATTGCAAGCTGCAGGATATTGATGCTTGGCATCAAAGGCAATGCGAGCTGCCTTTTCAACTTCTGCCGTTTCATCTAAATACAGATGACAAATGCCATCGGCATGGCCCAGTACGGGAATGCGGGTGTTGTCCTGAACATATTGAACAAAGGAATTTGAGCCCCGAGGAATAATCAAATCCACATCCCGATCAAGCTTCAGCAGCTCGGCAATTTCAGAGCGACTTGTAAGGAGTTGAATCGCTGCGGGATCAATCCCAGCATTTCTCAGCCCGGTTTGGATGGCTTGGACGATCGCCTTGCAAGATCGCACCGCCTCCCGACCTCCTTTCATGATGGCGCCATTGCCGGACTTGATGGCGAGGGAAGCAATCTGAATTACCGCATCGGGCCGGGCTTCAAAGATGATCCCTAAAACCCCTACGGGACAGGCCAAGCGGCGTAAGACTAGCCCATCATCGATGCGTCGTTGAATCTGGACTTGCCCAATGGGATCAGCAAGGCGAGCCACGTCTCGTACCCCGGCGATCGCCCCGGTTAACTTAGCCCCCTCCAGCTTCAGTCGGGCATAGAGTGCGGCTGAAATTTGTTCGACTTTCGCAATCTCGCGATCCGCGCGGTTCGCAGCCTGAATATCGGCTTGAGCTGCCTCTAGGGCCTGGGCGATCGCCTCCAAAGCCTGGTTGCGTTGTTCCGTAGAAAGCGCCGCCAATTGCTGAGCAGCTCGGCGAGTCTGCTTAGCCAGCTCAGGCAGGGGCAAATTGCGAGAAGAGATCGCGGTCATGGCAGGTGCTCACACAAAACGAATACGAACTGACTTTAGAGTGGGGAGCATCTCTAATACTGACCCCACACCATCCTCAAAACCATTTCCAAAGTCTTTCCCGTGACCGGAATCCTTTCGGCAAGAGATGAAGTCTTATATGGTAACGGCAACTGAATCTGATTTTACGGGATCACTTGTCTCTCCTAGATGAATGCTGAAGCTACAGGTGCTTGAGTCTTTCTTGGCAAAGGAGAGGTTCGGCCCCCTACTGATCGTTTAGGGGGTGAGCCAATACATGGGTCTTCGCCATCTTGGCGAATGCTAAGACATCCGGCAAAATACTCAATACCAGAGGCTTTCAGGGCTTTTACTATTACAGATTATTGGATATTTGGAGTTGGCTCCTCAACTCCAAATATATGTGGCATTGGCTTCTTTGGGCATTATTTCCCCTCCTAAAAGTCCACCCCTTTAAACGCCCCACTTGCTAAGGCAAGAGGTGCTCTCACTATTAATAGGCGTGTTCCGCTTACTTCTTATTCTTAAAGACTTTCTCGACCACTCTCGCTTGATTGACGCTTTCAGCTCAACAGCATCTCTGCCATGAAGACGACTATGCTAAAACTCTCCACCATGGTCATGACCCTGTTGGCTATTGGGGTGGGGATTGATCTTCAAAGCAGCGGTACCCCCCAGCAGGCCCAAAGCTTCAATAGCTTGTCTACTGCCCTCCCAAGCCCTGGGTTACAGGCTAGCAAAGTGCTTGAGCCAGTGCCTTCCACTACGCTGCATTCAGCCTTTGATCCCCTAATTATCCCCGGTCGCTCTGTAGGTCCGGTTACTGCCGATACGAGCCATGACGACCTGGTCAAAATTTTTGACCCAGCACGTCTTGCTGACGTTGAAGCTCCGATGGGAGATGGCTTTGCCCGGCCTGGAACTCGGGTTGAGCTCAGTCAGAATCGTTCTTTCACGATTGTCTGGGCAGACGCCGATCGCACCCAAGTGGCAGAGGTTCGGGATATTGGCTCAGGGTGGCGGACTCCGGAAGGAATTCGGCCCGGCATGTCGATTGAGGAACTAGAAGCAGTCCTAGGCCCATTTCAACTCTCTGGTTTTGCTTGGGATTATGGCGGTACCGTCATGCTAGAAGGCACCACTCTTGATAGCTATGACTCTCAGTTAATCGTTCGCCTTCAACCCACCCCCGAAGATACCCACCAAACCCAAGCATTGAGAGAAGTTCTAGGGGATGAACTGGTGGATTCTGACCATGAAAGCTTCGATGAGATTCATCCTGTTGTAGACGAGATTATCGTGAGCCTGGCTAAGCCAAATCCATATAGTGGCCTAGGGCTATGGTGAGCTAATTCTGCTTTTCTGAGCTGGGGAGATTTCAATGCTCTCTCATCAAAAAGGAGCCGAGGTACAGCGTACCTCGGCTCCTTTTTGATCCGTTTAGAAAAGAGCAATCAGTTCCTAAAGTTGCTCGCGAATTAGTTCAAGTGCTTTTGCATATTGAGGATCTTCAATTGTGCCAATGGCATCAGGGTCATTGGCTAGGCGCTCTTGATCATCCTTGGACAAAGCCACTTCAACGTCAGGGCTAATGCCTTTCTTGCTGATGTCTGTCCCCTTGGGGGTGTAGTAATGGGCAATGGTCACTGCAATGCCAGAACCATCAGATAGGGGATGGAGGGATTGCACCAATGCCTTGCCAAAGGTTGGACTGCCCACAACGATGGCCCGCTCATTATCTTGCAATGCGCCAGTCAAGATTTCGCTAGAACTCGCAGAGCCCTTATCCACCAAAACGGCCAAGGGAAGATCTGTCAAAGCAGAGTTGTCTGCCTTGATGTGCTCCTCTCGCTCTTCCCGATCTACGGTTTGAACAATTTCTCCTTCTTTCAGCCACATGCGAGCAATGTCAATGCCAGCATAGAGAAGACCACCGGGGTTACCCCGCAGGTCGAGGACAAATGCATCAGCACCTTCTGAATTCAGATCCTTAATGGCAGCCTGCATTTCTTCTGCGGCGTGGGCGGTGAACTGGCTGAGGCGAATGTAGCCCACGCGAGCGCCATCTTCTTGGCGGACGCTGTGCTCAACGCTGGGAATCTCAATGCGAGCGCGGGTGAGCTTGCGCACAACCTTGCGGCCTTCGCTGCGGAATTCCAGGCTAATACTGGTACCGACTTCGCCACGAATCTTTTCTGCAGCTTCTTCAACGGTCATCCCCTGGGTGGGAACGCCATTGATCTTGAGGATTTGGTCGCCTGCCTTGACCCCAGCCGCCATGGCGGGCGAGTTTCTGATGGGAGCTGAGACCGTGAGAATCTTGGTATCTTCATCCTGAGTGAGACGCATGCCCACACCAGAGAGTTCACCAGAGGTTTGGTTGGTCAGGGATTCATACTGCTTCTGGTCCATGAAGCGTGTGTAGGGATCCTCAAGACTCTTGAGAGCTGTGCGGAGGGCCTCATAGGCGTCTTCGCGAGTGCTGTAATCCTCTTGCAGCAAGTCACTACGGACCTCTTGCCAATTTTGAGAGTTGAATGACGGGTCAACATATTCCCGATTCACAATCTGCCAAGCCTGATCGACGATCGCCTTGGGACTTTCTTGCCAAGCTGCTCGAACAGAACTACCCGGTGCGAGCAGTGAGACAGAGAACGTTGTTGCGATCGCTCCCGCAAACAGCATCGCTTGGGTGGGTGAAAAGGATTTGAATAGCTTCATGTGTATTCTGCTAGCAGAAGCGACTTAGGTAGAATTGTAATGCCTGAACTAATGATGTCGAGTGACATAAGTAACGGCATTACGTTACGTAGCAAGCGTGAACCGTTCACATAAGAATTATCTGAGAAATGTTGAAGAAATGCACCGAAATCGGCAATAGTTCAGCATTTTGACCAGATGCTCTCCCAGGTTAAAAGGAAATTTCTCAGAACCCCATGGGGCTGTGCCAGTTCCATAAGGTGGATGAAGCTCACTGAGTTCAGGTGGTCGCCTTCAGGTCAGTTCGCCGGTTGAAAATCCAACTTACGATCAACGCAAAGCTAATCGTTCTTCGAGGCTCGGGTTAATGGATCAGCTTAAAACGGCCACGCAAAATTATCCGATTTAGGATAACAAGCGTGTGAAAGCAGTTGCAGCTTCACCTACATAGGAGAAGCCAGGCGATCGCCGCTTCCCCCATGCCATTCTCTTTAGACCCTTGCCCCCAGTACAAAAGTTCCGCCAAACTCGCCAATACTGCTCTATTGCCCTCCTGGCATTGGTGATGGGTTTGCTCCTCCACCGCAGCATTCAGCTCTACCAAGCTGCCCATCAGCCTATCGATGCCGTATTGGTGTTGGGCGGTAGTATTCGCCGGGAAATGGCAGCAGCAGAGCTGGCTCGTGACAATTCCCAACTGCCGATTTTGATCTCTGCGGGCTCTCCCGTTCCCTGCGTCTGGGCCATTTTTGAGCGGGAAGCTTCAGCTTCTATGACGGAGCTGGGTGATGCGGACCCCAAGTCGAAAATCTGGTTGGAATCCTGCGCAACCTCAACATTGGGTAACTATCGCTTCAGCCTGCCCATTATGAAAAGTTGGGGGGCCCATCATATTCAGCTCATGACTTCCGGCACCCATCAGTTGAGAGCGACAGGACTGGGACGAATTATCTTGGGTAGCCATGGGCTTTGGCTCAGCCCAACTCCAGTGGCGGAGACCGGGCGCCCTGGCAATCAAGAATCTCGGTTGAAAACCCTCTTGGATTGGTCGCGCGGACTGGCTTGGGCTTTAATCAGTCAGCTGTACAGTCCTGAGTGTGAGGGGCTAGTACGTCTCGACCAAGTTGTTTTGGAAGATTGGGTTGATCGTGATTTTGAATGTGAGCATCAAGGCCAAGTCGAGCTACCAGACCTCTTTGCAGAGCCATAATCTCTAGTCACACCGGAGCTGTCGCCATGGCCCCATATCTTTGTGGCTTTCCTCGCTTTTCAGTCATCTTCAATCTGAACGATGATGCCTCAAACCTATAGCCCCCAAGGTGTTTTGGGAAATCTAACTTTATCGCTGGTTGCTGCAACTACAGCACCCAAAAACACCAAGATCCGGGTGTTTTTGTTTCTAGTACCGTGAGTCCCCCCGCTCAGGCCGTGCATCTCCATCCGTAAAGTTTCCTGAGGCAACCCCCTTGCCAAGGCCCTTGCTCTGGAGAGCTAATTCCATTCGCTCACGATTCCTTTGCTGCCATGGTGACGCAGGTTTCTTCCACTTCCGTTAATCGAGATCGCCCACCCTTGCCAGTGGTGGCGACAGGGCTTTCCCAAAGTCAGCTCAAAAGGTCTCCTATGGCGCCGCCTCCCGCTCCTTCCCTGCTGGAAGGGACGTTGTTACCTCGCGATCGCCCACTGCATTCTGAGAGTTATAACTACCAAGCCCACATCACGGGGGCAGTCTTGTTTGATAGCAATGGACTCCCCCAGGAATACTTCACCACTTCCCAGAACAGCCTGGAAAATTGGGAGCAACTTGTTTTTCAGCTATTGGGGCTGCGCTGGTTGCTGATGTCTTCGCTAAACTTTGACAGTTTTGGTTTTGCCCGTGCTTCCAGCGGTCACCACACAGCAGTTCTGCTGCGTCAGCGAGAGACCTACCTCGCGCTCTTAACAGAGAATCTTCAGGAAAAGGTCTACGACCTAGAGTACCGTCAGTGGCTTTTTAGCTTCAAACTGTCTGACTTACGCAGTGATGAGCGTTTTCAGTCTTTTTGATGGCGACGACGGGTGTCATCAGAAGTATGCAAGTTTTATCAACGTCTTTTTCCTCAAAGGTCTGATATAGGTCATCAAATGTCCTTTTAGATTGAGTCAGGGCTTGAGCAAGCCAGACTTCTGATGGCGTATGATGATGCGCTGGGCTAAATACCTTGGGGGTAGTCTTCCCAAAGGTCTGTGGATTGGCGGAGACTGCGAAACGAGCCTCCACCCAAGATCAAATGATCCAATAGGGGCAGACCCAAAATCTGTGCTCCATGGAGTAACTGCCCCGTCAGATTAATGTCTTCGGCGCTAGGCTCGACGCTCCCAGAAGGGTGATTGTGAGCCACAATCACCCGAGTTGCGCCATTGCGAATCACTTCTCGGAAAATCTCCCTGGGGTGCGCCAAGGTTTCCGTTGCCGTGCCCACGGTAATCACCTGATTTCCAATGGGTCGGTTTTTGATGTCCAGCATCAGCACGGCAAAATGCTCCTGGCTTTCCCACATCAAGTCTGAAGCCAGGTAGGCCACGGCGGCTTCTGGACTTTCTAGGGGTAAACGCTCCAAAGGACGAGATTGGTACACTCGCTTGCCCAACTCTAGGCCCGCCAAGATTGTGCAGGCCTTTGTAGGACCTACTCCCAGCACGGTTGTCAGTTCCGCTATGGAAGCTTCTCTGAGCACCGCCATGGGGTCGCGCTCGTTCTGCCCCAGGCTGTGGAGGATATACTCCCCCAGCCCCACTGCGGAGAGCTTTCCCGGCCCTTGCCCCGTGCGTAGCAGGATGGCTAATAACTCTGCATTGGATAGTACGCGCACTCCATCCGAAATCAGCCTCTCTCGGGGGCGCTCCGATGCAGGCAAGTCAGCAACGCGAAGGCTGTAGGTCATGTGGCTATTCTTTCCTGGGATGGCGATTGATTGCTTCGTCAATGGCGCCCCTGGACTCAAGATTGGCTGAGGAGTCAATCTCTAGAAATAGTACATAAGAACTTTTGGAATTCCGTATAAAGTTGAAATTTTGCTCCTCACTCTCGGCTAGCGAGCCGGTTTCGGATTGATCGCAAAAAGGCCTCCCGACAGTGCGAGAAGCCTTTCATTGCTGATGGTCAGAACATTGCCTACCGGGGCTTTACCAAGAAGGTGATTCCCAATCACTTCCAACTCGGATCGTCAGCTCTGATTCCAAATGTCCTGTAGAGGCTGAGTCAATTTGGCCAAGGGATAGGCGACGCTCTACCAGCTTGGCGGCATCTAAGTCGCCCTGTTGAACGATGATTGAAGTTTCTTCGACAATATCGGGCCAGTCATTAACCACATAGACCGAGCTGAAGCCTAGCTCCCTTAGGTGATCGGCCATGTGGTAGGCCTGATCTGCATAGGTCGAGGCATTTTGAACTGCGATCGCCACATCATAAGGCGATTGGCTGCTGGAAACATTATCCCAACTGCGATCGTCCTGGGCCCAGCGACTCTGGGGCTCCACATTGAAATAGGAAGACAAGATGTCGTCCCGTTTAAACTCATCCATAATCCAGTAGCTGGAATTGAATTCTCCATACTCACTGGCCCGACCCGGTAGCATGACCATCTGCATCTCGGCAGGTTCAAGCTGGAGACCAAAGCGGATGAGAGCCATTAGCTCATCGCCGCTGAGGTTGGTGTCGGTATAGTCCTGGGCAATGTTGAGTAGCTGAGGTAGGCGCGCCACGATCGTTGGATTGGTGAAACGCTTACGCAGGGCTTTCAACAGGGTTTGCTGACGCTGAACCCGACCAATATCGCCATAGGAGTCATTGCGGAACCGGGCAAACTGCTCAGCTTCATCGCCATCCAGGGTCTGCCAACCTTCTCTAAGGTCAATCTCCAAGCCTTGGGTGTTATCGACGTAGTACATGTCTTTGGGAACAAAGACCCGCACCCCCCCGATCGCATCCACAATTGCTCGAAAAGCTCCTGTATTGACTCGCAGATAGCGGTCAACTTCTACCTCGTTAAAGTTGTGGGTGACCACCTCCCGAGCCAAAGCAGGCCCGCCCATCCAGTTGGCATGGTTGACCTTGGTGCGTCCATATCCCGGTACTTCAACTTGGGTATCGCGGGGAATGGATAGGACCGAAACCTGTTCGCTACCAGGGTCTAAATGGAGCAGCAACATCGTATCGCTGCGACCTGAAAAGCTTTCTTCTGAGCCCGGCTCTACATCGGGCACTTCATCAATGCCCATAACCAGGACATTGACCGGTCTCGCCAGGGGGCGCAATAACCCCCCTTCCTTGAGAATTTCCTCACCGTTTTCCCCAGCAATGCTTGGACTGGGCAAGGGGAGCCAAAGGGAAGTCGCAATCCCTACGGAAGCGGCCAGCACGGCACAGGTGGCGTAGGTCGAACGCCAAAAAAGTTTTTTGAGAGTAGAGGGTTGCTGGGCCGAAGCGGATTGATTCACAGATCGCGCATTTCCGTAGTCTGGACTGGATTCAAATGTAAATAAAGCGACTCTCTGAGGCCAGGGGTTGAGCCCTCTACTGAGAAAGGTGCATTCTCCCTGTTTCGCTTTGGGTAAGGATTAATCAGGAATAATTACCTTGACTCTCCTAGTCAAGCTGAAGGTCACTCTAGATACACTAACCAGCTCTCTTGGGTTTATACAACTTTCGCTGCCCATGGCAAAAGTCTTCAGCTAACCTGGGTTCGATAAAGAATCTAATCAGCTTTTGTCAATTTCGTTTATTAAGCTAAATTGCTTTGGGTTTATATTCCTTAACTGTTCTTACTATATCCCCTTCTTCATTGCAGGTCAGGTCCAATCCAGACATTCTCAATGGCTAGGCTGCATTGTTTGACGGGGATTGGTCTCAAAATTTGCTCGCTGGGTAAGGCTTCAGAGGTTCTGTTCTGAGCGAGCCCATGCCGACTGACCGACTTGGGGTAGGCTAAGCCAGTCTTGGGTCATGGTCGTATAGAACAAGCTTGATCGAGCCTCCATCCTGGGCATTGTTAATTCAGTAGACTCCAAGCAGCAAAGGAAGGTTTCACGATATGGGCAGCAGTGTGGTTCAAAGCAGCCGAGTCATTCCTATGATTTTGGCTGGTGGTAAAGGCGAACGCTTCTGGCCTCTGAGCCGCCGCGAGTATCCCAAGCAATTTTTGAGCTTAGACGGGAGTGGCAAAACGTTGCTTCAGGCCACTGCTGAGCGCCTTAAGGGGATGACCGGTAGCTGGGAGGATGTCTGGGTTGTGACGGCTTCTCACCTCGCTGAGGGCGTGCGCGAGCAACTACCAGAAATGCCTGAACGCAATTTGCTGGTGGAACCCCAGGCCCAGGACACTGCCCCAGCCGTTGCTTGGGCGACCCTGGAAGCTGCGAAGCATTATGGCGAAGAGGCTATTTTGGGCTTTTTCCCTGCGGATCATTGGATTGAAGACGAGCAAGCGTTCTTCGAGACCGTCAATGCTGCTGCGGAGCTGAGTGCCAAGCAGGGGGCGATCGCCACCCTTGGCATCAAGCCCACCTTTGCTTCCACAGGCTACGGCTACATCGAGCAGGGCGATGCCTTGGGAGAGTTTGGTGGCTTGCCTGCCCACAAGGTCAGCCGCTTTACTGAAAAGCCCGATGCGCCCAAGGCCCAAGAATTCATCGACAGTGGTCGCTTCAGCTGGAACGGTGGCATGTTCATCTTCCAGATCGCCACAGCCCTCGCTGAGCTGCGCACCCATGCTCCTGAAATCATGGGGCCTCTGGAGGAAAAGGGCGTTGATGCCTATCCCAGCTTGACCAAGCTGAGCATCGACTATGCCTTGATGGAGAAAACCGACCGGGCCTGTGTGGTGCCCATTACCTTTGGTTGGGATGATCTGGGGGATTGGAATGCGATCGAGCGGTTGCTCAAGCAAGAATCTGACAACAATGTTGAACTTTGCCAGCATGTCAACACAGATAGCGATGGCTGCATCCTCTACACCCAGGATGACGGTGAGCTAGTGGCCACCATTGGTCTTAAGGATGTTGTGGTTGTGCGAGCTGGAAAGGCCACTCTGATTGTGGATAAGGCTCGGACCCAGGAGATCAAGCCGTTGCTCAAGCAAATTCGCGAGAATCCTAAGTACCAAGATCTGCTGTAAATTCTCAGTGCCTGGCCGTTTGAACATCCTACCTAGGGGCAGAGTCTGCTCTGGCAATGTCTAGATTCATAGCGTTATGGGCGGAGAGACCCTGCCCGTAACGCAGCATTGGTCTGAAGTTAATTCTTCTAAATTCCATTTTCCAAAGCTTTTCGTAGGTACACTTGTGCTATTGCGATAGTCGATGGAATTTAGCCAATGGTCTTTCTCCAGGATGCAGCGGGCCACGATTGCCTTGAGCTGGGCAAAGTCGTCAAGTCCAATTCCCACTGCGACTATGTGGTGCAGCTGCACGATCGCATGAGTGTGGGTCATCCCCCAGAGCCCGATGATTGTGGCTTTGGTAGCTTCGTGAAGCTGGGGAATGGCGATCGCAACCCGGTCGTGGGCATTGTTTATAACTCCCAGCTGCTCAACCCGATGTTTTTGAACAATGGACCTCGACTGTCCAGTGAGCCAGACCCTGTTTTTGCTCCAGATCTGATCAATGAAACCCGAACCCTCTTGGGAATTGTTCTCATTGGCAAGTTAGAAGGAGAAGGGGCTACGATTCATGGTGAGCAGGGAATCCCTCGAGAAGTGGTGCCGGTCAACGCCCCTGCGGCCTGCATGAGCGATGACGAAATTTATCGCTTCCATTTGGATGGTGATGGGAACCCACAATTTCGCTATTACAACCTACTTTTACGGTATGGCGGCAGCTTTGCCACTGACCTAACCGAGCAGGTTCTGCAGGGGCTCATTGCATTTCAACTGTTTCGTCACGAAGAACAACGGGCTTTGGAAACGCTTTGCAAAGAGCTGACCTGGCGGAACACCATGGGTAGCCTACGATAAATGGCTGATTCCGCCATTGATTTGGAGGTGAACTGCTCCATTTCGAATGAGTCGCAATAGATAAAGCAGCTTGAAACAAAAAAAACCGGCAAACCCTAAAAAAGGTTTTGCCGGTTAACTGTGTGTTCCCTGTTGATGACTCGGCTAAAGTTGAGCCATCTACAATATGACTGTTATACGTCACAATTGGTCGTTTCGTACGCTACATTGCCTAGTGATCTGAATCACCTCTAAGCCAAAGCGCTTACTCTGGAATGGTTTCCAGTGGTAGATGTCTTACAAAAAATCTTTAGCATTCCCTGGAATCTCTCAAGTTTTGTATCGATTTCTGGCTTCAAGGGCCTTCAATCCCATTTCGTTGATGCAACTCAAGCGTTGATGCTCGGTGGGAAATCCGCCCCCGATTATCGGCGAACCCTACTCAAAAGAAGAGAAAGGTATGCCAAACTTAAATAAGAAAGCTTTTCGATAGACTGGCTTAGAGATTCAATGCGCTTGAGTTCCAGTCGTTCCCCATTCGTGAATCCCCATGGGCAATCAGTACAGTCAAGATGACGTTCAGCAAATTCTTCGCCTAGCGATCGCGCGCCAAACCCACGAGCAAGATGACCTGAGCCGGTCTCAACTGCTCGAAATCGCTGATGAAATGGGCTTTTCTGCCCAAGAGTTGGATGAAGCTGAACGGGCCTGGCTGCTGCGCAAGGACCAGATGGGGCTAGAAGAACAGTTTGACCTTTACCGTCAGCAGCGCTTCAAACAAAGCAGCACCAAATACCTCATCGTCAATGGCTTTTTAGTGGCACTGGATCTAATGGCTGGGGGCGGATTAGGATTTTCGCTCTATGTCATTGTTGGCTGGGGGTTGGGACTGACCATGGAGGGTAGACGCACCTACGCTCTTAAGGGTGAGGAATACGATCGCCGCTTCCAGAAGTGGCGTCGCAAGCGTGCCTTGAAACAGTCTGTGGATGGCATCGTTAATCGAATCTTGCCTGCATCCCTCTCCTAATGCATGGAAATAAATCGAATTAGGCCTGATTCCTCTTCGTGACATGCGAGACCAGCCTTCGCATTGGCTTAAGTTTGCTGGGCTTGAATCAATTGTCCTAAGGTCACGATGGCCCGTTCAAGCTTGGGGTTCCAAGGCTCACTGGTATTGAGTCGCAAACAATTCTCATAGCTGCGGGAGGGGGAGAAAATTACCCCCGGCGCGATGCTGATCCCTCGCTCTAGCGCTGCTTTATGCAATTCCATGGCACTGCATTCTTGGGGAAGCTCTACCCACAAGACATGGCCCCCGCTCGGGCGAGTCAGCCGCGTTTGTAGGGGAAAGTATTCGCAAATGGCCTGGGTCATCTTTGCCATGTGGGCCTGATAGAGCCGCCGGAGATGTCTGAGGTGCCGGTCATAGCCGCCGTTGGCTAGAAAGGCTGCCACAGTGAGTTGAGGGGCGATCGCCGTGGTCTGATTCATCACCCACTTCTGCTGCTCCACCTTGCTTTGGTAACGCCCCGGCGAGGTCCAGCCAATGCGAAGCCCGGGGGATAGGGTCTTACTGTAGGAACTGCAATAAAGGACTAGCCCCTGGGTATCAAACGCTTTGATGGCCTTGGGGCGCGTGGGGCCAAAGTGCAAGTCACCGTAGATGTCATCTTCGATCAGTGGAGTGTCGTAGCGATTCATCAACGCCACTAGCGCCTGCTTTTTTCCATCGTCCATGCAGCTACCCAGGGGATTACTAAAGTTGGAAACAATGGCACAGGCTTGGACCTGTTGACGCTTCAGGGCGGTCTCCAGGGCTTCTAAGCAAAGGCCGTCACGAGGATTGGTCGGCAATTCCAGAGCGCTGAGATGGAGGCTTTCTAGGGCTTCGAGCAGACCGTAATAAGTCGGAGATTCAATCGCCACAGTATCTCCTGGCTGAGTCACGGCCATTAGCGACAGATAGACTCCTTCGAATGTCCCATTGGTGGTCACGATCTGCTCGGGTGAAATGCTGCAACCTGCATCCATCAATCGTCGCGCTACAGCCTGGCGTAGGGGCTCACAGCCCGGTGGCACATCGTAGGAATGGGCGAGCACCGGGTCATCCCGCAAGACCTGGCCCATGAGGCGATTGAGGGCCTTCAGGGGGAGCAATTCCATGGCTGGTATGGCTGCGCCGAGCTGGACTGCTCCGGGCTGGCGCACGGCCTGCATTAGCTGGAAGGCGAGGGAATTATCGACCTGCCTGGCTTGGCCCGGTGGTGCATAGGGCATGGGCTCCGGTGCAGAGGAGAGGGCCGTTGCTTTGACGTAGTATCCCGATTGAGGTCTGGCTTGAATTAGGCCTCGGTCTTCGAGTAAGCGATAGGCCTCTAGCACCGTTGAAATGCTGACGGTGAGTTGGCGATGGAGTTTGCGTACGGACGGGAGGCGATCTCCGGGCTGGAGCGTTCCTTCCTGAATAGCAGCCTCCATGCGATCTGCAACCTGTTGATAGAGATTGCGATCAGTCTGTTCCGTAATAGGGGGGAGCTGCATGGGGCCTTAGATGCAATAGCAAGGAGGAGCGGATGAGTAAGGAGTACAGTTCGGCATAGAGGCTGCATAACAGTTCTATAAACCCTTTCTGTACTCATTACAATTTAGCTTGACTGCATCTGTTATGGCATTGAAAAGCTCGCCACAATGGCCTCAGACCCACCCAAATCCAACTCAGGAGGTTTCCATCATGGGAGGTTTTCATGCCAGCGCCTCTAATTCCTCGCCAGAGCAATCCGAGGTAATTGCAGCATCTTCTAAGGTCGCGGTTTCCCCCAGGCAGATCCAACCTACAGTTCCCCCTGTGTCGTCCCAGCTTTTCAAGGCCCTTGTCGCAAAATCCAGCAGCTTCGCCAGGCAGCTGAGAGAGACTCTCTATCAATGCCTTACTGCGGACAGCCAACCCCAAGTGAAATGGTGGCGTGATGCCCAGGGGCATGACCATTACAGCGTCTACGACCCCCATCGCCAGCAGACTCATGATTTTGCGACTGCTCACGAAGTTAGAGTTTGGCTAGAGCAACGGTATTACCAATAAAACTCAGCCCGGCCTATCTCTCTAGCTCTTTCGCTCTGAGTCTCAATCTGTCCGAAGTGATTCCTTTTGGTCGCTCTCTCGATGAATATCAGGCCATGTTTGGCCTGTCTCGTCGTGACCAGCAGCGCACTATTCTCGACTGCGGTAGCGGACCCGCTAGCTTCAATGCAGAACTCACCTTTGCGGGCGGGCAAGTTACGAGCATTGACCCGCTCTATCAATTCTCTGCTGAGCAAATCGAACAGCGCTTTCTCCATTGTCTTGACGATGTCATGGCTCAAATTAATGCCACGCCCGAGAATTGGACCTGGAGCTTTCACTCAGACAGCAAGGCTCTTAAACGCAACCGCGTTGCCGTTATGGAGTGCTTCACCGCAGACTTCGGTCCCGGCAAAGCTGCTGGGCGCTATCTTGAAGCCTCTCTTCCCAAGCTGCCCTTTGAGGATGGAGCCTTTGATTTGGCCCTTTGCTCCCATCTGCTATTCCTCTACTCCGGGATATTGGCTCCCGAATTCCATCTCCAGGCTGTCCAGGAGCTTTGCCGGGTTGCCCGAGAAGTGCGAATTTTCCCTCTGCGAACTTTGACTTCCCAACCATCAACGGATGTGGAGCCGGTTTGCAGTATGTTGCAGTCATTAGGATTCGCCCCCAAAATCATGCAGGTTGAATATGAGCTGCAAAAGGGTGGCAATGAGATGTTGAGCTTTTCCATCCCTGGCGACTCCGTTTAATAAGTCAATTTCCCGAGACTGATTCATGGCCAGAACCACAGCCCTGCCGATCCTCCAGGTAGATGCCTTTTGCGATCGCCCCTTTGGTGGCAACCCTGCTGCGGTTTGCGTCCTCCATGAGCCCAAGCCGGATAGCTGGATGCGCCATCTCGCGGCCGAAATGAACCTTTCGGAAACGGCTTTCGCGATTCACAAGGAAGACGGTTATCACCTGCGCTGGTTCACCCCCACCACTGAAGTGGACCTTTGTGGCCATGCCACCCTGGCCACGGCCTATGTGCTCTGGACCGAGGGCTATCTGGCGATCAATCAACCGGCAGAATTCATCACCCGCAGCGGAAAGCTCACGGCTCGCTTCGATAATGACTGGATCGAGCTGGACTTTCCTGCAGCTCCCACAGCTGCCACAGAGGCTCCGGCGGGGCTGGGCGAAGCTCTAGGCTGCGACGTGAGCAAAGTTGAGTACAACAAAACGCTCGACTATTGGCTCGTTGAATTAGGCAATGCAGCTGCTGTAAAGCAGCTCACCCCCCTGTTCACTCGCCTTAAGGGAATTACTCCGGGAGGGGTTATTGTTACGGCCCCCAGTGACAATAGCGACTATGACTTTGTCTCTCGCTTCTTCGCGCCTGCTATGGGGATTAATGAGGATCCAGTCACAGGGTCAGCGCATTGTTGCCTTGGCCCCTACTGGAGCCAGCGGCTTAATAAAACAGAGCTAGTAGGCTATCAAGCCTCCAAGCGGGGGGGCACGGTTAAGGTGGCGGCTAAGGGAGAGCGAGTCAGTCTCTCAGGCAAGGCCATCACCGTGCTCAAAGGTGAATTGAACGCGGCGGCTTATCTGCTCGATTAGTCACGCCCCCAACTCAAGGGGGGAAATCAAAGAAGCCCCTGTCATCAACGTGATGACAGGGGCTTCTTTATGTATTGGAACAGCAAACCTGCAAATTTCTCTGAAGACTGCTCGTTCAGACGTAGGCCAACCGCAAGCCCCTGTAGTCCACCTTGATGGGGAACGCTAAGCTCACTCCATCAGACTGGGGAGTGAGCTTAACAGGGATAATTGTCTTTGCGACAGAGTCCCTAGTCAGACAACTTCTCGCGCATGGAGGGAGCAGACTCTCCAACTTCGTTAAAGAATATGTTGTAGAAAAAGCCAGCTGCGATCGCTCCCACAATGGGCGCAATCCAAAACAGCCAAACCTGGCTAAACATCTCTGCCCCTGCAAAAATCGCGACGCCCGTACTCCGAGCAGGATTCACAGAAGTATTGGTGATGGGAATGCTGATCAAGTGAATCAGGGTCAAGCAAAGGCCAATGGCTACAGGAGCCATGCCGGCAGGAGCACGGGTATCCGTCGCACCCAAAATCACAATTAAGAACACAAAGGTCAGAACAACCTCAGCAATCAAGCAAGCGAGAAGGCCATAACCGCCAGGCGAGTGGGCTCCAAATCCGTTCGTAGCTAGGGGATTAGAACCAGTTAGTTCAAATCCAGGAGCACCGCTGGCAATGCCGTAAACGATGCCGCCTCCAATAATCGCGCCCACAACTTGGGAAGCAATATAGGGCAGCAGTTCAGCAGCGGGGAACCTATTGCCCGCCCAGAGACCAAAAGATACTGCTGGATTGAGATGACAACCAGAGATGTGACCAATGGCATAGGCCATGGTCAACACCGTCAAACCGAAGGCTAACGAAACGCCCAGAAAGCCGAGGCCCAGCGTATTGACTCCATCTCCATCCACAAAGTTTGCGGCAAAGACAGCACTACCGCAGCCGCCTAATACGAGCCAGGCAGTTCCCAAACATTCAGCGACACATCGCTTCGTTAAATTCATTAGATCCCCTAGAATCAAGACTTCTAAAAGAGGTATATACCTCATGTTTTAAATCAAAGCTGAACGCAGTCGTATTTGCGATATCAGCACAAGATTTCTGGAGGGCTGTTCCCTCTCTGATCAGACCTAAGTGTGAACTCTGAAAAACCTTTTAGCAGGAGAAAAGTCCACAAGAAAATTACTTGTCTTGAGATAATTCCAGCAAGATCACGGTTTCTTGAAATCAAAGTAAATCATTCAGCCTGACCTCTGCAGGCTTCCTCAAGATAAGTCCATAACCCTGAAGTTAAGGCACAGATGTTACACATCTTAGTGGCTGCTTCTCTCTGCTGGCTCAGCCATTCTGCGGACAGCTAAATGGCTGGTATCTCTGAGTAATTGCGCAAATACTATGTTTTAATTGGGCAATTCTAGAATGAGCTGTTAGTTGTTTTGTCGGAGCTAAAAAAATAAAAATTCAGTATAAATTCGGTGACTAAGAAATCCTCTCAGCCTATCTAGATATCTGGCTTAGTGAGTCTCATTAATATCTCTATGGATATCCAAAACACTGTCAGTGACGAGACCGAAGTAGGTCAATACCAATAGCTCTTTGCCTGAGTTCCGTACCTCATGATATTCACCAGCCTCCACAACGATACAAGTACCAGGAATGAGTGGATAACAGATCTTTTCTACCCATATTTCACCGCAGCCCGATAGAACAAAGAACACTTCATTCATGTCTGGGTGGGCGTGGTTATCTGCAACTTGGCCGGGTTTGAAGTAAGCCTGGGCAAAGTTGGTCAAATGTGGCAATGTCCCGGCTCGCAATAGCACCTTCTTCTGAATGGCTGAGTTGTGAGACACCATTTCATGGGGCACTTGGTCAAGTTGAATCTGTTTCATAACAAGCTCATCTTCGTAAAAAGGAGACCTCCAGGATTAGTGCCTCATACAATGGTCAAGGTCTATCGTCGGGAGAAGTCTCCTTTGCGTACTTGGATTGAGGAGGACATTCTCTATGTCCATGCAGATGATGTTCCCACCTATAAAAAACAGGGCTCCATCGTCCGCAACAGCTTTTTTTGGGCGTTGCGCTCCATTGCGGCCCAATCCCCTATGGGCAAGGCCTGGGAGTTTGAAACGGCAGTCTGGTTTGCCCTCCAGCGCATGCTGACCAACTTTACTGACTCGGGCTATCTGGGGACCCGTGAAACCCAGTTGGAGTTTCGTGAAGATGCGATTATTCCTGCCCTGCTCCAAACCATGGCGACTTGGATTCCGGCCGCAGAATTTGACCCAGAACCGGAGCCAGAACCGTCTTGCTATCTGGATGATGAGCCTGACGAGTCCCTCCCGTCAGCCCTGGCAGGCCCTGACGAGACGGAACAGAGAAAGCGGAATCGCCAGAAACGCGCTGCCTTCAAGCGAAAGGCAAAGCGGCGTCCCGAACGAGAAGAACGCCCCACTCCGCCCTACTCTAGCTACATCAAGAAACAGCCCTAGCGAGCTCTAGCCATGGCAAGTCTCTCTTCTCGCGATCAGCCTCGTTCAGTTTCCGAGGGGGAGCTTAAGGCTGCGAACGATGCTCCTCATTACGACCTCATAATCCGCAATGGTCGCTTGTTGAACTTGAGCCCTGCCGGGCCGGGCGAGCAGAGTTGCGATACTCGACCTGCGCTGGCTGATATTGCCATTGGCGATCGCCGCATTCTCGCCATCGGCCCGAATTTGTCCGGCAATGCGCGACGAACGATTGATGCCCAGGGCCATTTGGTCAGTCCACCCTTTGTTGAATCCCATATTCACCTGGACTCTGCCCTCACTGCGGGGGAGCCCCGCTGGAACCAGAGTGGCACCTTGTTTGAAGGTATTGAGATTTGGGGCGATCGCAAACAATCCCTTACCTCTGCCGATGTCAAAGCCAGGGCCTTAGCTGCCCTTAAACTCCAAGCCAGCCAAGGGGTTCTTCATGTGCGGAGCCATGTGGATGTGAGCGAGCCCAAGCTCGTTGCCCTCAAAGCTTTGCTGGAACTGCGAGAGGAAGTGCGTCCCTGGATGGATCTCCAATTGGTTGCCTTTCCCCAGGACGGACTATACGGCGCGCCCAGAAATGTTGAACTGCTAGAAGAAGCACTCAAGCTAGGCACCGATGTGGTTGGTGGCATTCCCCACTACGAGTTCACGCGCGAAGATGGCGTTCGTTCCGTCCATCGTCTTTTCGAGCTCGCCGAACAATACGACTGCCCCCTAGACTTCCACTGTGATGAAATTGATGATCCCCAATCCCGCTTCCTAGAAGTCGTGGCGGCCTGTGCTCTGCGCCGTGGCATGGGACAACGCACCACCGCCAGCCACACTACGGCTTTTGCCAGCTACGATAATGGTTATGCCACTAAGCTCATGGGCCTGTTGCGGCTTGCCCAGCTTAACTTTGTCGCCAATCCACTCATCAATATCACCCTCCAAGGACGGGGAGATTGCTATCCGAAAAGGCGAGGAATAACCCGAGTGAAGGAACTGTGGCATGCCGGTCTCAATGTCAGCCTGGGCCATGACTGCATTCAAGATCCTTGGTACGGCCTTGGTAATGGCAATCCTTTAGATATCGTTCAGATGGCTATCCACTGTTGTCACATGACAGGGCAACGGGAAATCGCAGCTTGCTATGCCATGGTGACTCACAACGGAGCCCAAACCTTAGGGATTAGCCCAGCAGAATATGGACTTGCTGTAGGCAAGCCTGCAAACCTGGTCGTCCTTGCGGGGCAAACGTTGCGAGACCTGAGCTGTCAGCGAGGTCTTGCCACGGCTGTTATTAGCAGAGGCCATTGTCTCGCTCAAACCCCTTTATCTATCACTCAATGGGACGACCCACCAGAGTCAATAACCTACCCTCACTAGAGGGATACTTACGGAGAGGGGGAGCAACCCTCTCCGTAAGTATTGTTTGTTTTATAGTGACCAGCGAACCTGTGGCCTCAGATGGCTTTGGTGCAGCTAACTCGCGCAATCGACTCCTGAAATCTAAATATTGTCTGTAACAAAGTTTTCTTTCTAATAAATAAGCTGTACGATTTATCCAGAGTTTCATTGCTTCGCTGAATCAGCTGCCAATGCCTCCCACATCCATGGTTCTATTTGGTTTTAGCCAAGTGTGAACCGTGCTTTGGTACCTCCGGAGCAAGGCTTCTTAGTCAGGGCTTCCTGACTAGATGAAGTCATCGATTCATGAGCTGAGAAGTGGCAATCTCCCCGAGCTGGGACTAAACAATTGCCCGACTTACCAAGTGCTTTAGTCGCCCTGTAACCCTTGGCTGACGTAGGTCAAAGTAGGTGAGTCGTTTTATAAAATCTCCAGTTGCTAGCCGTAAATTAAGTGTTGGAGCATCGACTGGTTGATTAGTAGTGAGTTAAATCACTGCGAATCGGTGAAACCTGAGTTGGTTTCACCACGTCGTAGCTGTTAAGGCCTCTAAGTTTCTCTTAGCGCTTTAGGTGGTCAAAAATCCGACATTTAGCTGTCATGCCAATGACATCCAATATGTCAAGATTATGTCTGGACACCCCTTGTCTGCACTGTTCAATGGTCCTACTACTCAGGGGTTCTGATGAGTATCCAGTCTGAGCAATTTGCCAAAAACGGATTGAAGAAGCTTCTTTTTGTCACAGGTAGCGGTCTGTTTGCTTTCTCAACAGCAGCAGCCCTGACTTTCGGCTACTTTCAAGGTCGTTCCTATCGTCAAGAGCGCTCCCAGTGGGTTGCGCTCCAAGGCTTGGCGGCTGCGGAAAATTACGAAGGCTGCCGCAGTCAGGGGAATGCGCTTCCATCCCAGTCACGTTTTTATGGGGATGCACAGGCCCTTGTTCAGCAGTGCAGCATGGACCTGGCTCGCCAACATGCGAATGACCAAGCGTTGACTGAAGCGATCGCGGTTGCCTTGTCTATCACCACATCTGATGGGCAGCTTCTGAATGAAGCCCAGTCTTTGGTGACACAGTGGTCAGGCCAGGTTGTGAAGCAGGGAGAACAGCTACTGCAGGCTGGAAACCTAGATCAGGCGATTGCTGTTTTGCGAGAGCTTCCTCCTGACTCTCCCACAGCAGGCTCTGTTGAATCGACGATTCAAGGGTGGCAAAAGCAGTGGAGTCAAAGCGAAGCTGCCGTTAATCAAACGAATGATTTGTTAGAGCGGGGGCAGTGGCTTGCAGCTAAGCAAGAGCTAGAAGGAGTTGCTTCTATCACTTATTGGCAACAACAAAAGGAGCCACTCCTAGAAAGAGCTGAAGCAGGGATCGCAGAAGTGGTTCGCTATGAGGCGGAACAGGCTAGGCTACGGGCGATCGCGGCTGCGCCTCGCTACAACTATCAACCTCCCAGCCAAAGTCAACCTGCAGCTCCTGCCCCTGCAGCTCCTGCTCAGTCTCCTGTGACTGCATATGTGCCTCCTGCAGCAGCACCCGTAGCACCCGCAGCGCCTAGGGTTAGCAGTTTTGACCGTGAGGTAGAAAACCTATACAACAGCTATGTTTCCCAAGGGCAAAATAGCTGGGATGCCTGGATTCAGGCCTGTCAGGCCTCTGGTGGTTATGTTGTAGATCAAGGCCCTCAGTCTGGATGTCAGCCTTAGATATCGTTTGAGAAAAGTCTAAGGCATGTCTTATTGCACCTGGCCCAGACTTGGGTTCACGTAAGCTTGGGCCGAAATAATAGGTGTGTCGTGACGAACTGAAAGCGGGCTCAAATTCTCAAACCATTTCTCAGTGCGATGGGACTGACTCGGTGGTTGTGGCCATTGCACTGTCATTCCATCTGAGGCAAGCCTGAATCTTTAATTCAACAAAGCTTGAGTTAGAAAGCGTCATAACCCAAGCTCCCATCGTTGTCAGAAACTGCAAGATCTGACTCTTGCTCTTACAACAAAGCCTACACAGGAGAATCTGCGTAGGCTTTGTTGATGGATTGAGCCGTATTAAGCTGACCGGACGGTCATGCCGCCAGGGCCTCGCCGCTTAAATATCCAAGCGATTGAAAATGGTATCCAGGTTGCGTAGGTGATGCTTCGCTTCAAAGCAGCCTTCAAGTTCCTCAGGCGAGAGTGTCGAAGTGACATCAGTATCTTGCTTGAGCAATCCCTTGAAGTCTCCCCCCTCTTTATTCCAGGCTTCGTGGGCGCAGCGTTGAACAATGCGATAAGCATCTTCACGAGCCATACCTCTCTCAACCATGGTGAGCATGACTCGCTGGCTGAAGACTACGCCGCCATAGCAGTTCAGGTTGCGCAGCATGTTGTCGGGATAGATCAAGAGGTTTTTAACCAGCTTGGTATATTCCGTCAGCATGAAGTGGGTAGTCGCTGAAATATCTGGCAGCATCATCCGTTCAACGGAACTATGGGAAATATCCCGCTCATGCCAAAGGGCAATATTTTCCAAGGCAGCGATACTGTAGCCTCGCACCACACGAGCCATACCACTGATACGCTCCGACTTAATCGGGTTGCGTTTGTGGGGCATGGCAGAGGAGCCTTTTTGCTTCTTGGAGAAGAACTCCTCGACTTCTAGAACGTCGGTGCGTTGAAGGTTTCGGATTTCCACTGCGAAGCGCTCCAAGGAGGCTGTCACAATGGCTAGGGCGCTGACGTAGTCCGCATGGCGATCGCGGGATACCACTTGGGTTGATGCTGTATCCGGCACCAGGCCTAGTAATTCACAGGTTTTTGCTTCGACCTGAGGATCAATGTTGGCGTAGGTGCCTACAGCGCCAGAGATTTTGCCGACCGCGACTTGTTTGCGAGCTTGGATCAGGCGATCGCGACCGCGCAAGAGCTCTGCCAACCAGCCTGCCAACTTAAAGCCAAACGTAATAGGCTCGGCATGGATGCCATGGGAGCGACCTGCCATTACGGTGTACTTGTGCTCACGGGCCCGTTCTCGAGTAACGGCGATCGCCTCATCCAACTGCGCCAGCAGCACATCAGCACTTGCTGTAATTTGCAGCGCCAGAGCCGTATCTAGCATGTCCGAACTGGTCATTCCCAGATGGATATACCGACCCGCATCACCCACATACTCATTCACATTCGTCAAGAACGCGATGACGTCATGCTTCACTTCCGCCTCGATATCGAGGACCCGCTTGGGGTCAAACTTGGCTTTAGCCTTAATTTCTTCAACGGCGTCTTTGGGAATATAGCCCAGCTCTGCCTGGGCTTCGCAGACTGCGATTTCTACCTGGAGCCAGGTCTGCAGCTTATATTGATCAGTCCAAAGATCGCCCATGGCGGGCAGGGTGTAACGCTCAATCAAAGTCCGTGGGTGCCATACAACCTTTCTATTTTACTGCCAAGATTCCCCTTCATCCGAGAGGCTTATTTAAGGCTGGTCAAATCATGACTTAGCTCAGCCTCGCAGTCTCTATTCATAACGGTTTATAACGGTCTCGCGTCAGCTAAGACCAAGAAAGAAAGCCGCTTGGACTCATTGAGTCCAAGCGGCTTTCTTTCAAATGCAAGACTAGAGCAGGCTAAAAAAATCTGCTAGCCTTTATCTTGCGCGATTAAATTAGTTGACGGTAATGGTGCCAACCATGCCAGCGCCACGGTGGGGCTCACAATAGAAGGTGTACTCACCAGGAGTGTCGAAGGTTGCAGAGAAAGTCTCACCAGGGCTGAAAGCCAGGGCTTTATGGCTGAGCTTCTCAACATCTTCACCAGCAGGGGCCTTTTCGAAAACAACGTTGTGGGGAGCCAGCTTGTTGTTTTCCCACTTCACCGTGTCACCAGTGCTGATTTCAAGCTTGTTGGGCTGGAATGCGAGCATGCCGTTGTCTGCACCCATCTTGATTGTGCTTTCGCCAGCCAGAGCAGGGCTTGCAGACATCAAGAGAGGGCTAAGAATTAGCATTGCAGCGGGCACCAAAAGCGCAATGCGCTTGAAAACTTTGGCAAAAACGTTCATGGGTAATCCTGCAAAAATAGACGGCTTGTCAAATCACCTTACTATTCTACTCATTTTATGGACGTGTGAAACAACCGGGAAACCCGAAATGTAGGAACGGTTTTGAGAACCTCTTATGGGGAACAGCCCAGACCGAGGTTGCAGTTGGCAGAAGCTTGATGTGGCTGACCCTTTTTGTAAAGCATTTGCGAGTTGAGTCACGCAAATACGGTTTCTGTTTTGTCAATGGGTAAGGACGGGATAGATGTCAGCCTTAACCCACTGGCCCTGTTCTATTTGACATGGCAGTCAGGACAGCCTTTCTGTTATGCCCATGAAGTTGGAGACGGGCTGAGGTTTTGGGCAAACTGAGGGAAGTCACATTCCTTTACAGGACAAGGAGTTGAAGTCTCTTCTCTTGGAGGAGCCTTCCGTGATCTCCAACACTATTTCAGGCAATTTCAGGCCTTTGGTGTTAACCGTTACAAGCAATTCTTCATTTGCTAGAGCTATTGCAGAATTGTTCTTTTGGAATGGCCAATATTCATCAAAATCCTGAAAAAAGGACGATCTTTTCGTCTGAGTCCGTTACAAAAGCAGTGGCTTATACTTACTGCTTTCTGTAACAATATGAAATATCCTTGACGATGTAAATTGACTCCCAACGATTGAAGTTCTGTCTTGAGGCCTTATCTCTGATAGGTGTCTAACGCTGCCAGAACTCGGCAGAGTCGTCTATGCCGCCCCATTTTGCCAGTGGAGGCAGGCTTATTTAGTTGCTTAAGAACGGTCATACTCCATGCCACAGCTCACTCAAACCAAGACTCCTCACCACGTTGTTATTGTGGGTGGCGGCTTCGCAGGTCTTTATGCTGCCAAATCTCTTGGTAAGGCTCCTGTCAGAGTTACTGTCGTCGACAAGCGCAATTTTCATCTCTTCCAGCCTCTGCTGTACCAGGTGGCGACCGGTAGTGTCTCTCCCGCAGATATCTCTTCACCGTTGCGGGGGATTCTCAACCGCCAGTCCAATACCAAGGTGCTGTTGGATGAGGTGATTGATTTGGATCCTAAGAGCAAAAATATTGTGCTCAAGGGCGGCGTGCTTTCCTATGATTCGCTAATCATGGCGACGGGGGTTAGTCACCATTATTTTGGTAACGATCAGTGGAAGGATATTGCTCCTGGTCTCAAGACTGTGGAAGATGCCCTGGAAATGCGTCGCCGCATTTTTGCGGCTTTTGAGGCAGCTGAGCAGGAAACTGACCCAGTCAAGCGTCAGGCTTGGCTCACCTTTGTCATTGTGGGTGGGGGACCAACAGGGGTTGAATTGGCTGGCGCGATCGCTGAACTAGCTAACCAGACCCTGAAGCAGGACTTCCGAAACATCGATACAACCACTGCAAAAGTGTTGTTGATTGAAGGTCTAGACCGAGTTTTGCCTCCCTTTGCGCCTGAGCTTTCCAGCGACGCTCAGAAATCTTTGGAAGATTTGGGTGTGACGGTATTGACCAAGCGTATGGTCACCAACATTGACGAAACTAGCGTCACCATCCGTAACGGTGATGAGAGTGAAGTGATTCCGGCCCGCACTGCCCTCTGGGCTGCTGGAGTTAAGGCATCCCGCATGGGCGCTGTGCTGTCGGAGCGCACTGGGGCTGAGTTGGATCGGTCAGGCCGCGTCACTGTGGATCCGGATTTCACCATCAAGGACCATCCCGATATTTTCGTTGTGGGTGACCTTGCTTGCTACTTAGAGGAAGGTGCAGAGCGGCCTTTGCCTGGCGTTGCTCCTGTGGCGATGCAGCAGGGTAACTATGTGGCTAAGTTGATTCGCGATCGCATCAAAGGTGCTGTAACCAAGCCCTTTAGCTATTCCAACAAGGGCAGCATGGCCGTCATTGGTCAGAACAAAGCGGTTGTGGATCTCAACTTCATCAAGTTCGCAGGTCCCCTTGCTTGGTTTGTCTGGATCTTCGCCCACATCTATTACCTCATTGAGTTCGACAATAAGCTGGTCGTCATGATCCAATGGGCTTGGAACTACTTCACCCGCAATCGCGGTGCTCGGATCATTACAGGGCTTGAAGGCAATCCAATTCAGGCACGCCAGACTGCCTCTGAACAGACGAAGGCTACTAGTAAGGTTTAGGCTCCAGGGATATTAACTGGCTAGTAAGGTTGAGACTCCAGGGATATTAACTGGGCTGAGAACAGCTCTCTCGTTGAGTCTTGGCTTGAAGGTTCTTCAAAGTAAAAGGCGGGGCAGCTTCTGCAATTAGAAGCTGCCCCGCCTTTTTGAGGGGATGAGAGTTCGCGGTGCCTTGAGCTGAAGGCATCGAAGCCTAAATATCGAGATCGCTTCGACTCCTTCTGGAAGAGGCTTATTGAGCTCCCTTGTGGATTGCTCTATAGGGCGTGTACCACCACTGCTTTTGTTCGGATGAGAGGCGATCGCTATAAAGCGTCATCACAAAGGCCTCACCGCTATAGCCTGGTTCCAATATCTCCACGCTATAAGAGGGTGCATTTTTAACTGAAATATCAGGGATTAATCGTCGCCCGATGCGTCGCCAGCTAGGCTCTTTGCCTCGCCAATTTAAACGACAACAGGGCCAGGGTAGGGTTTCCCGGTCAAATAGCCGACAGCAGGGGCCAATGATGCGATACGTGTAGTGGCCCCCTAGGCTAGAAGTGATATATCCACTGGGAAGCGGATGAACTAAGGGTAAGACCTCAGAGGGAATGGGCTGAGGCAGAGAAGAGGAAGACTTCATCAATAGCGTAGCCAGTCATCACGAAACGCTACATCTATGCTCCCATGCCCATAGTGCTCTGGGCAATTACGTTGATGTTAAGACCCATCGCCCTATTCAGCCTCGGTTATACCTTGGGTAGGGAGCGGGACTTGAGGGTGTCTTCTCCAGAAAAGCTTTCTGGTGGACTGACAGACTGTTGCAACATCGGTTGGTCAGAAGTTCCTTCCAGTCCCGCATTGGAGCGAATGCGATTGAGCTGCTTCAAGGCCCAGCGTGCGGTGTCTTGCACTTCAGGGTCAGGATCATCCAGGGCAGAATTTAGCAAGTGGCTAATCTGAGCCACTAGGTCGTAGATGCGTGTCAGATCACGAATGGCGTTTTTTCGCACCTCGGCATTGTCGTCCTGGAGAGAAATGGCGAGGGCCTGCTTCATGGGCTTTAGCGTCTGGGTGCCAATCTCAGAGAGGGCTGCCAGAATTAAGCTGCGCTGGCGGGAGTCGGAATTCCCCATCATATTGACCAGGGGCTGAATGGCCCGAGAGTCGCAGCGCTGGCCCAGTTCCCAAATCGCCTTCCGTCGTTTTGCGGGGTCAACCCCTTGCAAATCGGTGATCAAGGTTTCCACGATATCGACCCGGCCCATCAGGGGAGTCGTCACCAATTCGGGCTGCTCGATCGCGCCTGCCGGTGCTGCGCGGACAATTTCAGAAGGAGCGGGGGGTGGTGGCGGTGGCGCCTGCAAAGTCCGGTTAGACTTATTTCTGCGAATCTTTGTACTGCCTGTTTTGGCAAGGCCCGGCTTGCGCTGGCTTGCAGACTTGGCCGATTTTGACTTGCCTTGGGTAGAAGCAACTCGGGCAATGGGGGAACCGGCTGCTAGAGGGGTCCGTTTGGCTTGGGGGACAGCGGCTTTCTTGCGAGCAGCAGCCCGGGCCGTTTTAGTGGCGATCGCGACTGCTGTATCTGTCGGAGATGCTTGCTTTTGCTGGGCCTGGGCTACCGAAATTTTTGCATCAGCTAAGTTGTGACCCGTGGCATCTTTGACTACAGCTTGCTGCAAAGCAGCGGTCTTTTGGTTCGCTTCATCTTGAGCTGTCTCAAGGCCCTGCCTGTTGGGCTCGATGGTCTCTTCGATGGAGCTTGTTTGATTAGGAGCAGCGATGGTTTCGACTGGCTGAGTTGAAGCCTGAATCGCAGGTGCTTCATCTGGAGGCAAATCAATTTCTTCCAGACCAGAGAAGTCCGCGACTTCATCCGTTTCTTCTTCGACCATCTCCCCTGTTAGAGCAGGCATCTGGCTTGGCTGAGCTGCTAGCGCAGCAGGGACCACGATAGGAGAAGCCTCTTGAGTATTTGTCTCTCCCTGTCTGGACTCCACCGATTGGGATGAATAGGTCTGCTCCCCATTCAAGTCATCTATGTAGTCGTCTTCTTCATCCTCTCCATCGGGGTAAGCCAAGGGTTGAGGGACAGGGACAGACAGCATTTTCCACAGGCCAAAACCGCCTGCGCCCAGGCCAACCAGGGCTGCTGCTGCAATCAGCAATCGCATCTTGGTGCTGGGACCAGTTTCGCTGGATGCCGGTTCCGGAGAGGGTGGGGCTTCCTCTGATGTCTCTGGTTCGGGCTCAGCAAGTTCTCCGGTTAAGGGCCCCCAAGTTGAATTGTCGACTGCTCCAGTTGGCTCCAAACCGTTCTCGGTTTGAAACTCTTTCACGGCTTCAACAGTATCGGCATCAAAATCACCATTGATGGTTCCACCGTAGAGGCCTTGCTCCTGGAGCAATACCTGAATCTGAATCACTAAAGGGCCACTGCCACCCAGGCTTAAGGTTGGCCGGTCTAGTTCTTTCTTTTCTTCTTCAGTGCTAGATTCCTCTGCTTCAGGTTCTGTTGCTTGACTGAGAAGCAACTCTCCCTGGTATGAATGAGTTCCCTGAGACCCATGGCCGCCCTGGGAGGCGGCTTGAGCCATCGTAGAGGAGCCAGAGCTCAATAGAGCACAGGTTACAAGCAGCATCCACAGGGGACGGCGAGAAATCATGGGCATGGACTCAGGCGTAGGAGGACAAAGACATCAGCTTGGCGCTCAGGGCCAATCCATTCGCAAAACCTTTCAACGCTGGGAAATCACTCAGAGGCTGGCAAAGCTAAGTGATGGGCTTGCCGAAGCAAGCGCAACTGCTAGCCAATCAAACCGGGTGAACTGGCGAGAGGGGGCAAATAATGATGCAGGGCATCGTTTACAACATACGTAGTAAAAGACCTGCTAACAGGGACTTTTTATACATTGATTTTTGAGTGTGTCTAGGAGGATGACCCTATATTTGGCAATTGAAATGCAGATGGCTTGGAAAGTCGCAACATGTTGCGACTCAAGAAAATGACTACTGCTCACCTCAGAGTGCCCGTTCAGCTCCCAAGAATCTGCCTTGTTAGGGGCTTATTTTTTAGAGGTAGTTAAATTTGATGTTTCTGTGAAGATAGATGCGGCATTGCCAGGCTGCTCACCCATAGGCAAGTTGAACTTCTGGCTTCTGCTCACTTTGGCGAGACTGGCTTGCTTGATTTCGTGAGAGGTTGTAAATGCGTTGAAGCCACGGGGTTTGTGGTGGGAGTGTTATTGGTGGGAGTCTTGACTAGCGGCTAAGGTCGTTGATTCCTTTGGCTCCAAGTCACTCCTTTTCTGTGGAGAATCATAGGATGAGAGGGGCGGAGCGATGTCTCCTGAAACTTTCGCAGCGATCGCCTCGCGCTGATTAATCAAGTAAATACTGACCAGGGTTAGAGCCACTCCAAACATCTGTAGCTCACTCAATACTTCCTGGAGAAACAAATTGCCAAACAGCAAGGCAAACACTGGCGTCAGGAAGGTCAAGGCGCTCAGACTGGTCAAACTGCCACTGGCTGCAAAATAGAAGAACAACCCATAGGCGATGGCGCTGCCAAATACAGAGGCGTAGCCCAGGGCTAGCCAATCCGTAGCGGTTAAGCCTGCTGTGGCTCCGGTCTCCCATTGCCAGGACAGTAGCGCCACCGGCACCCCCCCTAGAACCATGTGCCAACCGGTCGCCATGATGGGGTCAGCTTGGCGAGAGACATACCGACTCAAGATTGTCCCCACTGCCATGGAAAGAGAGGCCAAGAGCATCAGCCATTCGCCATTGTGGAACAGAGCTGCCAGCCAAGGCTCTGTGGGCAGGAGGCCCGCGAGACTCACTTGTCCGGCAGGTGCTAGACCGATCCAAGACTGAAGGGTTTGCCAGAGGGATTGACTGGCCTGGATGATCCACTCATCTGGCAACCCCAACAGACTAATGCCCGCGATTCCGATCGCCATGCCGAGCCATCCCCAGAGGCCGATTTGTTCTCCAAAGAGCCAACTGGCCAATAGCGCTACAGCTAAGGGTTGGGAGTCGATCATGACTGAGCCCAAGCCCGCTCCCGTACGCTGCAATCCCTCGGCTAACAGGGTTTGAAATAACGTGGCATCCACCACCGCAAAGGCTAGAATCCAGGCCCAGCTTTGCCAGCCCTTGGGCTGGGGCTTGCCCATGACCATACCCACCGCCAAAATCAATAGCCCTGCCGGTAACAGGCGCACTGTGGCTAGAAACAAGGGAGCCGTATGGTCCAAGCTGCCCTTCATGGCTACCATGGCCGTCCCCCATAAAAAGAAGGGAGCAATCAGTAGCAGGGCGGGAGTCGCGCGGGGCTGGGGGGAAACGGTCATGAAAAAGGGCGTGACTGGAAGAAGAGAGCGTGCGATCGCAGAGTCAAAACCCAGCTGAACCCACAGCAATGAATCGTTAGCACGGGATTGTCCTGGGAAAACGCGTCACGCTAGGCAAAAGCTTGTAACAAAAATCCTGCCTCCTAATTCTAAAGGAGGGGCGCTTGTGAAACCGCTGGATTCGGAACATTTTCAGCCTTGTTCAACAGTGTTTTTGCTCAGTAAAGCCCAGTTCGGATCTAACAGCCTCTGCTTGAGCATTGAGATGAACTCAAACGAAGTCTATTGAGAAAACATCTGTTGAAACATCAGCGATGCCCATACCGAAAATGTCCATGGGTGGGCCATAACCGCGCCGTTCTGGGAGATATGTTGGGATAACGCTACCTCGAGCCCATCTTATGGATTATCTCGAGGAGGTCATACTAGAATTGCCCCATCGGCGTCACATCTGAGCAGAGATGAGGCTTGACTGCGTCACACCTCAGCGGCCCAGCTAACATCGTCCCCTCGAAAGCCACAAAATTTATGATCTGGCCGTTCAAACCCCGTCCCCGCAAAAAGCTTGCCCGTATTGAAGTCTCTGGTGCGATCGCCAGTGGGACCCGAGAGCGACTGCTCAAAGATCTCAAAACCGTTGAAGAAAAGCGCTACCCCGGATTACTCCTACGGATCGACAGCCCCGGTGGCACAGTGGGCGACTCCCAGGAAATCTACGATGCCCTGCGACGCCTCCAGGCAAAAACCAAAATTGTGGCGAGCTTTGGCAATATCTCCGCTTCTGGTGGGGTGTACATCGCCATGGGCTGTCACCATATTGTCTCTAATCCAGGGGCGATCACGGGTAGCATCGGTGTGATTTTGCGAGGGAACAACCTGGAACGCCTGTTGGACAAAGTGGGTGTGTCCTTCAAGGTCGTCAAATCTGGCCCTTACAAAGATATTTTGGCCTTTGACCGTGAATTAACAGGGGAAGAGGAAACTATTCTCCAAGCCCTCATCGATAGTAGTTATGAGCAATTCGTCAAAGCTGTAGCCGATGCTCGGAATCTAGAACCTGAAGTGGTTAAAGGTTTTGCCGATGGTCGTGTGTTTACCGGTGAGCAAGCATTGCAGTTGGGCTTAGTGGATCGCTTGGGCAGCGAGGACGATGCCAAGCGTTGGCTGGCGGAGCTGGTCAACCTCGACCCTGAGAAAGTAGAAGTGGACAACATGGAAGAGCCTAAGCCCTTCTGGAATCGCTTCATCCCAGGTCGCAGCCGTGCCGACCTCAACAACATGGGCCTGGCGCAGCTCAACTTTGATCTTAAAACCAGTGGCTTGCCGCTGTGGCTTTATCGCCCCTAAGTGGGCGACTTGAATCTATCAGCTTTGAATCTTCAAGGCTGAACTTGTTATCCGATCTCCCTGGTAATTTGCGAATCGCTAAATACCAGGGGCAACCCCATGGTTTCGCGAACAAGCTTGTTTGATACCCTAGACCTCGGGCAGGATATCCTTAGGCACTCATGGTCCTCAACTGGCCCAGGGTCACCCTAGGCCTTAAACCCTACTAAGCGATACCGGGAGGATCGGACTGTGGAATGGCGTGCACGTGCAATTCGAGGGGCTACAACGGTACCGGAGAATTCAGCAGCAGCAATTGAGCTTGCTGTCACTGAGCTACTCGATGAGCTGGAGGCCAAGAATGCTATTCCAACGCAGGATATGGTGAGTGTTACTTTTTCTGTGACTAGCGACCTAGATGCTATTTTCCCTGCCTCTGTGGCTCGTCGCCGCCCGGGTTGGCAAAGCGTCCCGCTGCTGGATGTCCAGCAAATGGCCGTGCAAGGTAGCTTAGAGCGTTGTATCCGCCTCCTGCTGCATTTCAACTGCTCTATGCCTCAACGACAGGTGGTTCACACTTATCTTCGTAACGCTAAAAACCTTCGGCCAGACCTGGCCCAACCTGAGGCTGTGCCTTCCTAGTTGAATCTGGTCAACGATCAGCATCTACAACAACAGAGCCGAGTCATTGACTAATTGCTCCAAGCTCCAAAAGAAAAAGCCGTTGCGGAACACCGCAACGGCTTTTTAGTTATGAATCAAAATTCTTACTTTTTATAGCAACGGCCTAACTTGTTAGGACGTTGCTATCCACATCACTGCCTGCCACATCTGAATTTGACCATTTATGGATGTACTAAGTGATCTGGCCACAGCTATAAGTCGGGAGCAATGCTCTATAGGCTGCTGACTTTTACAGGCTCCACAGCAGTGGCCTTTTCAGTACCTACCGCAGGGCTAGAGCGACGCTTCATGGGCTTCACGACAGAGCCGATGACGGGACCATGAGCTTCTAGCTCTTTGCTGGCTAGAGCATAAGCATCTGCCAAGTCCGCCTCACTAATGTTCGCCTTAGCGAGCTCCTGCTCCAGAGAGGGAGTGAGGTTATCGGCCTGATGCTCCTTATGGCCACCCCAGCGAATGCCGCAGAATACGTCGTAAACCACACCCCAGAAATCTTTCTTGGTCTGGAAAATACCCATCTGTTGGGGAGAGCCTTTGGCATCCAAAATATGTTGGGTTGCGTAGTAAGCACTCTGATACTTGTACCAGGGGATCTTTGGCCATAGATGATGAATCAGGTGGTAATTCTGACCCATGATTAAAATGTTGAGCAGCTTGCCGGGGTAAACACGAGCATTTTTCCAGCGATCGCGCTCAGCAAAAGGACGATGGGGCAAGTAATCGAAGAACAATCCCAAGGCCATGCCCACCACCAAAGCAGGGGTGAACCAGTAGTTCATTAAATAAGGCATGAAATCGAACTGAATCGCGGCAGTCACAATCGCTGCGACTGCAAGACGACCCAGGACCCATTCCAGCAACTCATAGTTGCGCCACAGCTTGCGCCGGAAAAAATAAATCTCGTGATAGAAGAAACGCGGTGCAATAAGCAGCAGCGGTCCTCCCGTGGAGACAAAATGATCCGGGTCATTTTTCGGATCGTTCACATTGGCGTGGTGCTGCATGTGAACGCGAGTGAACACCGGAAATGAAAAGCCCAAGAGCAGGGCACTGGCATGCCCCATCGCTGCATTGAATCGTCGGTCAGGATGAGCCGCATGATGAGATGCGTCATGGATAACTGTCCCTGCAAGATGCAAGGCCAGCACGTTCATCGAAAAACAGCACCAATTCATCCAACCCCAGCAGAAGTGGCCGGCCGTTGCCAGCGCCACAAGGGCAAATGCACCGAGTATCATCCAAACATTGGGATTGAACTTGCCCGGCGGACGCACAAACGCCCTTGGTACCGTCAGGGGCAATGAAGCCTCCGACATTGGTTCACACTCCTTACCACTCGCTACTCGCTAGGGCCCCAAAGACCGAAAAGCGTTCGCCCGAAGATAACACGTGCGAACGGCTCAACCGCCAAATCTCAAGGCTGCCTGGCATTCTTTCGGTAGTATAAGCCAGTTATTACGAACAATAAAGTTTCCTGACAGAATTCTGATAATTTCGCCGCGTCCTTCTAAAGGCAGAGAATGCTTTACGGCGTGATTTCTCTAGATTGAGTGCCCATAGGCTAGTTTGTTGCCAATGGTTTGAGGGGGTGCTTGCCCAGTAAGACCGTATTCGCAAATGTCCCTAATTCCATTAGGACTCAATTGCCTGAGACAAGCAAAAGGGTGATGCAGATTCCTGCATCACCCTTTTGCTTACATCTGATTCACGAGACTAGCTCGTAAGTTTCGTAATCGAAACTAAACCTGATGCGGATGAAGGGACTTGAACCCCCACGCCTTGCGGCACTAGTACCTAAAACTAGCGCGTCTACCAATTCCGCCACATCCGCAGGTCGGAGTACATAGTAACAAATTTCAGCACAAACATTTCCCATGCTCGAAATTTGTCTCGGTCTTCATCCATCTGCTAAAGGCTGAACTGCCTTTACCTAGGCCCTTTGCAGCACAAACAGACTGCCAGCATTACCTCGATTAATGCGTAGCTCTTGATCCAAGTAGGTGACATCAATCCAGCCCGGTTGCTCTCGGGGCTTGATCTGAATATCAACTGCAGGTAAGCGCTTGCCTGAGTCCAATGTCTCAATCCACGAGGTGGGTGCTTGGTAGCCTGCTAAGCCCTGAAGCCCAAAGACGGCCCGTTCGAAGTTGACGTTGAGCCGTTGTCCCGAGACCACCTCAAATTTTGCTACGACACTGACTAAACCGTTTAAGGACAGGGGGCTCTGGGTTTCGGCAATGTTGTAAACGCGGCTGCCATCTAGACGAATGCATTGGTAAATCTGCCCTAGGTCTAGGAGGGGAAAGCGGTTGATACCCAGTAGCTCTGTGCTGGTGGTGTAGAGCAAGCGCCAGTCCCCATTGAGTAAGTCTCCCGCAGTGGTGGGGTCGGGGGTGGGGTTGCGTTCTTCTAGGCGAGTCGCGGCGGCCAGGATGGCGCTGCGCTGCTCTGATGATGCCAAGATGCCGCGGTTGGTCGGGGCGATCGCAGCGAGTAAATCTTCCTTACCGAGCATGGGCGTCTCCAAAAAACATCAGGGGTGGGTTGCGAAGAGAGGGGTAACCATCTGAATTGTCATGAAGCAATCAATTCAGGTGACATCCTCGAAAGCTGGAAGCGCAAGGGCTGAGGTTTTCAACTATGATGGGGAACGCTGTACCGTCAGATTTGCAAGTTATTGGTCTGACAGAAAACATCGCAAGGTGTCAGGTGCGAATGGGAAATCTAGCCCAATATTAAGGCTTAGGTTTACAGGTTAGTTAATCCTGCCCTAACTCCACTTGTCCTTGTGACTTAAGAACCGTTGAGTTTCGAAGGAATCCCCCGACGATGGAAAATCCGTCTCTAAGAGGAGAGCCCCGCTATCAGCAGGCTCCTCTACTCCCCTCCGCTGGCGAACCCTCTATTTTGGACTGGTTGGAAAAGAGTGGCCGTCTGATCGCCCGTGAAAGCGACGATACCAAGAAGCTAGATGCTGAAGAGGAAGAAATTGCAGCATTGATGGGTGGCGATGACGCCAAGTTTGAAGAGGAGGAGGAGGACGATTTTGATGACGAAGATTAGTAATCAGAGTCATTTCTAGTTCACTTCGGTCTATTGAGTGAGACTCATGGCTTAGGTGTTGCTACCAGTAACTTCAATGGCTGGCTTGTCAAAAGAGGGGATGGAATGCGATCGCATTCCATCCCCTCTTTCTTTGGATCCTGATGGCCCGGTAGGAAGTCGGACTCCCAAAAATTGAGATAGTCACGTTAAGTTCGCCTCAATATTCAATCTTTCTTCAAGCCTAGAGACCGTTGAAATGGACGTACAGCTCTGGGGTATGACTGCGGGAGCGTCTACAACCAGCTTCCAAATTGGCCCAAGGTTCCAGTAATTATTCCCTGACTAAATTAACGGCTTGTTCCCTAGAACGCTTCCTCCATAACTCGTGGAGTCGATCCGTGAACTCGCCTGGCTCAGAATGACACAACAATTTAGAGCGATAAATCATACCGGCCTATTGGGTTAACTCGGTGCATCCAAACTGGCAATGGTACGAAAAGCCACAAACAAGAATGTCAGCTCAAAAGCTGACAAAGCGGGGGTTTTACGATAATTTTGGTCAAGCTAGGGATAGGTTTATTTACAGACCAACCCTCTAATGTGTGTTGTGGTGATTGAGGAACAGATTGAGTTGTGGATGCAAAATATTTGTCAGTTCCAGAAAAAATAAGTTTCACCGGCAGTAAGCTGCTCTGGAGCCTAACGGGCTGTTTATGCTTGTCTGCTCTGATGCTGGATTTGGTCGCGGGTCGCTCTCCTGCTAGTTTGTCTAGCCTGTTCCTCCCCTTGGTCGCCTGCACCATTCTGTCCGGTCTCTTGGGGTATTGGGTCATTCCCATTCTTCGCAATCTTAAGGCGGGTCAGTTTATTCGTGAAGATGGACCCCAGGCTCATTTGAAGAAAGCCGGCACCCCGACGATGGGGGGCATTTTTGTTGTTCCGGTTGCTGCGATATTTTCCCTACTGGCTACGGGCTTTGCGCCTGTAGCCATCGCAGCCTCTGGCTTGATGCTGGCCTTCGGGTTCATCGGTTGGGTGGATGATTGGCAAATTCTTCGCTACCGCTCTAATAAGGGAATTTCTCCCCGGATGAAGCTCTTGCTTCAGGTCGCTTTCGGTTCTTTATTTTGCTTTTGGCTGGCATCGAGTGCTGGCATCGAGAATGTCACCAGCGTTTCCCTGCCTCTAGGCATCATCATTCCTTTCGGGTTGCTGTTTTGGCCCCTGGCATTGTTTGTCATGATGGCTGAAAGCAATGCCACCAACCTCACCGATGGCGTCGATGGATTGGCGGCTGGCACTGGAGCGATCGCTCTCTTGGGTCTGGGTGCTTTTGTCGGCTCCCCTGCTGCTGATGGCATTGTTCAGTTTCCTGAGCTGATGACTTTTGCTGCAGCGACGAGCGGTAGCTATCTGGGCTTCCTTATCCATAACCGCAATCCCGCCCGCGTGTTTATGGGAGATACGGGGTCTCTGGCCCTGGGTGGTGCGTTGGCCGCGATCGCTCTCATTGGCAACCTGCTTTGGGTTTTGCTAGTTATCGGCGGTCTATTCTTGGCTGAATCCCTCTCTGTAATTGCTCAGGTGGGCTATTACAAGGCAACTAAGGGGCCCGATGGTGTAGGTAAGCGTCTTTTCAAAATGGCTCCTTTGCACCACCATCTAGAGCTGAGTGGTTGGCATGAAACTCGCGTTGTTGCCACTTTCTATGGCATTGCAATTGGCTTAGCTGGTCTCTGTTACCTCGTTCACTAGCGATAGTTTTCTCATTCACCCAAAAGCGAAGCCCCAAAGAGCTCTCTCTTTGGGGCTTCGCTTTTGTTTTGGCTGTATTGATGACTAAGCCAATACACCGTTCAAAAACACATCGGATAGGCCCACAGCCATATCCTGAAGAATCTGGGGGGAAGGGTTTGATTCCATGACCGTGACCTCACTAAACCCAGCCACCATAAACATGCCTAGGAAAATACGAGCAATGACCTTAGGATTCATCGGTCGATAAATGCCTCGATCAATGGCTGTTTGGAAGAAAGCCTCTGAAACAACCATCATTTTGTCGAGCACCTCCCGCTGGATCCGTTCCTGAAGCTCTGGATGGAATTGCGTTTCCATGAAACAGACCCGCAACTGATCTGTATTCTCGCTCAGATGTTTGATGCGCTTACGCATGACTTCCTCCACGGCCTTGTAGCTGCTCATTTCGCTCAGCTCTGTTAACAGGTCCGTCAGGATCTCAATCCACCCCTCGGTGGAAAGCTCGACGAGGATGGCCTTCTTGTTCGGGAAATGTCGAAATAGCGTCCCTTCGGCCACTCCCGCAGCCTGGGCTAGGTCGCGAGTAGTCGTACCGTCATAGCCGTAGCGGGAAAATAGCTGCTGGGCTGCTTTCAAGATACGAGTCTTGGTTTCAGCTTCGGGAGGGGCAGTACGGCGGGCAAGTCTCATGGCTAAGCAGCCTCAGTAGCGGTCAGGGTAAGCGCACAACAAGTCTTGAAAGGTGCCTGTTCATCCAAAAATTCCAGAGTTCTAGGTATTAGATATACCTTTTACTCCATCACCTAAGGATTTACAGGGAAAGCCGGTTTCAGTCAGACTTAAAGACTGCCGGTGAGGAGTCTGCAAGCGCCCTAACTGGAAAATTGCTAGGTCACTGCTATACCTGAGGTTGCTCAGCTCTGAGAGCCCACGCCAAGCCACCCTCTTTGATGCCCCCATTGTTGCCTACCCCCCGGAGTACCATCCCCCTGGGTTCATAGAACCTTACACTTATACCCATTCCTGTACATTCGCCTTGTTTAGGTTTACGAAGGCTTGCGTTATTGACAGTTACTAGGGTCGATTTTTTCCTGCAGAAGCTCAGGGAAATGTGGTTTTAGACCACTCGTTCCAAGCATTTTGAACTCGATTTTGGTTGAATCTTTCCGGTTTAAGGTCGTGTTTCTCTAGATCCCATAGCAATGCTTTAGATAGGGATTGAGGAGAAAGATTGCTTCTTCATGATGATGGTGGAGCTCAGTTACATCCTGAGACAAATTCTGGTGAGTCAAGATGTTAGGTCTGGGGTTAGCTCGTTTGTGATTCTAGAGCTCGGAGCAGAGAGAGGCGATCGCTGAAAAACAGTCATTATTTTCTCTCTCAACAAACTCCTAACCTAGTCTTCATCGGTATTCCCGCAAAACCACTTAAATACGTATTAAATTTCTATTCCTTGAAGTCTGCCTTCAGAGTTAGGGCACCTTAAGAACGTGCTCTGCTGCTTGGACTTCGTAATCATGATGACACCGCTATGGAAACGCAGCCTCTTCACGCAAGGGAGTCGCTAGACCTCGAGCTTGGCCAATACTTCGATTTACTTCGCCGTAAGTGGCTTGTGCTTGCCCTCATTTGGGGGGGGACCTTCGGCATTGCGGTGGGAGCAGCCTTACTTAAGGCTCCCAGCTACCAAGCATCCTCGAAAGTCTTAGTCAAAGTCGACCAAACCGCTTCCCTCACTGGAATCGGCAAAGGGGTTGGAGATATCAACTCCATTGCCAAAAATCCCCTGAGTACGGAAATTGAAATTATCCTCGCCTCTCCCACGCTGGAGCGTGTGATTGGAACATTAGATTTGAAGGACGAAGAGGGCAAGACCCTCAAACCTAAGGATCTGCGCCAGAACCTGGATGTCAAGGTTGCCGGTGGTGCTGATGTCATTGAGATGAGCTACGAAGCTAAGGAGGCTCAGCTAGCAGCTGATGTGGTGGATGAGCTATCCCGCGTTTACATTGAAAGCAATATTCTCGATAACCAGCTCCAAGCTTCTAAGGCTAGGTTGCTGACCGAGCAACAGCTTCCTGAAAGCGAACGCTTTGTCCAGCAGTCTGAGGCTTCTCTGCGGGATTTCAAAGAAAGTAATGGTATTGTCTCTCTCCAGGATGAGGCAAAGTCTGTCGTCCTGGCTCTGCAGGAACTAGATAGCCAAATTCTGCAAGCTCAATCTGGGCTGGAAGAAGCAAAGAGTCGATCTAGTAAATTGCGTGAAACCTTGGGATTAAGCCTGTCCCAAGCCATGTTGGCCAGCGACCTCAGTCAATCGCCCGCCGTACAAAACGCATTGCTGGAACTCCAGGCTTTGGAGCGCGATAAAGCCGTGAAGTTAGGGACCTACACCAGCCTCAGCCCTGTCATTCAAGTGGCTAGTGCAGAGGAGGAGTCCTTGAAGCAGCTCTTGCGTCAGGAAATTGCTGGGGTGGTCGGTAATACAACTGAGGTGCCCGATCGCTTTTTGCAGATGGGGCCCATGCGCCAGGATCTCATCGCTCGATTTGCCGATGCCGAGGTGCAACGCTTAGCGTTTCAAAATCGACTACAGATTTTGTCTGACTCTCGTAGCCTTTATAGCGGCCGCGCCACCAGCATTCCGGGCTTGGAGCAGCAACAAAAGGAGTTGGAACGGACCCAGGAAGTCGCTCGTCAGAGTTACCAGGAGAATCTACGGCGTTTGCGAGATTTGCAAGTAGCCGAGGAACAGTCCATTGGCAATGCTGTTTTGCTGGAGCCTGCTGCGGTGGCTGACGAGCCGGATCGCACAGAGCAGCAAGTCATAATGGGATTTGGTGGGCTAGCTGGGGCGCTATTGGCGGCAGCAGCAGCAGCCTTGATGGCCTTTGGGGAAAGTAATCGTAGCCGTCGCCAGGCCCAAGGTGGGATTTATGTACCACCGCCTATTCCTTCAAATGGTGGAGCTCTTCCCCCTGGTAATTCAACCAGTCCTAGAGGTACTAGCCCTGAAGGGGCTGTCTGAATTCAACCCTTTGATGGGTTGACCATTTGTTGATGGGTCTTAGGTTGTAGGCCCATGGTGGTTCCCTGGTTGAGGGTGGGCCTGATGCCTGTTAAAGCGCGAAAAGCCCTAGTGTATCTTCTGCACCGGAGCTTTTCGCGCTTATTTTCGTGGCTAATGTGGTTCCAGTGATTGTCTTCGTCAATGGGGAGTCTGTTTCGATTTCAAGGCCTAGTGGCGATCTCCTCGATTTTCTGTGAGTGAACAGTCGTTCGCTTCTATCGTTCAATTGCTTGAAGAGCAGTTGGGGGAAGGAATGGGGGTGTTATGACGACAAAGCCCCACCCAGATTCTGGGTGGGGCTTTTCTGTTGGTCTGGTTTTGCTGCGTGCTACGGCATTTAAGCGTGACTAGGGGCAGAAGAATTTGTAGGAGAGCGATCGCGCTCCAGGATTTCCTCGAGCTGTTGCACCAACCGTTCCACCCGAGGCAACCCGAATGCCTCATCAATTAACTGGCGTCGTTCTGCTTTGGCTGGTTCCTCTACGTTTTCGGTGAAGCAGTCCAAGACTCGGTCGGCGAAAGACTGGGCATCTGCAGCTAGATAAAACAGAGACTTGACGGAGTCTGGTAATCCATAGATGCCTTTATCCAGGGAAACGATGGGCTTATAGGTTGCCAACATATCAATGGACTTGATGCTGACTCCGCCCCCCACTGCAATAGGGTTCACTAAAACCCGGCCAGCGTTATAGATTTCTGCTGCGGACTCTGGATTGATTCTCAGCTCAACGCAGTCAATGCGATCGCAGAGCTCTCGAATGATTGGTCGTGGCTTGGAACCTGCAATGAGCACAGAGAGATCAGGCTTCTGAGCCTGGAGCAATGGCACCACATCGCTCAAGAACCAGCGGATGCCTTCCACATTGTTATCTGTGTATAGATTGCCGAGGAACACAATATCAAAGGTCTCAGTTCCGGCTGTGGAAGGAGCATCTTCTTGCTCTGCATGGGCTAGAGGCGGTAAGAAATAGCCGTTTTCAAAGCCCTCCTCCTTCCAAAAATCTAAGTCATCCACAGAGATGTCAAAGAAGGCTAATGCATTCTGAAACGTAGAGAACTCGAGCTCCTTCAGATTCCTGACTGTTAGGAATGCAGGTAATTTCTGCTTGCCTGTGGCGGCTCTGAATAATGCATCTCGGTGCTGATGCTCAATATTGTGAGAGCGAACGACATAGGGGATATTTAGCTGGGCCGAGAGCTGCTGAGCCAAAGCTGCTGCATGGATACCGTCAATGAGCAGTAGGTCGGGTTGGAAGTGCTGGACCTTTTCACTCAGCTGACTAAATTGCGTCTCATTGAGCCTACGCGACGTAATGCCCAGAGGATTCTGCAATAGGTCCACACTGCGACGTAGAAAAGACGAGAACGTTTTCCCGGTGAAATCCAGGAGTTGGAGATCGCTAACAGAATCTTGAAGTTTGGCTAGGTCTGCTGTCTTGGGGGCTTCTGCTTTCCAGCATACGAGTTGGGTTTCAACTCCCAGTTTTTTGAAGGCTTCTATGCGTCTCCAAATATCAACCCTGCCCCCATGGATAGGAGGATAGGGGATTTCCATGGCGATGATAGTAAGCTTCATAGCTGCCTAAAGCTGTTTTCCTTATACAAGAGATGAAAGTTGCACTGGCTATGACTCATCGCTGTGATGAGTGCGGTGCTTTCACGATTGGATTGATGGAAGATGCAGCTAACAGGACTAGGAGACCATTCAGGAGGCTGTCCATAGAGATTTAGGCCCATAGTCTTAAGAATAGGATTCCCGCAGCAGTGGTTGAATCAGCCAGCGAGTCGTCACTCATTAAATAGGTATCTGACTCAGAAGTCTTTGGGCTTTGGCAGAAGAATAGAACTGACAACTTCAAGGGCATTAATGATTCGATTCGCTTTTGAATTACCTGAACTATTTCCTTTGGTAGAAATGGTTCAGGTTTGACCTAGCTTCTGAAGTATTCCCTCGTACTTATACTGGCTTGATACTTTTTGTTGAGAGGAGCTAAAAGACTTCGTTCGGTCGATCTTGCGTAGACTTTCTAGCTTTTGAAATCCTATATAAGAAAGTAATTCAAACTGCGCGAGATTCGATAAAAACGAAATAAAGTATCAGTGATTCGCTGTACATCAAATTACTGAAGCGAGTAGCTTAGGCACATGAGTTCAGCGGTAACAGTCGAGGCGTAAAGCACGCCTGTATATGGAACCCTGGTCTCTCACTCCTAGCCTTTCTCGTTGTAGAAGCTTTGTTGCTCCAGTGAGTTAAGCGCTAGGCATTGAGTCATTGAGAAGCGGTGTATTTACCAAGCAGTTTCTTCTCCCTAGACTTCAAGCCATGAAATTTTTACTGGCCTGTACATCCGGCGGTCACTTTTCCACAATGAAATCCCTTGAGGATTTTTGGTCTAGCCATGACCGAGTTTGGGTGACCGACTATAAGCAAGACACTCAAGCACTTAAGGATCGGGGAGAAGTTGTGGACTGGATGCCTTACCAGGCTCCCCGAGATGTGTTGACTTTAGTTTGTAACTTGCCTCGTACTTTTGCACTTCTACGGAAGCATAAGCCTGACGTTGTCATTTCTACAGGGGCGAGTATGGCAATTAACTTTGCGATTGCAGCTCGAATTCTGGGAATCCGATTCATGTTTATCGAGAGTGTTTCCCGCTCAGAAGAATTGAGTATTTCGGGCAAGCTAGTCTATCCCCTAGCCAACGAGTTTTATGTGCAGTGGCCTCAGCTTTGTAAGCGTTACCCCAAGGCTATCTTTCAAGGCACTGTGGCTTGATCTCCTAGCATTTGTTGCGCATTGATTCTAGGTTCCGAGTATTTAACACGCATGTTGGTCATTGTTTGAGCTGCTTTTCTGGGCTCTTCCTTTTTTCTGGCTGACCGATTGAAGACTTTTGAGGTTGATGAATGATTACAGTGACTCTCGGTACGATTCCTTACAGCTTCAATCGTTCTATTGCTTGGCTCAAAGCCTTGCTTGATAGTGGCGTTATTGATGAGCCTGTTTTCATTCAATACGGTAATAGTGATATTTCTGCGCTGATTAATCATCCGCTCGTCACCGCTGAATCGGTGGTCCCTCAGGCCAAGCTTAAGGCCATGATTGAGCGGTCCCGACTCGTTATTTCCCATGCGGGGCAAGGTTCGACTCGCCTACTGGCTGCAGCTCAAACCCAGTTCGTTTTACTGCCTCGCTTGGCTAAGCATGAGGAACATGTGGATGATCATCAGCTCATGTTTGCCCGCAGTGTTGCGAGTCGCGGTGTTCATCACTGTGTGACTTTTGAAGCCTTAGAGCAGGCGGTTCTAGAGCCCCCTGAACTCTGCCCACCAGACCTGTTCGCTGGCCCCAAATTGACGGCCCATTTGCTCAAGCGTTATCCCAAGACCACGGCGTATCGAGGGGCAAAGCGGTTCTTGCTCCAGTCTGTGGCTGGCTCAAATTAGTCGTCAAGTGTTGGGATTGCAGCATCGATTTTAGCAACAACTCCAGATGGACCTAATCGGTGCCGTCGCTCCGTCTCTGTGCCTCCTAGCTGTGATATTGGAGCATTAGCTCGCTGTTTCGTGACGGAAACCCAATTTGCATTTGCGAGGGCCAGACTTTCCTGGTTTAACTCAATGGCCCCGCCGGTCGCGAGTTGAGCTTGGGGCCTACTGAAATTCTCCCTGGGGATCAGGACCAATGGTTTTGGCGACTTCATTTACAACTACCCAGAATAGGGCTCCTGCCATTGCCCCTGCTAGCAACGTTGTGACTAACTTGGTTACCCAAGCAATGCGGCAGCCTGAGGGAGGCTACATTCCCATGACCCAGGCAGTAGGTGCTCCTCAGAACGCTCTATTTTTGAGCGTGATTGTCAATAACTATAATTATTCGGCTTTTCTGCGCCAAGCGGTCGATAGCTGTCTGGCTCAGTGTTATGAGCATTTTGAAGTGATTGTGGTGGACGATGGCTCGGTGGATGATTCCCCACAGATTATTCGTAGCTATGGCGATCGCATCATTCCTGTTCTCAAATCAAATGGTGGTCAAGCTTCTGCAATCAATGCTGGCTTTGCTGCTAGCCGAGGGGAGATCATCGTGCTTTTGGATGCCGATGACTACCTCTTTGAGGATGCACTCAGCACCATTGCGGCAGCTTGGCAGTCGGGCAATGCAGGCCCAGAGACGGTTCAAATGCAGTGTCGACTCACCCTGGTTGATCCTGAAGGAGAGCCTATTGACCTGCATCCTGCCCCAGAAATTGCGTTTGATCAGGGGGATGTGCGATCGCTGCTACGCCAGCGGGGTCGCTACAGTACGACCGTGACCAGCGGCATTAGCTTCCATCGCCGGGTGTTGACCGAGATTTTGCCCATCCCAGAAGCCGACTTTCGTATTTCTGCCGATGGCTATTTAGTTACTGTGGCTCCTTTCTTTGGAGCGGTGGACTGTATTGAGACTTCGATTGGGGCACGCCGCAAACATCAGAACAATTTTTGGGCACCATTAGGCAAAGCAGTGTGCCTATCTCATCTCCACAACTCGATTCGGCACGACTTTCTTCGCTACCAGTATTTGAGTCAGATCATCGGGGAAGAACTTTCCCAAGAGCAGTTAGGCCTAGGCGATCACTTGCACCTTATGGCTCGCTTGCCCTCCTGCCGTCTTGCTCCTGAACAGCATCCCTGTCCCACGGATCGGCCTAGTTCTCTGGCTTTGCGAGGTGTGCGATCGCTGTGGCATCTACGCTCCTACAATGTGCGGCGCAAGTGCATTCTTAGCTCTTGGTTTCTTTGGGTTGGCTTTGCTCCTAGGGCTTTGGTTCGTCCTGTGGTGGCTTGGCTGCTAGTGAGTGGGTCTCGTCCCCAGCCCATTGACCATCTGCTCAAGATGTTGCGACGCCTGACTCGATAGCGATGATCTATCAACCTCCCAGGGATTACCGCTGCTCAGCAGTACCTGGCTTCGACGCCCATTCATTTGCACTTCTCCGCCGCCATGGTTTTTCAAGCAGCACCCAAGTCCAAACTCCAACCCATCCCGGCCAAGCAAGTCGAAGATGCAGTTAATGCTCCTGAGCAGCTGTTCCTGGCCTGGGTGCCTTTTCAACGGCGTGCGGTGACGATGCAGTCCTACTTCGGCTATGACCTCCGCCATATCAGCCTTAGCTTCAAGCAGAAGTTTCTGCGCCCTTTTGAGTATGTGATTAAAGCTTGGCAGAGTTTGTGGCTCATGCTGGTTAAGCGTCCAGCAATTATCTGGGTGCAAATGCCACCGGCACCTTTGCTGTATTTGGTGTTTGCTTACAAGCTGCTGCTCAATCGTCGGGTCAAGCTCGTGGCAGATTGCCATAATGCAACGTTCCGTGCGCCCTGGATTAATTTCCCTGCTGTTGTAGCTCTGCTCAATCGCTGTGACGCTGTCATCGTTCACAACCACACCGTGGCCTTGCAAGCGAGAGAACTGGGAATTTCTCCGAGCCATACCCAGGTCCTGCTAGATCGGGTTCAGCCCCTGAATCATGGGGAAGGGTTTGCTGAGGTGGCCCAGCGCTTGGAATTAAATACCCCTTGGTTCCTGATTCCCTGCTCCTTTAATGCTGATGAGCCCATTGCCGAAATCTTGGAAGCTGCCCGTCAGGCTCCAGACCTGACTTTTGTGCTGACGGGTAATCCTGCTCGGGCTAAGGGTCGCCATGATCTCGGCCAGGCCCCAGCCAATGTCAAGTTTCCGGGCTTCCTCCCCGAGGGGCAGTTCAATGAGTTGGTTTACAACGCGACGGCAGTGGTCGGGCTTACCAAGCTGGATGGTATTCAGCTCAGCGTTGCCAATGAGGCGTTGGGTTGCGATCGCCCCATGGTCCTGGCCAATACTAGCTTGCTACAGCAACTGTTTCCCAAGGGAGCTGTTTATGTTGACCCCATGGATGCCGAAGATTTAGTCGCGGGTTGCCGACAGGCTCAGGCAGAAAGCGATCGCCTCGCCACTGAAGTGATTGCACTTAAGGCTGAGCGAGCTGATCAATGGTTTGCCTCCGCCGCGCCCATTCGTCAGACATTATTTGCGAAGTCTTCGCTGTGAGTTTTTGAGACGTCTCTTGAGCTTGTGAGGGGCTGGGATTGAGTCTTCCACCCAGCACAGTTCTCTCATAACGCTTAAGCCCATCATTGCCAATGGTTGAGCCCAGCATGTGCTGCTGGGTCATTTCACTTTGACTTAAGCGGCTAGAGAATCTTGTGTCTACCGAGGCTTGTGCTGAAGGGCATCTACCCAAATCCCTTCATTCCGATCGTCGTCATGAAACGTCGTGTTCTTGCCCTAGGCTTAGATGCTGCTGACCCTACCTTGATGGAACCTTGGATGGACCAGGGTCTATTGCCCAATCTCAATTTCCTGCGTCAAAACGGGGCCTATGGACACCTGCGGACTCAAGTTGGGCACCAAGGGCAGCATGAGAATTTCTCCAATACGGAGCCGCTCTGGGTCATGGCCATGACGGGCTGCCTACCTCACAAGACGGGCTTCTGGGACACGATTGAATATGACCCCAAGCATTACAGCATCCAGCTAGATTCAGTCTATGGGGGCTATGACTATAAGGAATACAAACCCTTCTATGCATTAAACGATCTCAATACCACTGCTTTTGATGTCCCAGTCACCCGGGTGATTGAAGATGTGCAGGGCACTCAAATTACGGGCTGGGGGGGGCATCATCCCTTCTATCCCAGTGAATCCAGTCCTCCTGAAGCTTTGGCGATGATCCTGCAGAAATTCGGTCCCAATCCTATTTATCGCCAGGACAACGGCAAATGGTGGGATCAGCAATATGGAGCTTGGGTTCAGCAAGCTTTAGCAGAAAGTTGCAAGACCCGCGCCACGATCGCGAAGGCGCTCGTCAAGCGCCAGGATTGGGACCTTTGCCTCATGGGCATTGGTGAGACCCACACTGCGGGTCATGACCTCTACGATCAAAGCCAAGCTGATCATCCTTTTTACCCGTTTCGCCAAGCTAAAAATGGTGCTGATCCACTTCTCAAGGCCTATCAGCAAGTGGACCAAGCGGTGGGCCAGATCTACTCAGCGGCACCTACGGATACTTATCTCGTCAGCTTTTCCCTCCATGGGATTGGTCCTAACCACACGGATTTGCTCAGCTTGTTCTTTTTAGGCGAAGTTCTGTACCGCTGGAACTTCCCCGGCACCGTTGGCTTTACTGATGGTGATCTGACTCGGCCCCCGGCTGACCCTCGGCGCTCTCCTAAACGCGGTGGATGGAGTGATGAGATTTGGTGTCAGTTGGCTGATGACAACGGACTTAGACGCTGGTGGCGACGGCATTGCCCCACCCGCTTCTGGCCCGATCAAGATAACGGCCTCACTTCACCCGTTGGCTTAAAACGTCAGGGACAGTCCCAAAGCTGGATGCCCATTTTGGCCTATCGACATCGCTGGCCCACTATGCGAGCCTTTGCCCTGCCTGGGTTTGCTGACGGCCAAGTTCGCATTAACCTTCGGGGGCGCGAAGCCAACGGTCAGGTTGCGCCAGAGGACTACAACGCGACCTGCGATGAATTGATTGAAATGCTCCATGGGCTGAAGGATAGCCGCAGCGGATTGCCCTTAGTCAAAGCCGTGCAGCGCACCCGAGCCGGTGCTGAGGATGAGAGCGATCGCCATCCCCACGCCGATCTGATGGTGATCTGGAATGACTGTCCCACGGATGTGATTGAAAGCCCTCAGCTCGGTCGTATTGGTCCCGTCACCTACAACCGCCCCGGTGGCCACAGAGCCCGAGGGCATTTCATGGTCCAAGGCCCCGGTATCAAGTCGGGGAGTCAGCTCCCCACAGGCCAAGCCGTGGATGTTGCCGCTACAATTCTGCATCTCCTGGGTGAACCTCGACCAGAGCATTTTGATGGACAGGCCCTGCTGAGCTTGGATTCTGGCCCCATGGATGCGAGTCAAAAGTCAGAACTGTCTCGATCTGATGCCTAGCCGGGCAACCTAGGGGCAACGGTCCCTGCGGGGAACCGTATCCATTTGAGTCACCCGCCGCATCGCCATCGCTCTTCCCTGTCTGGGTTCGCCATGACCTTGCCTCCTATTTTTGCCCGCCTGGAAAAGGCTTTTACTGTTGCGGTTCTCATCCTCTATTCCGGAGGACCGTTCACTGTCTTTCTTTCCGGTGGATATAGCCAGGGCGATCCTGGAGATGCGCCAGCTGATTATCCGATCATGAAGCTGGTGTTTATTACGACCTACTGTGCTTTTGCGGCCCTGCTGACTTGTCGCTGGCGCCAGACCCTAGAGACGTTGCTGCGCGATCGCTTCACTCTACTCTTTGTGGCATTGGCCGTAGGCTCCTTTGCTTGGTCTGCCGCCCCAGATGAAACCTTTGCTAAAAGCATTGCCTTCATCGGCACAACGCTGTTTGGCATTTACTTCGCAGGACGCTATTCCCAAGACAATCAGCTGCGACTTCTGGCTTGGGCCTTTGGCGGTATTGTTTGCCTTAGCTTTTTTTATGCCATCGCCCTGCCCAAGTACGGCATTATGGGCGGTACCCACACGGGCGACTGGCGCGGGATTTACACCCACAAAAATACCTTGGGCAAGCTGATGGTTTTGAGTGTGGCTGTCTTTTTACTGCGATCGCTCCAGCCCAAACGACCTCGCTCCAGCGCTCGCTTTTGGTCCCTCGCAGGCCTGATGGGCTCAGTGATGCTCATTGGACTCTGCACTTCTAAAGGGGCGATGATCAATGCCAGTGTCGTTATTGGGGCGATCGTCGTTTGTCTTGCCCTGCGTCGCTGGTCCATCTCCTTCTTACTGCCCTGTCTCATCGGGGGCATGACTCTGGCCCTGGGCAGTGGCATCTGGATTTCCCAAAACCTCGCTGGCATTGCAAACTTCCTCAACAAAGACGTCACCCTAACGGGGCGCACAGATATCTGGGCCCTAACCTTTGACAAGCTGGTTGAGCGGCCCTGGTTTGGCTACGGCTACTACGGCTTCTGGCAGGGGCTCGACAGCGAAGCCGGTGATGTTTGGCGCATCTATGGTTGGGAGACGCCCAATGCCCACAACGGCTTCCTGGATATTGCCATCCAGCTAGGTTTCATCGGCCTTTGCCTCTTCCTCGTCAGTCTTCTCTACCACGCAATTCTCAGCCTGATCCAGCTTCGCCAAAGCCAATCCGTCACGCATATCTGGCCGCTGGCCTTCATGGTTTACATGATCATGGGCAACCTACCAGAGAGTAGCCTCCTTGTGCCCAATGACCTGTTTTGGGTGTTCTATGTCGCCCTGAGTCTCCAACCTTATCAATTGACCCAGCCGCAACCCCAGCCCCATTACAGCTCAACCCCTGAAACGCCACAAAACCTTCTGGAGGGCTACAGCTCATGAAATCCCTCCTCGCTAAACTCGAAAAACTCCGACATAACAGCACTGCCCAGGGCACCCTCTGGGTCTTAGGGGCGCGCCTGCTGCGGACATTTCTTCAGTCCGCCTATTTCCTGCTGGTGGCTCGTGCCCTAGGGGCGCAGCAATATGGCACCTTCATTGGCGTTACGGCTCTAACAAAGGTTCTGCTTCCCTTTGCAGCTTGGGGCTCAGCCCAGGTGTTGACTAAGCAAGTGGCGCGTAACAGAGGACATTTCCCCCAGGCCTGGGGCAATGCGCTGTATCTGGTCACCACCTTTTCCCTACTCAGCTTTGCTTTGCTGATTCCCGCTGGGGAAATCATCCTGCCCAACGTGGCTCACCTTGGCCTCTGGGTCAGCATTGGCATTGCAGAACTATTCTTCTCTCGCATCCTTGATGTTGCCCTCAAGGCTTTCCTGGCTGTAGAGCTGGCTCATAGGAATGCTCAGCTCCATGTTCTACTCAGCATTAACAGTGTTCTCGCTGCCCTTTGCCTCAGCCTTTTTATTCCTGAACCCACAGCTTTGATTTGGGGACAGTTTTATCTGCTGAGTCGTATTGCAACTGCTGCTGTGGCCCTCTTCTTAGTTTGGCGTGATATCGGTCCCCCCCGCCTAGCCCTCAAGCAAATCCACCCTGAACTGACCCAGGGATTTTATTTTGCTGTAGACCTCTCTGCCCAGAGCTTTTCGGCCGATTTAGATAAAACCATGTTGGCTCGCATGGCAACCCTCCAGGCCACCGGTATCTACGGTGCCGCCTACCGCATTATTGATGTGGCCATGGCCCCAGTCTTCTCCGTTATGGCTGTGTCCTATGCCAAATTTTTTAAGAAAGGCGCTGCTGGCATCCAGGGCAGTCTAAGCGTTGCCAAGCGTCTTGTTCCGCTGGCAGGGAGCTATGGCGCGATAGCCACTGTCGGCCTATGGCTGGTTGCGCCGCTGGTGCCCTATGTTCTGGGGCCGGAATATGAACCCGCGATCGCAGCCCTGCGCTGGCTCTCCCCCATCCTGCTGTTCAAATCCTTGCAATACTTCGCGGCTGATACCCTCACCGGTGCAGGACTTCAGGGCCACCGTACATTCCTTCAAGTTGTAATGGCAATTTTCAATGGCTTGGGTAATGCTTGGCTGATTCCTCTCTACTCTTGGAAAGGAGCAGCTTGGGCCAGCCTGACCACCGATGGAGTCTTGACCCTTAGTCTTTGGGGATTGGTGTTCTTCTTCAACAAGCGGGCGAACCAGATCCAGCAGGCATCAAAAGCTTAGTCAACTTGGCTCAGCCTCTTTCACAGCTCAAAATTGCATCATTGCTCCGAATGCCTTGGGGCTTTTGGGTGTTTATGCAACTAATTGTGCCCTCTGGGTGCGTGATTGATGAACTCAATGGAAGAAATATGAGTAGACCTAGCTCTTTTATTCATCTTTCTGCCATAGGTATTCGTCAGTTAATCTGTGAGTCCCCTTAAGAATATCGAGTCAGTTTGCACATATTGCCAGGCTATTTTAAGTAGATGATGGAGATATCAAAGCTTTTGGAAAATGCTTGGCCTGATACTTTAAGTGCTGGAATAGATTACGGAAATTCTCGTAACGCTCTAGGCCTAGAGTCTGCACAATAACTAAAGCGATACTCAACCGAATACATTGGTCTGAGAACTTCAAATCGGGGCAATAGTTTAATGCTGTTTCTCGGAATTTTTTGGCTGCAGCACAGTCGCCTCCCTGGTTTTGCAGCATCTTCCAAGCTGTACGCAGATAGGCATGACCGTAACACCTGCCCTTAAAAGATTGCCGCTCTTCAGGTAACTCTGAAAAAACTTTCTCAATAATAGCCTTATAGTTAGACTCAACTTTTTGCCATTGCTTAGAAGTGTTATTGGGATGGAAACGATAATGTACTAACACTTTTGGGATGACTTGAAACTCGTACTTTGTTGCAATACGCAGCCACATCTCCCAGGTCTGGGCATAGGCAAAGCGAGTGTCAAATAGGCCCACTGTGTCAAAGCATTCTCGACGGATCATTGGAGTGCTACCGCAAACCAGAAGGTCTTGTTCTATTAACGATTCCCAGACATCTCCCGTCGCAGTATTTTGATAAACTTTTCCTTCAAGTACGCCATCAGAATCCATTGTCGCGACCCAGGTGTAGACTAAACCCACATTCTTTTCTTCGTCTAGAATGCGAACTTGCTGAGCTAGTTTCGTCGGCTCCCACCAATCATCTGAATCCAGGAAAGCAAGGTATTCTCCAGTCGCATGTGATATTCCGGTATTACGCGCAGCCGCACTGCCAGCATTTTCCTGGGAAAAAAATCTAATGCGAGAGTCCGTTAGCTGAGCAGCCCAAGATTTAATCTCATCATGGCTACCATCATCAACAATAAGCAGTTCAAAGTCTTGGAAAGTTTGCTCTAATACGCAATCTAGCGCTTGAGGCAAATAGAGCATTGCATTGTAAGCGGCGATTACAATAGAGACTTTAGGCATGGTCGTTTTACTTTAAGAAGAAGCTTTTAGAAAATAATATGGATGCTTAGATTTATAGACATGGGAAGTCCAGTTCCTAAACCTGAGGAAAACACAAGACATTTTCTCTCCAGATAGAGGCGCTCTATTATACAGCGATTCCGCCCTCCTTCCTAAAACATGGTCGCGACATAAGTAGCTTGCAGGGAGGGCGTTTTATCATTCATCGCATTACTGCTTACATTAATTAAACGGATGACATCTTGATTATGCGATCGCTTAAATGAAAGTTCGCGCTTTTCGATGACGTCAGCAAAAAACTACTACCAAGCGATTCTCTAACGTTTTTCTCCACAATTAATCACATTCTTACTTAGCTGGATAGCGGAAGCATGCGACGCAAAGCATAAAAACTCTCGAGGCAGTAACCATAAAATTGCTCACCCAGTAAGCGCATTGCAACAGTTGTAATTTGTAAGCGATAACGGTCCTTAGAAAGACGCAGGTCAGGGTCGTGTTTCAATGCTCTTTTCAAGAACATTTCAGAGATGGCATAGTCCTTTTTCTCACTCTGGAGTGGTTTCCATGCCAGAGAAATCTCAATGCGTGCCCAAGCTTTGTCAATCAACCGTTTCTTCTCTTGCTCGCTCATGTCAGCAGGAGCTAAATCAAGTGCCTTGTCTAAAATAATTTTGGCGCTTCGAGACATTGCATTCCAATCTTTAGAAGCACTACTAGGATGCTGACGATAATCTACAAGCACCTCACGAACAACCTCAAATGCATAATGGGGTGCTATTCGCAGCCACATATCTCGGTCTTCCATATAGGAGCCAAGATTCTCGTCAAAGTCGCCAACTTTATCAAAGCAAACTTTTCTAATCATGGGTGTACTGCCAGAACCAACGCAATTTCTGATCAGTAATTCTTTCCAGACCATTCCTGATTGGAAACTCTTTACAAGCCTGCCGGTAGAGGTTCCTAAAGGGTCAACTAGTTTCATCCAGCAATAAACTAAACCTACACTGGGATTGCTGTCTAATACTTGAACTTGCTTTTGTAGTTTGGTCTTGTGCCAACAATCATCAGCATCCAATAAAGCAAGATACTCGCCTCGAGCTTCCCGTATACCAGTATTGCGAGCTCCAGCGAGACCTCGATTTTTTTGAGATACTAATCGGAAGCGTGGATCTTGGACCGTAGCAGCCCAAGTCTTGATGTCATCTTGGCTGCCATCGTCTACAACAATAACTTCGTAATCTTCAAAGGTTTGAATGAAAACGCTATTTAATGATTCGGGTAAATAATCCATCGCATTATATGCAGGGATTATCACCGATACTTTAGGAGTTTTATCAATAGATAGCATGATTAAAAATTATAGAATGTGTGAAAATCAGTAAACTCTGATCAAAGAAAATGGATAGAAAAATCTAGTATCAGTAGGCTAAAACAAAAATGCTAGATTTAATAGGATAAACAGCCTTTTCCTTTATGTTCCAGTACTACGGGACCGAAGTTGAATTTGGGCCAAAATCTAGAAAATTGATGGGATGAAAGACCTTGTTGAATTGTCTGACCACCTCCATTCATTTACCCATTGTATTGTGAAAATCAAGCTGAAACCCTAGACAAGTATTGTTCTCAGCCTGAGTCTTTCACTTCGAGGTCACGGACTAGAAGGGGATACAGCATGAATGTGCATCCCCGCATCCCCAGGAGCAACCAATCCACCTAAGCTGAAACTGCTACAGGAGATGCCTGTGGGAGCAGGCTATGTCCTTCAAGGTGAGCTGCTTGAGGGGCGCCCATTAGTGATAAGAGAGTTGGCGCCAGGTCTAATGCGTGACCTTCAGGAAGAGCTGAGCCTGGCTCAACCTGGGAATCTTTGACCAAGAGAAATCCTCGAGAAGAATGACTGCCTGAGCGTTGGAAAGGCACAGGTCCCATGCGGCCATGACTATCACTCTCGACACAATCAGACAATTCGGATTCGTTCCACATCACGATGAGGTCTGCATCTGGTAGACCTAGAGAGTTTAATGTCTCCATTGTTCGGGTACGAATCACTTCACGAACAATAGAATTTCCTGTTTTGGGATTCCGCAGTGCTTTGACTTCGCGGATTACCTCATCACAAACAGAGTTATAGTCCTCAACTTCTACTAAGCCGTTGCTCTCACGACCTTTGAGGTTGATTCGTATATATCCCTCAGAGAAACTGGGTAAAGCAAAAGCCTTCATCTTGTGCCAGGACGGCTCATACCAACTGGCAGGCTGCCAATCGAAAGCTCCTCCTTCATTTTGAAGCTGATAGGGAGAAACAAAGTCACCTTGCCTATGAAGGCCTACCCGCTCTAGTAAATCAGCGTAAATACGATGAACCTTTGTTGGTGTCACTGTGCGGATGAATCGAGTGAAAGGATTGGAGTCAACTTTTTGAGACCATAAATCACGATAGGCTCGCCGGCTAAGACGCCGAGAAGAGAGACTTTTGGGTGGTTTCCCCATGGATGGATTGGAAAAACCAACTTTGCCAGGCAGGCTCCAACGGTACATTAGCTCTGCGAGAAAGAAGGTACTGGTTAAGTCCAGATTGTTGGCCTGCATACCATGGGCAGAGAAAACGACGATAGAAGCATCATCTGGCGCTTTTTCGATAATATCGCCGATCGCTTTATCCACTGCTTGATAGACATCAAGTAAATGAGTGGTCTCGGGCGAGCCTTGTTGACGATGCGCAGGATGGGCTGGGTCATTCAAATGCCATAAACAATGGCCTCCAGAATGAGTCTCACCAAACATTGTCAGTAAAAAGTCCCAATTCTCTCCCTGGAGCAAATCCTGGACAATAGCAGAACGACTTCCTATGCCTTGCAGCAACTGGTCTCTGAGATTGTCAATTCCGCGTTCGTTATAAATATTTGAATGGTCATGACCAAAAGCCGCATGTTTGCCATGCTTCTCAGTCAATTCCGCTAAAGCATTGTCAGGTAGAGAATGACTTGGCGTTTGAGGCGAGTGAGCCCCCCAACCCAAAACCTGAAGCCCATTAACCTCTTTAGACAGAGGAGCCTGGGGCATATCAAAGATTGCAACCTTATAATCTTCGCCTAGGGCATAAAAAGGAGAATATTCTTTGTAGTCGTAAGCTTTTACAGAATCAACTTTATACTGGCCATCCCTCAACTTAACAGGACCCCAATAACCTGTTGTGTTTGGAGAACAGCCGGTTAGAAAAGTCGTCCAGGGGGTTTCAGCTCGGTAAGAAGAAAAATTAGTAAGGCGACTGTAAGCTCCCTCCTGCTTTAGGGATGCAAGATTTTTAAGCAAACCCTGCTCAATCCAGGCCTCAACCAGAGTGGGCTCTGCCGCATCTAAACCGATTGCAATTACAGTTTTATTCATAGTAGCCCCAATACTTGGTTCAGCATTTTGTCTTGCTATAGATAGCGTTCAAATAATGTCAAGCGCTAAGCCACCACCACAGGTATGTATTGTGAGTCGAAAGCAGCATGTCTTTGAGTATCTACAGATGGATATTCCAGAATTCCTAGAATACTCAGATTTTTCCTAAGAGGATCACTACAGATAACTACAACATCGACTCTTTCAAAACTCGTCGTTCAGTACATGCGTAGGCTTAAAAATAATAGTTCATACACATTGTCCTATAAATTTTGGGTAATGTGGCCGTTGTGCAGAGAGTATTCATAAGGTCTTCATTAACTTGGCTTAGTGCTTAATCTCTTATAGAGCCAATTCCCCACTGCTTGCAGTTTGGGCTTCCTGTCTGTGGAGCAACTTGCAACTTGTTAGGGAAAGGAAAGCTCCCTATCGCATGCCCGCCAGGTTTCAGCAGCAATTTTGTTGGCCAGAATCTTAAATCTAGACGCAGAATTCTACGTGGGAACACGGATCACGAACTGTCAATAAATCTTACTTACGGCTCGATTGAGATTCTCCAAGGGAGCATCTCAACCGAGCGGGGCGCACTAAGCGTTAAGCTTTCGCTTTATCTCGCCGGAACTTTGAGGCTTCAGCCCCCTGTCTCTGACTCAGACGCTGAAGCCTCAAAGCTGCTACACCAAGCAAGAGTATCTCCTAATGATTAAGGAGATACTCTTGTTCTTCAAAATAGGCCCGGCCGAGTCGGCTGCTGCACCCAAAAACTCTAATCAGGTAACAGCTCCAACTCCTTCTCTGCCCTCATCGTCGAGCGGCCCCCATTGTTGCTAAAGCTTTCATAGCGAGGCAAAGACTGAGACTCATTTACAACAACTCCCAACACAGGAGTATTGTTGCTTTCAATTTCTGCCATGGATTTGAACATGGCCTCGCGCACTGTGAGGTTCGGACGAACCACAAATACTAAGCCATCCGCGTATTGACTCAAGGTTAATGCATCGGCTGAAGTCGTTACTGGAGCAGCATCGACAAAGACAAAATCATATCCCTTGGCGGCTTCTCGGATAGCCATTTCCATGGCGGCAGACTCTGTAACTGTTGAGGGACGGCTAATGAGCTCGCCGTGGGAGAGCATGTCCAGGTTTTCAAATCCACTGGGTTGAATTGCTTCCCTAAGCGATGCTTGTCCAGCCACTACATGCGTTAGTCCAACAGTCGAAGGTAGAGCGAAGACTTCTTGTTGCTCTGGACTGCTCAGGTTTGCATCGATGATCAAGGTTTTACGGGATAGCATGGCCGAGACGGAGGCTAAGCGCGCAATCACGTCTGACTTGCCTTCGTTCTCTACGGTGCTGCTCATGACAATCACCCGAGGCTTATCCTTGATACGCAATTCTAATGTCTTGAGCAAACTGCGGTAAGGTTCAACGACATCTGGGCTGTCGAGGAATCGCTCTAGCTTGCTAGTGCGTGAGGCTGACAAGAGTAGTTGACCAGAAGGCTTGGGTAATACTGCCAAAACAGGAACTTCACTAGAGGCCTCAATTTCATTCGCGTTACGGAGTGTTCCGTTGAAGGCCTCGAGAAGAAGTACCACGCCAGTTGCCAATATGCCACCAGCTGCAGTGGCGATCGCCAAAATCGCTGGAGCCTTAGGAGCTGAGGCCACGCTTGGGATGTAAGCCCAAGAAACAATGCGAATGTTGCTCAGCAGTTGGGCCTCTGCAATACGAGCTTCCTGCAATTTACCCTGCAGTAACGACAGATTTGCCTTGACTTCATCCCGCTTGCGTTCCAACGTTGAGAGCTCTTGCTTACGCGTGGGGACCGTCGCAAGTTGCTCTTGTAGAAATGACTGGTTCTGTTTCAATAAGCTCAGATGGTTGCTTAGTGCTGCAGTTTCAACCGTGGTTAAGACGTAACGAGAAATCAAGTCTTGGCTGAGGTTGTCCTGAGCGACAGAACCTGCAGTCAATGACTGACTACTGCTGGGCGCAACTTGAGAAAGGCGCTGACTATATAAACTTCTAATGTCATCGCGTTGCTGGGCAAGAGATTGAACCTGAGGGTGGCTGTCCTGATACTTTGCCCGGGCTTCAATGATTTGAGACTCAATATTAATAAGCTTCGCTTTTAGATCGGCTAACTCATTGTCTTGGCCAACCCGAGAGGCCACGTAGGCCACTTGAGGTGAATCAAAACCTGTCATCTCCCTAAGCATGCCAGTTCGAGTCTGAGCCTCTTGCAGCTGACCCGCTACGACTCGCTGCTGCTCCTGTAGTTGTGACAGATTCCCTAACAGAGTGTTGGTTTGCGCGTCAACATCTACAACGCCATTGGCTTGGCGATACTGGGTTTCCAAAGTTTCCGCTTGAGTGAGCTTCTCCGCCTCTTGGGGAACTTGGCTCTCCAGAAACTGACGAATAGAGGATGCCTCTAAACGGATATTCTCACTACTTTGGTTGATCACCTCAGCTGCAATCCGATTAAGCAGTTGAGCAGTGAGGTCGGGATCCAAACCTTCATATCCAATCTGAAGGATGTTCGTTGCTGGAACAATCTTAATTTGAAGTGCTTGCTGCAGTTCTCCCACTGTGGGGAGAGGAACGCCTTTTTCCTCGAAAGCAGGAGCTTCTTGCTGGAGCGACCTTTCTAGAACCCGCTGGGATTTCACTAATTCAGCCTGGGTTGCCATTGGGTCGGCACTACCTGCACGTCCTGGAGGCTGGGTTAAGCCTTGACCAATCGCAGAGACACTACTCGCCCTTGGATCTTCTACAGACACCCGAACAGCTGAGGAATAAGACTTCTCAGCCACTGACAAATAAAAACCAGCTCCGATGAGAGTCGCCGAAAAGGTCAATAGCGCTGGTAGCCAGTTGCGCTTAATCGGAGGCAAAATTGAAGAGAGCTTATCCATAATTTCTTTTCTAATATTGCCAATACTGCAGGTAGACTGGCTGACCTAAAAGACTCAGCGTTCCAAACTCAAGGCAGGGCTACCCTTGAGAAACGGACATCTTACTTTTCTTTGTGATTATTCCCTGAGGAGGGGATACCGTAACAGGTATAGCTTCAGAAGCGCTACCCAGGAGCATGAAGTGAAGACGATTTGCATCGCCTACAACACGTTCCCAATTGTAATTTTTCCTGACATAACTTTGAGCTGTTTGAGACATGACCTGCATCTCGTCAGGATGTTCCATTGCCCAAGTTAACTTCCTAATACAGTCATCTAAGTCTAGCGACCGGAACATTAAGCCCCGCTCATCTCCTAAAAGTTGCTGATGAGGTGGTATATCGCTGGCCACGATAGGTAAACCTTCCTGCATCGCTTCCAGCATTGCTAGAGGAAGCCCTTCAACCTCAGATGGCAAGACAAAAATTCCTGCTCCCCGAACAACCTCTGCAAGATAGCGGCCGCGTAGTACTCCCGTAAAGATGACCCTGGGGTCGCCTTTGACGAGACCTGAGAGCCTATCTTGGAAAGCTGAGGTGTCGCTGTTTCCACCCACAATTGCAAGTTTCCAGCCATCTTGCCTTAGCTTGAGAAATGCTTGGATCAGTAGGTCAGGGCATTTCTCTGGAACAAGGCGGCCCAAAAAGACTAAGTATTTACCCGCTTCCAAACCGAGACGTCTACCAAAGCTAAAGTCTTGATCAGACGGTGCGTACTGGGCTGGACCGTTCGGAATATAGATGGTTTCGCGACCATGGGTTTCCCAGAAGTATCGTCGTAACTCTTGGGAAACGACCACCATTTCGTCTGAGTATCGAACCGCGAGCTTCTCGCCGAGACGAATCAAGGAGCTGGATAGCTTACCCCATTTGACTCGCTGCCAATCTAAACCATGGCAGTAGACGACAACTTTTGAGCTAGAAAATAAAAAAGGCAGCCAACAGAAGAGCGCTGGCCCCAAAGCATGAATATGGATGACATCATAACGGCGCAGGAATGTGGCAATAAACGCCCCTACTCCTGAGCTGATAATTGCATCTGCTCCCTTGACCTTCGGGAGAGTTGGGATTGAGATTACCTTGACTCCAGAAAAGTCACAGGGCTCAGACCAAGGCATGCCCGTATAAGAGGCACGCCCATAAATATCTACATCATGTCCTGCTGCTACCATGCGGGGATAAACCTGAGCACAGTAGTGCTCAATTCCGCCCTGACCTGGTGGTAAGCCCTTCGCACCAATTACGGCTATCCTCACGTCACACACCTCATCACTCAATAAATATCTGTATCAGGCGACAGCAGGCTCAGTGCTAGCTTTCCAGCGGCTGAGCATTTGGTCATAGAGTTCACTAATGACTTGTCTTGCTTCATAAGGTTTCGCATCCTGAGTGCAGGCTGAGACCGGATATTGCTCCGGATGAATCAGAATCTGCTCTATGGCTGTGGCTAGCACCTCGGGAGAGCGCTCGCTACAAACCAAACCGCTTTTTTCAGAGAGCAATTTAGGGGTCTCACCACAACGAGTCGTCACTACTGGAGTACCGCAGGCAAGAGCCTCTAGAACGACCAGTGGTAGACCTTCGTAACGGCTACTCAATACACAAACCGATGCGCACTGGTGTAGACGGATGAGCTCTGACTGCTGCACAGGACCCAGTAAAGATACTGAAGCACTAATACCGAGGCGATCTAACTCATTCCGCAATGGTTCCATCAATTCCCCATCTCCTGCGACTAGTAGATGAGGGCTGAGGTCGTTATTTTGCTGTTGTAACTTGGAAAATGCCTGAGCTAGTAACAGTGGGTCCTTCTGGGGATGAAGGCGGCCTGCAAATAGAATAAACTGTGTTCCTGGTTCCAATCCTAGTTCCTTAGCCAAACAATCCTGCTCAGCTGCAAGATTATCGCCTGTCAGAGGATGAAACAGCTCGCCATCTACAGTATTGCGAACTAGGGACACACGGTCTGCCATATCAGCATAGTTTGCCTTGTAAAAGTCCCTTGAATCGGAGTTACAAGAGAGAACATGGGAAAAGCGCTTCAGCAATTTACGTTCCAACGCCAGGTAAAGCTTCGGAACACGGCTCCAAAGCATCCCGCCCTGTTTTGAAGAACCACCATTCTTCAACATCTGACTGTGGATATCATTGTGAACAAACAAGGTTTGCTCTCCAGACCATCGGGAAGTAGCCAAACTTGGCTCCAAGCGATGGAAGTGCATGAAGTCAGAGGAAAGGTGCCGACCTAACAGAGACCAGGTGTATCTGAGAGTCGTTGGGATTAACTTGCGCCGGTTGTCATCTTCCATATAGAAGAGTGGCATAAACATTACGTCACGACCCTTCAGAGAAAGGTTATGCCAGCACCTCAGCTTTAAGCTGGGGTCACTTGTTATACCGACGAAGCGGATACGGAAGCTATCCGGCGCATACTTGATAAAAGAACTAATAATCGTTTGAATCCCACCAATGGTGGCATTCCAAGGATCATATTGATAAAAAATAGTCAGAACAGGCTTTCGCATTATTTAAGCAGTATTGCAGAGGACATATGCACTACTAGTTTGATTCCCTAACCCATAGAATTACTATTCCCGAGGGAGAGGTAATTTCCTTCATCGGAAGCATCTATACATGAATCGATTCAGATTTGTGAAAGCTGAACCCGTTAGATGTATCCGCAATACTCTGACTCATTTGGATGCAGGAGCAGCTCGAAAGCCAGTCCTTGCATATGATTCTAGATTACGAATCTATTGTATAGAGCGTTGTCCGAGCTGCTGCTGGGTTGGATATAGACTTGACCTCCTCTTGAAAGGGGGGCTTAGAAGCATAATTTTTGTATAAAGTATTGCTCCCTGCAGAGGAAATTAAGGGACTAGAGGTGTGGCTGGATTTCGAATGTTGATGCTACGGGTTTATTTATACGGTCTTGCCTCAGTATTTCCCTGGATTCAGTCAGTGCCATTCTTTTGCTCTTTGAGGTTTTTAGGTTGCATTGCGGAGTGACGTAATGAGGGCCGAGGAGCATGAATACACCGCTCAGGCCTATGCTGCAGAAGGCTTACAGCTTGTAGATGGCTGTTGGCAGGTGTTTAACTCTGGAGGCCTTATTCCGTATTTGTCCCCACAAACTATTCCATCTCAATTTGATGAAGTCGTTAAGTTGTGGCAAAGCTCAGAAAATCTACTGACATCTAGGTGATACCACGGCTACTTTGAGTTCAGTCACATACAGCCCAGGGTTTTGTAAGGTCGCAGCCGTTTCCCCTCATTCGGTTGCGTCTCCTGGCTACTCCTAGCGGTTCTCGCTAGCTCCTCATTGTGCAGTGCTGGTTTGGTCACCGGTAATGTCGCCCAGGGCTGGAATGACGATTGGGCAGTTGCATCTACATAATATTCATGGTTTTTCAATCTCTGCCTGGGCCGACGGCGACAGCGTTGCAGGTGTCGGGCTGGTTCTTGACTGGGGTTGCGATCGCTTCAGGAATCGCGACTTCTTTGCCGGTTGAAACCAGAGCAGAAACGGTTTTAAGTGGCTTTGTCACGACGGGGGTAGACTTGCAGGGGGCTCAGGTTACTGCAAGCTTTCTGGGAGGAGGCTCTGAGACCCTGACTTGGCAGGCAACGGGTGAGACTTCTGGCGGTGTTGTTGGTCAGGGGTGGAGCTTAGGGCAACGCCTCGATAGCTTTAGCTATCCATGGTCATTGGACGTGGATGCGGAGGCTGTCATTTCTTCTCTATCTATTAATCTTTTGGCAGGTAATGCCCTGTTCGATGTAGAGGCTTCGGTTGCTCCAACTGTAAATACCCCCGGTTCGAAGGTCGGAGCGGCTTTTGCGGTTCAGCCAGGCTCGTTGCTTGGGGATGCTGTGGAGCCGAGTCGCGTTAGCTATGGAGCACCCATTGATATTTCCCAGGGAGACTTGTTTGCGGAGTTGCTCCTGGAGTGGGATCACGGATTGGGGAATGGTGGATTGGCGTTTATTGCAGATACGGATAGTGGGACTGTGGCTAATCCAGTTCGTTTAGTCAGTGCTCCGGTGGAGTCGCCCCAGGCGATCGCGATTCCTCTGGCTCCGTCGGATCGGGTGACGGTTCCCGAGACCATGCCGATTCCTCTATCCCCACCGGATCGGGTGACGGTTGTGTCTCAGCCCCAGCCTGTGCCTGAAGCTGACTCTCTGTTAGCTTTCTGCGGTTTGGTCGGATTGCTAGGCATGCGGTCTGCTACTGCGATGTTTCGCAGAGCAGGGGAGAAAAAATGAGAAAGGACAGGGGGTTATTAAGGCCTGTCTAGAGTGGATTTTCGGCTTGAGGAGTCATCTCTGCGTGGCTAGCGATGCAGGGTGATAGATTTCTCTTTGCGCTAAGCCGATAAAGTGAGGATGGTTTTTCCATTGAAGGCCTCTTGAGTCATGACGATCGCCGAAACAGCCGCTGCTGAGACAGCTGTCTTTCTCCAGTTTTTTGAAGCCTGCGTTGGGGCTTGGCAAACTGAACGCACTTATCACTATTTGCAGCATCGCGAGGTTGAGCGATCGCGCACGGAGTTTGCGGTTAAGCCGGTGAGCATTGACCTGAAGCGTAAAGTGCTGAGTGATAACGCCTACGATGAGCCCGCCGATGTGGATGCCTTGCCGGGATTTGAGCTGGGCTTCCACACGGTGTCGGAGACGGGGGAGGAGGTGAGCCAGGAGCTGCGGATGCTATTTGTGACTCATCGTTGTGAAGGAGGATTGCTGTATGGGGATTATTTGCGCGATCGCGCCTACACGGAAGCGCGTCCGATCATTTCTGACTTTCGCTTTGATCCCACGACTCGAGAATTGCTGATGACGACTCGCTACACCAAGAGTGTCTCAGTTGATTCCATCACGCTTGTGAATCCGAATCTGCGCATTCGAAAAATCCTGAACTATCTACGTCCACCGGAAGGCCAGCCGCTTAAAGATGTCGCACTGGTTGGCTTTGGGGTAGAGCAAAAGGTTCAGTCGCTTTAAAAGCTGGGCTACGGGGCTGTCAATAGGCCTGCCGTTCTGATTGCGCAATGTTACGGCTTCTCTAGGGCAGTCCTGGGATTATTGAGCTGTGTCCACATCTCCTAAGCGAAGGCGGTATTCTAGAGAGGGCTTATTTATTTAAGCTGTGCTGCTTTGAAGTGGCCTGTCTGCTGTTGATTGGCTGGCTGCCACCACCCTTTAATTGCTCTCGCCTATGCCTTTCTTTTCCCACAGACCCAAAACCCTTTCTCTGGGGCCATTGGAGACGGAGATTCTAGAGATTATTTGGCAGCACAATGGTGCGACTGCCAAGCGAATCCATGAGCAAATCCTAGATAACCCCGACCGAGAGCTGACCTATGCATCGGTGAGTACGGTGCTGAACCGCCTGGTGGCGAAGGGGTGGTTGAGCCGCAAGAAGCATCGGCGAGCGTTTATTTGGCAACCCTGTCTATCCCAGCGAGAGGCTCAGGTGCTCCAGGCTCACCATCAGGTAAAGCAGCTTTTGGCTGTGGGAGATGCTGAAATTGTGGCAGCGTTTGCCGATGAACTGGATAACGCTAGCTTGGACCGATTTGAGGCGATGGCCCAGCGTCTCAAGGCGGCTAGATTGCAGCGGGGAGATGACCCTCATCAGACGGCTGGGGAGGGCCAGCCCAATGCATAGCTATCTCATTGTTCTGAGTTTGGCGGGGGCTGTGGCTCTGCGGTTGGGCTATGGGGGGATGGCTGAGCGTTTGGAGCTGGCGGGGCGTGAAGCCTCTTGGTCCCGACGCTGGGCTGTGGCTCTGGGAGCTTTTCTGCTGCCGCCGTTGTTGATGTTAGCCACTGCGATCGCCATTTTGACGATGGGCCTCCATGGCTCCATGCTGGGTCATGGTGTGGGCCATTTAGGCTATGGAGTGGCTCTGGTCGTCTCGCTGTGGTTTTGTTCAGTCTTTGTCTGGCAGGCGAGCCATGCCCTGCGCTCCCGCTGGCACATTAGTCGCTTGCCCCTGACTCAAATCCAGGGCCTTGCTGCTCGCAGATTGGATAGCCAGTTGCCTTTTGCGGCGCGGGTTGGCTTTTGGAAACCGTCTTTGATAGTGAGCCAGGGCTTACAGGCGCTATTGAGTGATGCAGAAGTCGCTGCCGTTTTGCGCCATGAGCAGGCCCACCTCACTTACCGCGATACCTTCTGGTTTTTCTGGTTGGGCTGGATCAAGACTGCGACGGCTGGATTGCCGGGGACTGATTCTCTTTGGGCTGAATTGTTGCTGTTGCGCGAAATGCGAGCCGATCGCTGGGCAGCCCAAAGCTGTGATCCTTTACTGTTGGCTGAGTCTTTATTGAAAATGGCTCAGGCTGCGGTGCCTGTAGAGCCGGGTTGGGTGATGTTTGCTGAAGCTCACGAGTCCAATCGCCTGGAGCAGCGCATTGAGGCTTTACTGGCCCCAGCTCAATCATCTCAGCAGGCTGATTCTGCTGTTTTTTGGGTGATTGTTAGCTTGGCGATCGCAACCTTGCCTCTGCTGACCAACCTTTTGCACAGTGCGACTTAAATTGGCCTAGCCTTGTCATTAGATGCTTCAGGCGTTGTTCAGACTATAGTTTTGAGCCTCGTTAATCTGCCCATTTGCGGAGCAGGTTGGCGAGGCTTTTTGAGATCAGATCGAACTCATCGCCTTTGCCTGATTTTGTAAATAGCGATCGCCTTGCGGTATCTAAATCAAACAAAATCTCTCGCTCAGCCGGATCGCGAATTAAGCTTTGTACCCAGCCCACAGCCACTAGACGTTGTCCCGATGTCACCTCAGCCACACGATGCAGCGTGGAAGAGGGATAAACAAAAACGGTATTTGAAGGGAGCTTATAACTCTGCTCGTCATCGGCCCCTTCGGTTACCAGCTCGCCTCCTTCGTATTCATCTGGAGCATTTAGGAAAAGCGTGAATGATAGATCTGCTCGATGGAGACCTGAGCCTCCCATCAGCGCATTGTCCGTATGGCGACCGTAGGACATTCCTGCTTGGTAACGACTAAAGAGTAATGAATGGATGCTGCGAGGTCTTGCCCCAGCTTGGAAGAGAGGGTGACGTAATAGAGCCTGCTCTACGGTTCGACGTAAATCTTGAGCGCTTTCTCGCTTAATTTGCTGGTTGTTTTTGACTTGTTTGGCATGCCAGCCAGCGGTAAGTTTGCCATCGATGAACTCTGCTTCGGTTAAGGCTTGGTTTACCTGGGTTAGTTCATCTGGGGCTAGCAGGTTAGGGATTTGGAATCGCATTACGGACCATTGGTGAGAAGCCTTGACTAGGGCAGATTTATCACGAACCTGCCAGCCCATTTTATTGCATATGTCGCGTGGCTTTGTCTCACGCTAAATGACTCAAATCGTGGGGGGCATGGGCAAATGTTAGTTGAGTTTGTCCGAGTGAATTAGACAATTTCTGCTGAAGCCTGTTTGAGGAGCCCCCACAGCATGAGGGGCAACTAAAAAAAGAGACTGCTCCCGAAGGCTCAGTCTCTCAAAGGAGATATTGCGCTGGTTTTGCCTCCGACAAGAAGAGGACTAGCTAATTCACTGATTGCAAGCCAACTCGTCTTAGCAGGCAAAAGATAATGACCCAACCCCCATCCCGAGGGAGAAATTATCCCAGCCTAATTAGATGAAGGGCTTTAGCCCTCACCGCCCTCACCGCCCTCACCGCCTTCGCCGCCTTCTTCGGTCGTTGCATCTTCGCCACCTTCTTCGGTCGCTTCAGCTTCAGGAGCAACTTCTTCAGTTGTTGCAGGAGCGGTTTCTTCGCCTGCTTCGGGAGTTGCAGAGGGGCCGCAAGCAACTAGGCCAGCAGCAAGACCAGCTGCGAGGAACAGTTCAACGGGCTTTAGTTTCTTTTGCATTGTTTTCTTGACTCACACCAATATTAAGCGGACTGCTTCATTGAAGCTTTGAGAGCCTATCGTCGATGACATGGCTTGTCAATGCACTTTTTGAATAGTCATTCGACTACCTAAAATGAGCAAAGGGGGCGGCTTCCACGGAAGTCGCCCCCTATATCTAGTCACCCATGATTGATTCAACGTGATGATGCCGTTGGGGTGAGGCTCAGCACCATGATCATCTTGGATTAAGCCACTAAACGAAGCTCAGGGTAGTCTGCCATGACTTCATCGGCTGTCAATACATCGCCTTCGGCTTGAGGCTCCCAGAGTAGCTCTACGCCGTAAAGCTCTTCGCTGGAGATGGCTCCAGCGGTGCGAAGAGCCTGGCGAAGGTCGCTAGCGTTGTTGATCTGGGGGATGCTGAGCTTACCTTTAGAAGCAATGATCAGGGTTGCAACGATGTACTCGTTGTCTCCGGCGATATCTGCCAATGTCCCGTCTGCACCTAAGGTCTTGGCATCGCCATTGCGAAGCTGACCGTTAACGTTGGATAGGGTTTCAGCGGCCAGCTTGCTGCGAGCCTGGAGGGTGTAGCGGTTAAATACTGTTTCTGCTTGGGTCAGTTTGGTGACTTCACCGTCGGTGCTGCCGTAGGCCCAGAACTCAGGGTGGCGTAGCAGGGCGAGAACGGATTCCTGGAGCAGGCCTGAAAGGCCTGCATTGGTGCTGGTGTCCGAGGTTCGGGCTACGCGGTTGAGGTCTGTTTGTAGCTCACGGGCAGAGGCCAATAGGCCGATTTGCACTTTAGCTACGGTGACGGTGGGGTTGGCGGTGCTAGAGAGTCCAGGTGTTGTTCCGTCGCCGCTAGCTGCCAGGTTGCGGAAGGTGTTGATCAAGAAGCTGGCGATCGCAAAGAAGATCAGCAGAGAGAACAATCCGCCGCCGCCGCCAAACATAAAGGGCAGCATAAAGAATCCGCCGCCACCGCCGTAGTAGCCACCGCCACGATAGCCACCGCTGTAGCCGCCGTAAGACCCACCACCGCTTCTAGGCATGGTGCGAGTGGGAGAGGGCGCTCGGAAACCACCGGCACGACCGCCGCTGCGGGCTGCAAAGGCTGGGCTGGCTTGGCTAAAGACTAGACCCGTGACTAGGGTCAGCACCAATGCCCGTTTGGTGAACATTTTGAGGAACCTCTTAATTCCAGATTTAATCCGCTCAGACTGAATTTGCATGGTTACGTCTTTGGCCGCGCAGACAGCGGACTGTTTGATTGAAACGTCGTTGTATAGCCTTTATTTTAGCGGGTTGTGCTGGCTAGGCCAGTTGAGCACCCTACTTCTAAGCGTCGGTTCTCCACACCAGAGGGCAAGGTTCTACGGCTGCTCTTGGAATTGTTCTCGGTTCTTAAAACAAGCTAAAAATTTTGGTTTCGAGATCAAGAAAGACTCGCTGGAGCAAGACGCTGGGTCATGGCTGCGAGCGAGTCTGGGTTAAACGCGAGATTGAAGCTCGGGGTGGAGCGTTTAGCCACCACCGACGATGGTGACCACTTCGAGATTGTCGTCACTGGCAATGATGGTGCTGTCCCAATGTTGTCGATGCAGGATTTGACCGTTGTATTCCACGGCAACAAGTTTGGGATTCATACCCTGCTGTTCCAGAAACTGAGGCAGGGTCGTTGTCGGGGAGCAATGTTTTTCTTCGCCATTGACCATCAGGGTCAAGGTTGTAGCAGGCAGCGCGTCAGCCATAGCAATACAAATCGAGAGGTGTGATTTTCAACCTAACGCGGGGTGGGCCTCTACATCCGGTTCAGGTCACAACCCGAAATGCTTCAGGGGACATGCCATGGCATGTCCCCTGAAAAGCAATCTATCTGGAGCGTTGATTCACCGATTTAGATGATGGCATCGACGGTTTGCACCGTTTGGCTGGCGCGCTTGGGCATGTTGGGCTGGTTGAGCTGGGCCAGGAAGTACTGGGTGGTGAGGGTGGGTTGTTCTGCTTGCATCAGCGATCGCACCACGGCCACTCGTCTTGCCCCTGCATCTACAACAGAGGTGACGTTCTCAGCGTCAATGCCACCAATGGCAAACCAAGGCACGGGGCAATTTGCCGCTGCATGGCGCACGTAGTCCAAACCGGCTGCTGCCTTGCCAGGTTTCGTTGGGGTTTCATGGACGGGGCCAACGCCGACGTAATCTGCGCCTTCTTGGATGGCGAGGGATAGCTCCTCGGGACTGGTGGTGGAGCGGCCAATGATGCGGTTGGGGCCAAGGATCTGACGGGCCAGACTGATGGGGATGTCCTGTTGACCGAGGTGGACGCCATCGGCGTTGACGGCTAAGGCGATGTCTACGCGATCGTTCATAAGGAACAGGGCACCGTAGTCATGGCAAAGCTTGGAGAGCTGGGCCGCAGTTTGCAGGCGCACGGTGTCTTCCGACTCTTTGTCGCGGTATTGAACCAGCTGAAGACCCCCTTGGAGGGCGGATTCAACGGTCTGGAAGATGTTGTTGGCGGGGCTGGTGACTAAGTACAGCGTGGCGGATTGCAGCTTGTTGTGGCGATCGTGGGCCAACAGAGAGCTTTCCAGGGAGTAAACCCGGTAGCGCATTTGTTTGCAGGCTTCGCCCATGGCGGGGTCTTGGACCTTGCCATATTCTTCCAGGACTCGTAGGGCCTCTTGGACGCGGCAGAAGTTGGCTTGGAGCACATCACCGATGTCGCCGCGCAGTGCTTCTTTCTCGTGGGTGAGGCTGGTACCCACGTCGCCGACGGTGTTGCGGGCGCTGCGGAATTCGGCCCGGTGCCAGCCCGCCAGTTCCTGGCGTAGGGACTTGCATTCGCCGGTGAATTCGGGATGATCGAGGCCGAAGCGGCACCATTCTTCGATGATACGCAGGCCCTCACGGACACGATCTAGGTTTGCGTCGAGGATGCGGTAGAGCGCTGGCTGTACCAGCTGTTCCTGCCAATTGGAGTCGCCCATGGTTTGTGCTTGGTTGAGTGAGGAGATTGCGTTAGGAGGGAACTATTTATGTCCCATTATCTATGGATTAGATAAGGATGCACCCGTCGCTGACCCGCTGCAGATGTTGCTTGGGGAAAATTAGGAGTTGAGTTGAACCCTCTAGGGTTTTGCTTTGCTCAGCCGATGTAAGGTGTCCAGTCCTTGCGGTGGGCGAAAGCTGTATCTAAGGAAACAAATGGGGGATGCGATCGCCCACGGCCCACCAACCCACAAATATATGGGGACTAGATCGCTGTGGAACTGAAGCGGCGATGGAGAGGGTTGACTGCCCCTAAAGGGTTTGAGGGAGCAACAGAGAGGGGCGATCGCCCCCTACCGTGATTTTGCTATGTCAAATGAGCCTGATCGACTGTTTGTGAGTTCCTCACCGTAATTTGCCTTGCTAAAGCTTGCTATTTACACAAAGAGATTGCGAACTTTCACTCAGGGAATGCCGTCTGGGTGACTGTTAGAACGGACCCAAAGCACTGCGTTGCCCCCGTGCCCTTGGTTATGAAAAGTTTTTTTGACGGTTTGTGTCATTGCGCAACCCCAACCCCGCTGAGTGGAATGGGATGGTGCTTGGGGCGTAATAGTTTGGCGGTTGCTGTGCTGATGATGGGCGCGACTGTGAGTCTCCCTGCGGCGATCGCTCAGCCCGGCTCGGTGATGCAAATTCCTGTACCTGCGCCCCAGGCGAGGGGGGGAGCTATTGGGGAAGGGGGAGCTGACTTCTCGAATGGGGCTTCTCTCCCTACGCCAGCGGGAAGAGAGGTTTTAGCTGGGGAGCCTTTGGCGATGCCGGGGGAGACGGTGCCTGTGGGCAGCTGGGCTGGGCGAGCTGGGGTAAAAGAGATTGCTTTGGCGGAGATGCCTTGGATGGGAGGCGGCGGCTATGGCTATGGCTATGGAGGCACCGTCGTGGCCCAGGCTCAATATCGGGTCGTTGTGGCGACGCCGAGTGAAGCCCATGCTGATGCTCTACAGCAGGTGATGCCGGAGGCGATCGCCCTGGATAACCCAGCCATGATGCAGGCGGGTGCCTTTGCTGACTGGCGACGAGCTAATGCTTTGCGTCGAGCCTTGGGAGCTTACGGATTTGTTGTGGAAATCCAAGGAATGTAAGAGGAAGCATTGAACCTGTTGATGGGAGGCTACATCAACAGGTTTAGTTCAAGTTCCAATACTTAGCCCTAGGGCTACGGCTAAGTTTCAGCCGTAGAATTTGCGGGAACAGATGGCTTCGTTGAGTTACCGCCGCCCAAGCTACGGAAGTAGAGGCTTCCTACCGTCGCAATAAATGTGAAATACCCTGCAGCTTGCAATCCATATAAATGGTCGCGATAGCCCAAGAGGGTCTTAAAAATGAGCCCTGGGAATTGTTTGTCCGGCATCACTGCACTGGTATCCCACAGCAGTGGCCCCATGGCGCAGGAGGTCTTGCTCCAACAGAGGTTGATGATGCCTTGCTGTTGGAGCGCGATCGCGGCCCCATCCACATTCTTAATTAACGATGTCACTAGCCCCGCCACAATCAGCAACAACAGCAGCCCCATGACTTGAAAGAAGCGCTTGAGGTTGATTCGCACACCAAACTTGAAGAGTGCGATACCGATCACTGTTGCCCCCACTAACCCGGCAAGGGCTCCTAGGGTGGCTGCCGTGCCTCGCTGAAGATTGGCCAGGATAAAGACGACCGTTTCAAACCCTTCGCGCAGCACGGCAATGAAGATGAGACTAAAGATGCCCCAACCTGCGGCATTACCCGCATCACCTTGGTCCAGCATTTGATCTACGGAGCCTTGGATTTCGCCCTTTAGCGATCGCGCCTGCCTCGTCATCCAAATCAACATCCAGCTGAGCATGGCGATCGCCACCCCACACAGTAGAACCTTCAGGCTCGGTTCCAATAACGCTTCCCACTGGCTATCCAGCTGATGGATCTGCTCAAAGCCCCAACTCAGCAGCAGACCCACCGCTAAACTGGCCCCCAGTCCAGCGCCGATCCCGCTATACACCCAGCGATTGAGTCGAGACTGATTGGCTTTGCCGAGGCAGGCTAGGACAATACCGACGACGAGAGCGGCCTCAACCCCTTCGCGCAGGGTGATGACAAAAGTGGGTAAGGCAGCAGAAAAATCCATGGTCGAAATAGCGTTTCCGAGGGGAGGGGTCTCTACTAACTTAATGCGTCTCCATCTTTCTTATTAGTCTTTGAAATAGCAGCGGATATTGCTAGCTAGCCCCTGCTGCAAAATCATGATTGAATTGACCACCCCATCAGCCTCTAAGCCGACCCTCGCCTTGGGGAAAAACAGGTTTCTCTGAAGGCTTCTTAAAGGCAATATGAGATCCGTTTGCTCCCCGGTTTTTAGCAACGGTTCTCAATAAGCTGGGCTTCTTGCAAGTTGAAACCATTTCAGGATATCCTGTCAATAAGAAAGCGTTATTGAGAGGTCTCGACCATGGTCGCCTATAGCCCTGCCGCCCTCAAAGCTGAACTGAATGAGCGTGGATGGCGAATGACCCCCCAGCGAGAGATCATGCTGGAGACGTTTCAAAATTTACCCAAGGGTGAGCACTTGAGTGCGGAGGATCTCTGCTTGCGCCTTGAGGAGCATGGCGAGAAGGTTAGTCTTTCGACGGTTTATCGCAACGTCAAGCTGCTGGCTCGCATGGGTATTCTTCGGGAGCTTGAGCTGGCTGAAGGTCACAAGCGTTATGAAATCAATCAACCCGCTCCCCATCATCATCACCACCTCATCTGTGTTCGCTGCAATAAGACGGTGGAATTCAAGAATGACTCCGTCTTGAAAGCCGGGGCTAAGATGGCTGAGAAGTCTGGCTATCACCTCCTCGATTGTCAATTGTTGATTCATGCCGTCTGTCCAACCTGCCAGCGATCGCTAACGGCGGTGTAGGCTAGCTTCAGCCTTATCTCGGACTTCAGAATTTAACTCATGTCTGCTGCATCTTCGGGCCGGATGTTTCTGTCCCATAACTTCACGCTTCCCAATACGGTGTTGCCTGCCTTGAGCCGTGCAGAGTTTGTTCAGGTTTTTATTGATGGTCTTGCGGACCAAGCCGATATCCACTGTCGCCCTTTGGACAATCCCCATTGGATTGTGGCGGTGAGTTTTGGCGAAGGGTTTACGCCTCAATCTGTGGGTCAGCTCTGCGTTGCTGCACTCGCTAAAGCTCGCATTCCCCAACTGGACGAGGGTGACGGAGCAAGGCCTCATATTTTGGCCCTGGGGGGGACAAAGACCACGCCAGCCACGAGTGATTCGTCCGATACTCTCCAAACTGGGGACTGGGGCGTTGATGTGGTGGAAACCCTTGAACCTGAGAGCTTCTTGGCGGGAATTCAGTGGGACAGCATCAGCGCATCTAAGCCAGCGGATGCCGTTTTTAAGATCGAAGGTCAGGTTTAAAGCGGAGCATTTGCCGGGCGATTTGGAGAGCAATTTCACAGCCCTGAATTCTTAGGGCTGTGAAATTGAAGATGGCTTGTTTGGAGCGTGGTTTGTTGGAGCAGCGCTCAGCAGTGGACTCGCATCGCTCTTCAATTGTTTATAAGGGCATGAAATGTTCGTTCTGGTCTTGTTTGCGTTCTCTCTCATTTTCAGAATGCGATGGGCGGGTGAAGGTCGTGACTAGGCTGGCGAACTTCAACTGAATCTGTGGTTTTTCAGAGATTACGAGGAAAAACCTAAACAAAAGTTAATTAAATATTGTATTTCGTTTGATTTAGCCCCTGGGACAGGACGGCAAGCAGCGAATTATGGAATGATTAAGGCACTGATATATTTCAGTTCTCTCATAATTCTTTCCTACAGATCGCCATGCAGCCAGAGGCCACTCTGAACCAGCTTAAGGCCTCCTCTCCCGATGGACGGCTGCCCAATAGCTATGGCGTTTATTTCAAAAATACGCTGGTGGCGCTGTGCCATGCTCTGGAAGATCACATCTTGGAAGGTGATCCTGATGATGAAGCTTCTAAGCCGCTAGTTCTGGTCACGTTTCAGCAGGGCAAATGGTATTTGCAAGAGGCTGAACGCTACTTTGATATCTCGATGAGATCGAGAGAAGTCGCGATCGCCGCAGTCTCTGATAGTGGCTTTGCGAGTCATCGCACCAGCCAACTCAATCAGGTTGACCTCGTCGATTTAGATCCCGGCGATGCCATGGTTCAAGAGTGGAACTTGGTGATTTTGGCTCCGGGCTACTCCGCCATGGTGCTCTGCCATGAGTTAGATGAGGAAGATTATCGTGGCGGCGGTCAGCCCGATGTCGATATTGAGCGGAAATTCTACGGCCTTTGGACCTTTGACCGTTCCTTGGTGTCTCGCGCTGCGGAGATCTTGATTGACCGGATGCGCCCCTACGATGAACCCTTGGCAGAGCAGCTCACCGCTCACTACCAAGCTGTGTCGTCGGCCGAAGGAAATCAGGCCACTGACTTAAGTGGTGTGGTTTCTCGCATCGTGAATTATCTCCAAAGCAGCCAGCAGCAGCTGGTGACGGTGAGCCGCCAAGCCCGAGAACTGTGGGAATTGGAAGGTCAGGCTCAGCGACTCAATCGCAACCTCACAGCGAATAAGCTTCAGGCCTTTCTGCGCATGGCCCAGCGGGTGGATGAGCGAGACTCCTCCAATCCGGCGGCCTCTGTTAGAGTCTCAGCGTTGGCTGAGACAATTGGGCAGGTGCTGGATTTGCCTACCTTGAATTTACGGCGTCTGCGTTTGGCAGGGCTGCTGTTCCGCATTGGTTTGGCAGAGGCCCCCAGTGAGGTCTTTACCCATACGTCTGAGCAGTTGGAGGCAGCCAGTGAGATGTTCTGGCGCGATCGCGCTCTACTGGGGGCTCAGCTGCTAGATGCAATGCCTGAGCTTAAACCCATTAGCAATATTGTCCGTCACCAGTTGGAGCATTGGGATGGTACGGGCAAGCCGGAGGGCCTGAGAGAAGAGAGCATTTCCTTAGAGTCGCGCATCCTCGGATTAGTGGCTTATTTCCAAGAACTTACAGAAGCTCGCAGCGATCGCCCAGCCCTTGACTTGGGAGATGCTTTGGAGCGCTGTCGAACGTTAAGTGGCAAGCGTTTTGATCCATCTTTGGTCGAGTCTCTGGGAACAGTTGTGCGCCTTACTGAAATGGGGTTGATGAAGCTGCCAGATCAGCCCAGCCGTCCTCCCAATGTTTGGTTGGAGGAAGCTGAGTTGGCTAAAACTTCCAGCAATTGAGCCCTAGAACGGCTGAGGAGTTCTTCGCTGGCTCTGTCTATAGGTAAGTTGCTTCCAGTTGAGTTGGTGTTTCCCTGGGGGATTTCCCTTTAAGGGAGTTGGGGACAGTTAATCTCTGAAGGTTGTATCCCAGAGTTGTAATATCCAATAGCTAGGTGTGATTTTTCACATTTAGGGCTGGCTTAGAGTGAATCGACCAGTCGAACAATGTTTGAAGGGTAGGGTTAAGGGCCATGGCAGAACTGAGTACCCAAGATATGAATCAAGACTGGGCCGATATCCGCCAGGGACTTGTTCAGGATTTTGCTGGGCTTGACCTCTCTGGGGCCAACCTTGAGGGAGCAAAGCTATCTAAAAAGGATTTGTCCCAGGCTCAATGCCGGGGGGCTAATTTTGCAGGCGCTGATCTGCAAGGTTCCAACTTGCGCGGGACCCTGCGCGGGGCTGATTTCGCCGGAGCTAGTTTACAAGGAGCGGACTGCCGCAACGGAGACTTACGGGCAACGACTTGGCGAGATGCCCAAGTGGGGCAGATCAGCCTCGCGGGAGCCTTTTTAGCGGGTGCCGTTATGAGTCAGCTGGACTTGCAGGATGTGGACCTGCGAGGGGCTGATTTGCGAGGAGCCAATTTGTCTGGGGCGAATTTAGGGCATTGTGATTTGTCCAGCGCCAATCTTTCGGGGGCAGATCTGTCTGGCGTCAATCTGGAAGAGGCGAACTTGGCAGGGGCTGTCTTACGGGGCGCTGATTTAACCGGGGCTAACTTGCTCTGTGCTGTGTTGGAAGGTTCCCAGTGGGAGGGGGCTGTTCTGGATAAGGCTTGTCTAGAAGGCACGCCTTTGATGGGGATTTAGCAGATGGGCGTTTAGCAGATGGCCAAGATTAAGCATCCGAAATGGAAGTAACAACTCCCATTTCGGATGCTTTGGTTTTGAGGAGCTGACCTCTGGCTAATCTTTCCGTTCAGCTATCCATTTGCGTAGCGGCGTAGAGTCCTGCGCCAATGAGCCCCACTTGTTGGTTGAGAATGACCTGGACGGGCATGCGTTTGAGCAGGGGCTCCATGCGCCCCTTGTTGCAAAATGCGGTGATGAAGCCGCCGTTGCTGAGTCGGTCAATATTCTTGGCTGCAATGCCACCGGCCAGGTAAACACCGCCATAGGCCAGCAGCTTCAAGGCTAGATTGCCTGTTTCTGCGCCGTAGGCCTCGCAGAAGAGGGCCATGGTGCGTTCACAGAGCGAATTGGTCGGTGCCGCTTGGGCGATGGTGGCCCCAGGGTCGGGTTGCTCATCGCTGTATTCTTCTGCGGTCTCCCAGCTGCGAATGACTTGGGCGACGCTGGGGTCTTCTGCCATGGACTCGCGATCGCGCAAAAACTGATAAAACGCCACCACCCCTTGGCCAGAGACAATGCGTTCAGCCGAAACATGGCTCAACCCACGACTCTCCTGGATATATTCCAGCAAGCGGAACTCTAGGGCCGTGCGAGGGGCAAAGTCTGCATGGCCTCCTTCGGTCGGAAATACGCGGGAGCGACCGTTGGCCTGGGGGATGACAAAGCATTGGCCTAGGCCAGTTCCAGCACCGATGACGGCGATCGGGGCGGTTGGGACCGCTTCGCCTGCTTGGAGGTCGCTTAGATCTTGGGGGGCCAGGCCTGGAATGCCGTAACCAATGGCAGCAAAGTCATTGATCAGAGTAACTTGCTTTAAGTTCAGGGCTTGACTGAGCCGGGTCTCAGAGAGCTTCCAGCCCAGATTTGTCAGTTCGGAGGTTCCACCCACGACGGGGCCAGCGATCGCAAAGCAAGCCCGCTGCGGTTCTGGCTTTGTTTGAGTCTTTTGCGCTGCCTCCTGGAGAAAAAGGTTCACCATGGGAACCAGATCGTCATACTGCTGACTGGGATACACCATCTCATAGCGAACAGTCAGATCTTCGCTGTCATTGGCTTCCAGCCAGCGCAGGATTGTCTTTGTTCCACCAATGTCTCCAGCTAACAGTTGAGTCACGGAATGCTCCTTTGAGAGGATGAGGATGTATCTGGCAGTGTTGATTCAAGGGCCTTTCAAGGAGCCATACAGCACTAGCTTGCGAGAGATTGCCAAGTCTTGGGATTGCCGTTCTAGATGTCTTCTCTTTTGTTCAATGCTTCGCTTGAGGTAAGCGTTGGACAAATCATGGAACGAAGCATCCAGATAAATAATTGCTCGCTGTGTCCCTGGGTATCTTAATTTTTCTGATTCCCTTTGGTAATAGAAAAAATGCTGGATAGCCGTAAGTCATGTCACTCAGTTTGCTTAATTGGGAGTTTCAATGCCCCTGAAAGCTTGCTGCAAGAAGATTCTGGATAATACAGCCCTGCTCTTTGCGGTTTACTTCAAGACAGCGGGCTCACCGCGTGTATAATGCGATGGTGGAAATTTGATCTTGCTTCAGCAACATTGCTTGGTTGAAGTCTGAGGTTCAGTTTTCTCAATGTTGTCGGGATGTAGCGCAGCTTGGTAGCGCGCCTGCTTTGGGAGCAGGATGCCGCAGGTTCGAATCCTGTCATCCCGACTCAAGGGGGCCAATGGACTTGGCCCCCTTTTTATTTTTTGTTTTTTGCCAGACAATGCAGCCAAATGGTTGAGGCTTGTTCTTCAGGGGATTGTGCAGTGCCTGGACTTTCCAAGGCTCTCCCTGATGTCAGCTTTCCATCCATGAAATGTGAATCACTTCGGTTTGAGTGAGGCTGGCCTGGTTAGGGAATAACCCTAATTCAGGAACCATTTCCGTTTTCGGTCAGTCCCTTGAACCGGCGCTTTGCAATATTCTCAACGAAAGTCCTTTAGTTGAAGTGACTTTAGATTGAGAAGTTTGCCTATTGATATCTCGGTTGAGATGTTGCAGCAAATTGTTACGCTGAGCATCAACACCCAACATTTGTTTTGTTATTCCCTTGCGATCTAGGAGCTCCCATGAGACAGCTTGGTCATTGGACGAAAAACCTCGCGCTTGCTGCAGGTGTCACCTTCACGACCTTAGTGGGCGCCTTGGCGATGGATATTTCGCCCGCCATGGCGTTGAGCGACGAAGAGATCGCCCGTAAGCTCAATAATGTGCCAGTGTTTACGCTTTTCAATGCCCAGTTGAAAAAGTTTGCTGTGGCTTCCCTTTCCCTGGATGGCAAGACTGTGGCGCTGGTTCCGAGCTATGTGGACCGCACGGATGCGGAGCGTTTGCTTCAGGAGCAGCGTCAAAGTAACGCCACATTGGCTCAGGAAGTGGAAGTCCGCACCGTTCCTATGTCTTTAATTTATTTGGAGTCTCGTTCGACGAAACGCCAGGCCACAGATCCGGCCTTCCAGGTTGTGCCTGATGAGCAGGAAGTACAGGCCGCTGTGGCATTGCGGCAGCAGGCTGGGGAAGAGGTGAAGAGCTGGAGCGGAATTCCGCTGTTTTTTGCGCCCAACTTAGGGATTACCTTGGCGGATGAAAACGGCAATGATAAGCAAATTTTGCCGATGTATTTCAGTCGAGCGGATCTCGAAAGCTACTTGGCCGAGGCGAAGAAGGAGGCTCAGGATTTGCGGACGGTTGAGATTCCCATTAATGTCACGACACTGGACCGGGTCTTGCAGACGTTGAGCGAGAGTGATGACCCCGCAATGAGTCAGGTGGAGTTCATTCCGCCTAAGGCGAGCCTGGAATATGTGATTCGTAACCAGCGGAGTCGTCAGAACTAGCGGTTCTGAGCTACGTATTTTGGGCTTAGATTGGCTTGACCCCCAGCTTCTGTCGGAGGCTGGGGGTCGTCGTCTTTGGGGAGCTTTAGGCAGGACTACTTGCACAGGTCATGTTGCACAGGCCATGAATGCCCTAAATGAAATGAGCGCGACCATCACTCATGTCATTTGGGACAACAAGTCATTAGGCTTGAGATTGGCTAGGAATTTTGGATGTGGCATGGCAAAGCAGGTGGTGACAACGCAGCAGCTGCAGGATTGGCGAGGTGAGGCTTTGGCCTTGGCTCCTGAGCTTTCGGTTGAGTTGGATTGGCTGCTGCGAGAGGCAGCTGGTGTGGAGCCTCGAATCCTGTCCTATGCTGCGGGGGAGCGGGCTTGGGAGTTGCCTGGAGAGCTGAACGGTGGGCTGGAGAGCTTGACGGAGCTGTGGCGACGGCATTGGCAAGCCCATGAACCTTTGCAGTATCTGGTGGGGCGATCGCCCTGGCGACGCTTCGACCTTAAAGTCGCTCCTGGTGTTTTGGTGCCCAGGCCAGAGACGGAGCTGATTGTTGAAATTGCAGCTCAGCGAGTGGGCGAGGTTCAGGAGCAGTTGGATATTGATCTGTCCCAGGGAACTTGGGCTGATTTAGGGACTGGGACGGGGGCGATTAGCTTAGGACTTGCAGAGCTGCTACCAGAGATTGTCATCCATGCTGTGGACTGTAGCGAGGTTGCCCTGGGGGTGGCGGCAGAAAATTTGCGGACGGTTCAAGACGGAGCCTGGCAACGGCGTATTCAGCTTCATCAAGGAAAATGGTTCGAGCCGCTACAGCCGCTGTTTGAGTCAGGCTTGAAGCTTGCAGGCTTGGTCTCAAATCCGCCCTATATCCCCACAGCCATGCTGAATGAACTCCAGCCAGAAGTGCGTCTCCATGAGCCTAGCCTGGCCCTGGATGGTGGAGAAGATGGCTTGGACTGTTTACGGCATCTGGTTAACGCTGGAAGCCAGTCCTTACAACCCGGTGGTTTGTGGTTAGTGGAGTTGATGGCGGGCCAGGCCAAGGATGTGAAGGCTTTGTTGGCAGTGGAGGGAAACTACCAATCCATCACTGCACATTTTGATCTCTGTGGAATAGAACGATTTGTATCCGCTGTGCGATGTAATACGTAAATTCTTAACGCAGCCTGTTGCATTTCAATAGAGGGCATCTGATAGCGCATAATAAAGCTCTAATTCCAGTGAATTGGCTGGATTCACACCAATTTAGCCTGTTCCGCTAGTTATAGAACATGCTCAAAGTCTCGCTACCTCAACTAGTTGATGCCGCTCGGGCAGGACAGGTTGTAAGTTTTCCAACGGATACTTTGCCTGCTTTGGCTGCTAAGCCAGAACAGGCTGCCGAGATCTATCGATTGAAGCATCGCCAAGTGCATAAGCCGTTAATCTTGATGGCGGCCAAGGTGTCTGAGTTGTGGCCCTATGTGCGGGGCACTGCTGATGAACATGCTCAGTGGCAGGCTATGGCAGAGCAGTATTGGCCAGGGGCGTTGACCTTGGTTTTGCCTGCGACGGGGCTTCATCCCACTGCCATGACACCTGCTAATCCACGTACATTGGGCATTAGGGTTCCTGATAATGACTTGGCTTTAGAAATTTTGGCGGCCACGGGGCCGTTGGCAACGACGAGTGCCAATCGTTCGGGCCAGCCGCCGCTGCGGAATGCGGACGATATTGCTGAGCTATTCCCCCAGGTGCAGGTGCTAAGTGCTGCTAACTTGGCCCAGGGACAAGGGGAGGAGCGGAAGGTCGCTCCCCAGCCTTCTACGGTGTTGGCTTGGAAGGGCCCGGATTGGCAGGTTCTACGCGAAGGGGCGATCGCCTTCTCCGCCTAATTAACCGTGCTTGGCTTGCTCTTGGAACTTACTTATGTTGCCTCGACTAGCCCCTTGACTGTTTGGGCTAGAACCTCAGCGCTGTTCTCTACAGCAATGGACTTGGCATTAACGGCCATGGTTTTGAGCTGATCTTTGGCGGGGTTTAGGAGCTGCATGACCTTCTCTTGTAATAGGTCTTTGCTGAGCTCTTTTTGCTGAAACACGAGGGCAGCATCAGCTGCGGCAAAGATGGCTGCGTTGAAAGTCTGGTGATCTTCTGCGGCGAAGGGATAGGGGATCAGAATGGAAGGAGTGCCAGTGATGGCGAGTTCCGTTAGGGTGCCTGCTCCGGCTCGGCTAATGGCTAGGTTCGCTCGTTGAAACAGGGCTGCCATGTTGTCCCAGAAGGGCAGGGCAATGTAGTGAGGATGGCTGAAGCTTTCCCGGTCTGGGTCAGACTGGCCGGTGAGGTGAACAATCCATGCACCTGCTTCCAGCCAGGCAGGGGCAGCTTCGCGCACCATTTGGTTGACGGCGACGGCACCTTGGCTGCCCCCAGCGACGACAATTAACGGCACATCATCTGGAATATTGAGTCCCAGGTCGCTGCCGGTTGCCGCAAGGAAATTGCTGCGGACTGGGGTGCCAACACATTCTGTTTTGGCCTTGGGTAAATGAGGCGCTGCTTCTTCAAAGCCGATCGCCACCAAACTGCACAGGGGGCTGAGCCAGCGAGTGACCTTACCCGGCAAAGCGTTGGACTCGTGAAGCACCACAGGCAGCCCCAGGCTCTTGGCGGCCACGATGCTGGGGCCAGAAATATAGCCGCCTGTGGTGAAGAGCCCCTGGAACTTGCCTTGCTTCAGGATTTTGCGAGCTTGGAAGATGCCGCCAATGAGTTTGCCGAGGGTTTTGAAGGTTCCTAGACCCAGCCCGCCTTGGAAGCCGCCCACATTCATCGTGTGGAGGCGGTAGCGATCGCCCACCAGCTGAGTTTCCATGCGATTGGGCACGCCCAGCCATTCAATCTCATAGTCTGAGAGCTGTTCTGCGAGGGCCAGTGCTGGAAAAACATGGCCACCGGTACCACTGGCAGCAATTAGAAGGCGGGGGGAGGCCTGACTCACGGCGATGTTACTCCTGGAGGTAGAAAGACGGGACGTTTCAAAACTTGGGCAATTTTAGGAAAACCGCCAAGAATGGTGGCAAATGACTGTACGAGCTAGGCAATAACCCCTAATTGTCCGGTTGGGCGGAACTAGCCTAACGATAGGTCCGTCCTGGGAGCCACAGGGTGAGGTCCATTACTTTCCTATGTCGGATGACCCTTGCCTTGAGACCAGGCAACATGGCCGTGGCAGCATCACCGAGTACATCTATGAATGGTCAACCCCTTCCATGGCAGTCGGTGATACGGATCGCAAACGTTCTCACAAATGAAGCCGCTGCTGTAAAACAGCCGGATGTTGTTGACCCAGGGGCGAAAGCTACATTGGCAGTTTAATGCTCTTATGAGGCTGCCAGTCTAATAGATCGTCTGGAAGCGAGACAATGGTCCAAAGCGCTGATTGGTTGGCAGAGCCTAGGCTTTGCTCTCTAAACCTAGCCATTAGGTCATTCGATGGTATCTAAATTATCTTAGGTCTCTCCGTTAAAGGACTAAAATGATGCTGGTATGTGCCGTTGGGCCCTGCTCTGTGTCGGCTCTGGCTTCTCAATGTTTTCTCGATAATTCTAGGTATTCGCTTCATGCTCCAACGGCAAGCTATTCCGAGCCCCCAGCCACTGCGGTCAGCCTGTCGTCTGTCTGGGACGCCAGCTTTTCTAAGTGTCTGTGCCCTTTCCTGGGCAGTTGTCCTGGGTACCCCTGGTCAGAGCCAGGCTCAGGATGTCTTCTTGGAAAACAATTGGGACGCCCCTAGCCAAATTGTTCGCAACCGAGCAGAAGCCCCCGAAGCAGTGCGGCAAGCCTTGGTTCAATGGGAAAGTGCAGCTAATGCAAAAGATTTGCGGGCGTTGTTCCAGGGCTATGGTGCAAACTATCGCAACTCTGACGGTTTGAACCGCCGTGCCCTAGCGACTTCTTTTAGGGGGTTTTGGAAGCAGTATTCCAATCTGTCCTACAAGACGGAGATTGTGGGCTGGGAGAAGACGAGACGGGGCGGTGTTGCTGAGGTCGTTACCCGCATTGAGGGGAGCCGTAATGAGGACTCGCGTCGCCTAGATTTGGCTTCGACCCTGCGGAGCCGACAGACCTATGAGAATGGTCAGTTGGTGCGGGAAGAGATTTTGTCGGAGCGCAGTGAAGTGACCAGCGGCGATCGCCCCCCCACGCTTCAAGTCAATCTGCCAGAGCGTGTTAAGCCCGGACAAAAGTACAACTTCGACGTCATTGTTCTAGAGCCCTTAGAAACAGATTTGCTCCTGGGTGGTTTGCTAGATGAGCCTGTGTCTCCCAAAGGTTATGGCAACCCCTCTGAAGCCGATTTAGCGCCGCTGGTGGATGCTCAAACGGGGACAGGGCCTGGCGGTATTTTCAAAATCGGTGAAGCGCCCCGTCAGGAGAGCGATCGCTGGATTTCGGCCGTGGTTATGCGTAAAGACGGCATCACGATGGTGACCCAGCGCCTTAAGGTCGCAAAACGCTAGGGGATTTCCCTCGGGAATAAGGTGGTTTATCTTGTTGCGTCATTGTCCTCATCCCTGGCCAATCGGGCATTCTAAGAGCTAGCGTCGCCGTCCTTTTTCGCGGAACCCTATGCAATCGATCTCGACTTCTAGGTCGTCGCCCAGCTCCTTGCCCAGTCCTTGGTATGCCGTTAATTTGTCGCTGTTGTTCCCCGGTGTGGGGCACTTTTATGGTGGCCAAATTGGGCGCGGTTTGTTGTGGTTCGGGCTTGGGCTTAGCCTTTTGCTGGTGACGATTTGGGCTTTCCTGGGAGTCAATGGCAATGTCCAAGTGGGAGCAGGTTGCTTAGGCATGGGCATCGTGCTTTGGGTTTTCAGCGTGATTGATGCCTACAGCTGCTTAAGCCAAGGCTCGACCCAGACGTTTCGTTCTTTTGCGGCCCAGGAGCGCCAGGATGAGACGGTTAAGGATCTGTGGTTTTCGGTATTTTTGTCCCAGTTGCTGCCAGGGTTAGGCCATTTTCATGCCCGTCGGCTCGTGGCCGGGGCCGTTTTTCTGGGTCTTACACTGCTTTGGTTGTCCGCTGTTACCTTGTTCCGCTCGGTGCTGTTGGCCATGGGATTGCTGTGGGCCATTGCCTGCATCCAATTGGCTTGGCAGCTTAGTTTTCAGCCTGCACAACCAGCGGGCAGGACAGAGCCTGTTGCGATGACCTCCCGCGTTAGGTCTGATGCGGAAGGCTTAGAGGGGGATGGCAGCGGAATCAAGATGATTGTGCCTCTTCAGGTCTCTCCAGCTCCTGCTGTGGCCCAAGGCATTGTACGTAAGGGCCTGGTATTGGCCACTTTGATTTTGCTATCTCGCTCGTTGATGCTTGGCTCTGTTGTTCTGGCTGAGCAATGGGTGGAGCCTTTTGCAGTGCCCAGTGAGTCGATGGTGCCAACGTTGCAAGTCGGCGATCGCATCCTGGTTTCAAAGTCAGCCAACTATCGACCGGAGCGCGGCGACATTGTGGTTTTTCGTAGCCACTATGCGATTGGCGAAGGCGGTACTGTGACGGAATCTGAAGAGAGTAACTTCTTTGTTAAACGCCTTGTGGCCTTGGGGGGCGATCAAGTGGAGATCGTTCAAGGGCAATTGCTTGTGAATGGTCAAGCCCAAGTGGAGGATTATTTGCCGGAGCCCATTCGCTACGAGCTTGCTCCCCAATGGCTGCCATTGGGCGAGCTGTTTGTCTTGGGTGACAATCGCAACTTTAGCTTTGACTCCCATGTTTGGGGGACGTTGCCTGCTGAAGATGTGGTGGGCCATGCCTATCGCATTAGCTGGCCGCCAGAGCGGAATCAGCCTTTGTTTTGATTGGGGATGGGGAAGGCCACTGGCCTTGTTGACTAGCCTCAAATCCCCATTGTTGTTCTCTAAATCTTCTCGCAAACGGCGGTTCGCCTCTAGGGCTCAACTGACGGGAATTGGGAGACTCATACCAAATCCTTTTAGCCAAACCCCGAAACAGAAAATCCTGACACTCTTTAATGAAAAGGTTTTCATGTTTCGGAGGAATGGGGGTCTATGTTTCAGGATTTGGTATCAATTGGAGTTAGCATTATTTCGCAAAAAAAAGGGGGGGCTCAAATCGCGAACCAACCCCTTTCTTCATTTCATAATCTGCGAATCAGATCGTTCTAAAACTGCCAGCCTACACCGGTTTGAATCGATACGGCTGGATCGCCATCCTTATCGCCACCTTCATAGGCATCAAAAGCCACTAGTGCATTACCAAACACAACCCATTGGGTGTTGGGAATGGCATAATCCACGCCGGGCTGAAGCACAAAGGAGGCACCGTCACCCACAATGCTGCCGTTGGTGCCGAAGGCCACACCGCCACCAATGTAAGGCTCTAGCTGCCAAGACACAGGAATGTCGTAGGAAACCGTGGGTACGATCGCGAGACTGTCGCGGTCCACGAACAACTGAGCTCTTCCTGAAAAAGGAGACTTCAAAAACTTATAACGGGCTGTGACAACACCTGATGCATCCAGTTGTCCATCATCATCGCTCTCATGACCAAGGCCGAGGCCACCACCGATGTAGCTACCGTAAGCAGGCTGAGCCGCTGCTGGCTGGGAGAGGCCGACAGCCAGGGCGATCGCAGAGAAGCTGAGGACCGCTGAAGCCTTACGAAAAGGCGTAAAAAGTCCCGCTGGGCAGCACTTCATCCGTTTCTCCAGTGACACTTATGACTTGAACGGACATTACCTTAACTTAAATTTTCTAGAATGGTTAGGATTTTGCTCAATTCCTTGTGGATAACTAATTACCAAAAGTAACGCTCTAGTTGAGGCAAAGCCTATTCCAGAGGGCAATGGCGAAAATTGAGTTGCTCCAGTTCTGTTCCGAGTTTAAGGACAGTCTGGAAACAGACACAACGCCATCGGCAGAGCTTAAAAGCTGAGCCATCCTATAGATAAGTCAGCGATTTAGCTGATGGAATTGCGCCAATCGGTTCTGGTTGCTGGGCGGGTTTATCCACTCACTAACGCCACTGATTTGCCCTCATCTTTGACTATGTCCCTCGGGTGACAGTGTCTAGCAATTAGCAAGATGGGCTAGCGTTGCAATTCATTCATTGTTGAGGAGTTGGAACCATGGGTAAGAAAGTGAATCGCTGGATGATGGGCGCAATCGTTGCTGTCCTAAGCAGTGCCACTGCTGTGAGTGCTGTACCGGCTCGGGTGGTGACCCAGCTGAACCAGCCCATGAGTTTGCAGGGGATGTCCGGGGGCAGCGTCGCGAGTGATTGTGGCAATATCTCTGCTCAGCCCAGTCAGGAGCTTCAGCTCACCGATGAATTTGCCCAAAATTCAGGCTATCTGCGCTTTGTTGTGGAAGGCGCTGGTGACCCAACTTTGCTGATTGAAGGCCCTGCCGGCCGCTTTTGCGTGCTGTCTGACCATGCCATGGATAAGGGGCCTGAGGCCGTGGGCTACTGGTTGCCTGGTACCTACAAGATTTACGTGGGCGATCGCGAAGCCCAGAGCCACCCTTACAGCCTCTCAATTTTATCTGAGTAGTTGAATTACCCTTGGATTCACAATGATTCAGGCTGATGGTATTGGGCTAATGCTATCAACAGCATAGGAGCGGCGGCAGGAGGCATGACAAAATCACCCCCCAGTGATTTTCACCGTCTTGACCGTTGCTTTTTTCTTTGTTCTGGCTCCGTAAATCTGACTGAATGTTGCGGATTCTAAACTGCTGTTTTGCTACCGATGGCTAGTAGTGGTTCTTTCACCTGTGGCGCCCTCTCGTGAATGTCCAGCTTGATTGGACTTCAGCGATTACAGTCCAATCCATCGATAGGAAGATGGCTCAAATGTAAAAGATACGTTTTGGTATGGGAGCGTTACTTTTTAGGTGCCCTTGGCAATATAGAAATAGCGCCTCTCGGGACTGACCGTTTGCAAGCCAATACCCACCGCAAAATGTTGCGATGCATGGAGTTTTGTACGTATCGGTTGCTCCTAAAGATGCAAACCGCATTGCAGTAGCGCAGCTTTGGCAAACAGTATCAAATGCTGCTGTCCCTGCGAAAGGACTTGTTTAATGTTGAGCTGCCACTGTTCCAAGACCATTGGAACCCACCTCAATTTGCGAGTCGGTTTGCTGAGTCGGTTTCATTTGTTAGCAAATCATCAATAGCACCATGGCTACAGCTGTTACCTCGTCCTATAGCTCCGTTCAGATGACCGCCTGGTTACGCGGTTTGCTTAGTGTGGCTTGGGCCGATGGAAATTTCGACGAAGTTGAGCGGGAACTGATTAGTGAGTTAACCCGCGATGAGCTAGCGCCCTGTCTGAATGTGGAGCAGTTCGAGCCCATTACAGCCGAAGCGCTAGTTGAAGGTTTAGGAGATGGCCATAGCCTGCGCGAGAACTTTTTACGCACCGCAGTTATGGTCGCAGTGGCGGATGGAATTTATTCAACGCCGGAAGACGAAATGCTTCAATCGTTCTGCCATACCTTAGAGCTGGATTGCTCTGTGCTGGAGTCCCTAAGGGCAACCCTACCAAGTAAAGCTGGAGGGGAAGATTTTCCCACTGCTCCTGCGACGGCCTCGGCTCTGCCTGCGGACGGGCCAGCAAGTGGTCTTAAGCCCCCTGCTAAGGCGAGTGGCATTGATGTGCTTAAGCCTGCGCGCACTTGGCTAGACGGTTTGGATGTTGATGATCCCCGTGTGGCTCGTTTCCTTTGCAAGATGATCCCGGCTCAATGCCCTTTTGAGCGGGATGTGAAATTGTTTGGCAAGAAGGTGGTTCACATTCCCCCCATGTGCAAGATCAATCCGCTGTATGAGCAACTGGTGGGTCTGCGCTTCCGTTCGCTTTGCTATTTGGCGGATGACTGTGGCGAGGATGTGAGCCAGTTCTGTTAAAGGACGGGCACTAAATTCCATCGTTAGGCTTCAAGTTTTAGGGCTGATATCCGGCTGACATGGCAAGCCATGTCACGACTGGCTGATCCATGGACTCGCATCCCAGCGCTTCACCTGGGCGACCTTTCCGATATTCTCCATAGGGGGCTGGGTTGATTTCCAGGCCCCTCTTTTTTGCCAGATTGTTTTAGAGAATGGCCCGACGATGGAGCGCTTAGAAACAGAGGTTTTGGTGGTGGGTGGTGGTACGGGGGGCACGGCGGCGGCGATTCAAGCGGCCAGGCGAGGGGCCCAAGTGACTTTGGTGAGTGAGTTTGGCTGGTTGGGCGGAATGCTGACTAGCGCAGGTGTGCCTGTTCCTGATGGGAATGAGCTGCTTGCCTGGCAAACGGGACTGTGGGGAGCGTTTATTGAGGAGCTGTATCAGCGCCAGGCTGGGGGGCTGGACCACAGTTGGGTGAGTTGCTTTAGCTATGAGCCTAAGGTGGGTGCCCAGGTGTTTGCGGATTGGGTTGCAGCGCTGCCGAATCTGCATTGGATTTCGGGGCAGGTGCCTAGGGAAGTGACGCGAGATGGCGATCGCATCACCGCTGTGGAATTTGAGCATTACAGCATTACGGCTCAGGTCATCGTGGACGGCACCGAACGAGGAGATTTGCTCGCCCTGGGCAATGTGCCCCACCGTTGGGGCTGGGAGGCCCAGGAATTATGGGATGAGCCTAGCGCCCCTCCCCAGAAAGATTTGGATGGGGACCCGTTCTATCAGCGTTATCCCGTCCAGTCACCGACCTGGATTGTGATGCTGCGGGACTATGGCGAAGGCGTTGAGGCTCCATTGATCCCAGCTCCAGCATTTGATGTGGATGAAGCCTTTGGGGGAGCAGGGGATCGCTTTGGCCCAGATCGTCTGCTCAGCTACGGTCAGCTCCCAGCTGATGATGCTGGACAGCCCAGCTACATGCTCAATTGGCCCATCAAAGGGAACGACTACGGCTTTGGCTTAGAGCGCCTACGGAGCAACAAGCAGGATTGGCAGGACTGGGCGAGTGAAGCGATCGCCTATTCCCAAGGCTTTGCCCACTATCTGCAACGGGAATATGGTCGCCGCTACGGCCTTGCCACAGATTGCTTTCCCCAGAGCTCTGCTGACCATGACTTCGGTGGTGGAGCTTTTGCGCTCCATCCCTACTATCGCGAAGGCAGGCGGGGCATTGGCCTAGCTACCGTCATTGAGCAAGACCTTTTGCCCCAAGCTGAGGGACAGGCCGCAGCGTTACCTCGGGATCAAGCTGGGAATGTTACGGCGATCGCCCTGGGCAACTATCCCAACGACCACCATTACCCCGAACGGGAAATCAAGCTGGCTCCCAAGGCTCGCCGCTGGGGCGGTCGCTGGAGCGGCACCCCCTTCACTATCCCCTACGGTGCCCTTGTGCCTGAGAGCGTGGATGGGCTGCTGTTCTGCGAAAAGAATATTTCCGTCTCCCACATGGCCAATGGAGCCACTCGGCTTCAGCCCACGGTCTTGGGGACAGGCCAGGCCGTGGGCATGGCCGCAGCACTTTGTATCGAACAGGGCTGTCAACCTAGGGACTTGGAGGTGCGTGCCTTTCAGGAGGCGTTGATTGCAGAGCGCTTGGCACCGAGTGCGGTGGTGCCGCTGTATAACCTGTCACCGGAGCATCCAGACTGGCGATCGCTCCAGCGATTCTACTTGGATAATCCCGACCAATACCCCAGTGATGGTGAGCATCCTGGTTTAGAGCTGGGCCAGATGAAGGCAAAGGGCTCAGGGGAGGACTTCAAGCATAGTGACAAGCTTTGCCTCGCAGATGAGAAAGACGGCTATCGCATCAGTCATCCCGATTTTGCGGAGGGATTGATGTTGATTACGCTGCGGCCTGAAGTGGAAGGGGTGATGCGATCGCTTCACCCCGGCACCACCGTTGCAGTGTCAGGGTCACTCAACCCAGCAGGCCCTTGGTTACGAGTCACAGCAATCTCACTGCTGAGCTGAGATTTCGCTAATTTCACAAACCTAACGACTCCAGCAGTAATTCAAACTCAGCCCAGCTCATCCCCCGGGCAATGTATTCAGGATTATTGGGTTGATAAGGCCCCTTGAGCCGATCTATCGCGAGAATCTCTGTTCCTACGGGTAGCACCGGCACATCTGGGTTGTAATCCGTTGCCCGCATCAACGAACTTGAAAACCCCTTAAAGACCATCACCTGGTCTGGCTCACCTGCCACAGTGGCTTCCACCATCAACACCTCCTCGGGGCAGCGCAAACTGTACTGCTCTAATCGTTGACCCACCGACAGATCATCACTCACCTTTCAGACCTCCCCAAACCTGATTTAATGACTTGTTCCATTGAAGCTCAACCCCTAGCCCCACAACAGAGCCCCGACCCTGCTTAACCTTAGTGGTCAGCAAAGTCGGGGCTATGCAATCCAAAGAGCACTGAGCTGATTAAGTCATCAATTCCCTGCCGCAGAGCGCCCCGTGCGTCCCAGCTTCACCAGCACAAAATAAGCCAACACCAGCACATAAATAATCAAGCCCACAATCCCCAGAAAGCCCAGGAAGCCGGTCCCAGTATTCGCATGGAACATATTCTTATAGCCCCAAGGTGCCTCCAGCCATAGCGGACAGGTGGCATCACTCAGCATCGCTGCCTTCGCCGTTACTGCACAGCGCACAAACAGCAGGCTAAACACGCCACCCACAATGCCGTAAATCGTAATTGCCCAGCGCCAAGCATTAAACGCCACCCGCAAGGGACGCCAAGCGGCCATATCAGCCACGTCTTCATTAATGTCAGCCCAGAACCATAGGCTTGCCACAATGAGGCCCATTGCCAGCGGCCCTGTGAGGAAGCTAATGGGCAGTGAGGCAATCATTAGATACACCGTGATGGCTAGAAGGCTGGCCACCTTCCAGTAAATCGTCATCAGCCGTTGAATGGCCTCCATGCGCTGCATGACGGCCCAAATCATCAGAGCCAATGGCAACAAGACGAGGAAAATGAGGGCGAGACGATAGTCCAACCAAATCAAGGGACGCAGGACAGCTTCTGACATGGGAGCGCAGTGATAGAACGGGGATTGCGTTGAGATCTGGGGTAACGCTAACAGCCAGTATTAGGCAGTCTGGGCTGTATCGCCGGAACCCGTCGCATATTGTAAGCCCTTCATCGAAATATCACCCAAAGCATTAGCCCCCCCAAGCTTGCTTGGGGGGGCTAATGCTGCTTAATCAATCATTCCCAACGAGGGGAACCACCGATTGACTCAATTGGGCTGCGATGAGGTTGCCCATCACCAACAGCCCATTAAGGCTTTAGTCTTCGTAAACACGGCACTCAACGGCCTCAGGGTTGTCAGAGCAATACTTCTGGAAAGAAGTCTGCTCAGGCTCCTCGTCCTTGTGAGCAGCTTCAGCTTGGAGCTCTTCTACGGCATCCCATGCTGCTGCACATTCGGGAGAGGTCGCACCATTGGCATCGCAAGCTTCACGGGCTTCGGTGCGCTCGGTCTGAATCTTTTCGTGGATTTCGTTGTTGCTCATGGGTTTAATTCACCTCGCGAACTGTATAAATCGGACGTTTGCTGCGCCGATTAGGATGCCACTGAGTCAGTTTGAAGAATCAACCTCACTCAGCATTTGAGGCAATGCCTAGGCTCCTAAATAGCTCGAGCACATTAACAATTGGACTGGTTGTCGAGTGGTAGCTCGACTAACTCCTTGGTAAGGCAATTTCCAAGGTTGGGTCTATTTTTCCCACTATGTTTTAAGGTTCATCCCCCAAACTCATTCTTTTGGATAGAAGTTGCTAGGGGCTGAGGAGTTCGTAACTCTATGAATCACGATACTGTGCAATTTTGAAGTCTGCTGGTAGTGAAATCATCCCCCCAGGGGTAGGGTCTTCCATCACCGATATTAATGAATATTAGTTAACCCCTTGATCTGTTTTACACAAGGAGCATTCTTGCGATCACTAATGGGCTCTAAGCCCTTGGCATAAGGGCGTTCCAAAATCATGAGACACTATTCTGAGTGGTCTATTTCCGATGAAGGAAATTCTTCGTCGTGACATCTTCCATCTGTCTTAAGACTTGCCTGAAAAGCCAGGATGGAGCTAGCTATAAGCCTCCTGGACTTGATTGCTTGAGGAGCTGGTTATTGAAAATCTTATTCCTTTGTAAATTCTTTTTAGTTCCTGCTAAGTTCTTTGACTTTGCAGCCGTGACCCATGGTTGAGACGATGACGGCTTCTGCTATGAAATGGGCCACTGCGCTGTCGACGCGCCCCTCCCTAGAGGCTGCGGTTAATGAGGTGGTGGAAACGGCTCAAGCTCGCTTGGATGCCCCTGCGGATGTGGGCTTCCTTTTTATTTCTGCAACCTTTGCGAGTGAGTATCCTCGCCTGTTGCCCCTGTTGAGGGAGCGATTGACCTTGCCTGCCCTGATTGGCTGCGGCGGCGGGGGCATTATCGGTAACCCTGTCACCCTTGGGGAGTTGTCAGAGGTGCCTGTTCACGAAATAGAGGATGAACCCGCGCTTTGTTTGTGCCTAGGGCATTTACCAGGGGTGACGGTTAAGACATTTTGGCTGGATGAGGAGCGTTTGCCCGATTTAGATTCCCCTCCCCAGGATTGGGTTGACTACATTGGTGTGGATCCGGCTTGCGAGCCCGATTTTGTACTGATTTCGGATCCTGTGACTTCGAAGATTAAGGATCTGCTGCAAGGCTTTGATTTTGCTTATCCCTCGGCAGTGAAGGTGGGAGGACTGGCTAGCGGTGGGGGTGGGCAGCGCAGTAATGGACTGTTTTGTGACGATCAATATTACGAGGAGGGCAGTGTGGGCTTAGCCCTCAGTGGTCCAGTGCAGATTCAGTCTGTGGTGGCTCAGGGCTGTCGGCCTGTGGGACCGATTTTTCGGGTGGTAGAGGGGCAGCGGAATGTGATTCTGGACATCGAACCGGAGGAGGGTGGAGAGACTCAGGATGATACGCCTTTGGAATACCTTCAAAGTCTGTTGCAAGAATTGACCGAGGATGAGCGGGAGCTGGCTCAGCATTCCCTTTTTGTTGGGGTGGCTCACAGTGCTTTTCGGATGGAGCTGCGGCAGGGGGATTTCTTGATTCGGAATTTGGTGGGGATCGATCCCAGGGTGGGTGCTGTGGCCATTGGCGATCGCGTGCGTTCTGGGCAGCGCATTCAGTTTCACCTGCGGGATCACACTACATCTACAGTCGATTTAAAGACTCTGTTGCAGCAACATCGCCAGGAACATCCGGAGCAAGCTGCTGGGGCATTGATGTTTTCTTGTCTGGGCCGAGGGGAGGATTTATATGATGCTCCCCACCATGATTCATCGCTGTTCCAGCAGGTGATGGGAGATGTGCCGGTGAGTGGTTTTTTCTGTGCAGGAGAAATTGGACCCATTGGTGGCGCAACCTTCCTCCACGGCTATACGGCTGTCTTTGGAATTATTGCTCCTGGCTAGGGGCTGCTGCCTGGGGGGATGCTTGGCTGGAGTGAAGCTCGGCTGGCTGGCTCTTTAGGCTACTTTCCTGGGAAGGAGTTTCCTGGTTGGGCTCTGTGAAGTTGGCGATCGCTGCATCCTCCTCGCTCTCTTCACGGGATCGTTCTAAAAGCTTTTGAGCCTGTTGGCGACGGCTTAGGATCGCCTGGGCCATGCGTCGTTGGCGTTCATCTAGGCTATGAAGGTCACTGCTGCGTACCCGGCGACTCAGATAGGGCGATACTTCTCGTTGACGAGTTTTGCGCTGAGCTTGGCGCTGCTGTCGCCTCTGGCGGCGGAGGGCCTGGCGTTGTTGGCGAATGCTGGGGGGCATGGGATCCGTAAGACGTAAGAGATGCATGGGGAGATGGACCTGCATCCTAGCTAGAAGTTTCTGGGCTAGCTAGGGGGATCGGGGGTCCACAGCTTTCTGAGGTTGTCGATCTCTTGGGAGCGTTGCCAGTTTCCTGGGGGAGATGGGCAGATGATCTCAATGTTTTTGGAATTCAAACCCTCTGGAATCCTGCTGGGTGGGATCAACGTTTTGAGCCCTTGAGGACTTTAGGTGGGCAAAACTTTGGCGGTACGGCTAACTCAAGACGAGGGGCTCTACTATTTCGTCTTCTGCGATCGCTGCTGGCAGATGTCGCTGGAGCACAGCAACAATCTCATCTTCCTTGATGGGCTTACTGAGGAAGCCTGTGGCGCCGACGAATTTGGCGCGCACTCGGTCAATCATGCCGTCTTTTCCGGTGAGGATCACAATGGGGACGTCTTTGAATAAAGAAACGCGGCGCAGCTGTTTGCACAGCTCATAGCCGTTAACGACCGGCATGATTAAGTCGAGAAAAATGAACGCGGGCCGCTGACGTAAAACCGTGGAGACAGCTTCTACCGCCTGGTTGACAGAGAGCACTTCATAGCCCGCATTCCTGATGATCTCTTCCAAGATGCAGCAGATATGCTCGCTGTCATCGATGCAGAGAATGAGCTGACCGTCTCCAGGGGGATTCGCCTGGGGGTCGACCTGGCCATTGTTGAGCTGGACGATCGCGTTTTGCGCTTTCTCTTTTGGGCGATTGAGCTGGTGAGGAGCCCGACGATCTGGGACGACCTGGAGATTGATAAATTCTTTGCGGCGGTAAACCGAGAGCACTTTTGCTAGGGCTTGCAGATCTTTTCCGGTTTTGAGGGCAAGGTCGCGGATGGAGCGTTTGCCATCTAGGAGCTGGAGGAAACGTTGATGCACTTCGGGGAGCGATCGCAGTTGGTCTCGCACCGCCTCTTCATTCGCTTGGGGAGCCCAATTGGGCGAGTACCAGCCGAGCTCTGTGGCCTGCCAGCAGCGCAACATGCCATGGGCACGAGCAATGGATTCGTCGTAGGAGCCCATAACGGTAACGGGAGACTCAGGCAAGTCATGGAAGTCTGAGTCACAGCTGATTTGGATGACCGTAGAGGCCGCCAAAAAAATGTCGAAGAGGACTTCATTTACAGCACTGTCAATGGCGTATTGCATTGACTTGCGAGTGATCCGCTGTTGCTTGAAGAGCCGGGTGAGGGTGTCATGCTCCAAGCGGGGATTTTGATCCTTCGGTTGAGGTAAGGACTTGGGATGTAGCTTGAGTTGCTTGAGTAAGCGATACCAGCGCCGCCAGCGATGCTCCCCCCCTGATGCCCAGATCACGCGGCCAGACGCAAAGTACAGCGACCATTGCTGGCCGTAGTCTGTGTCTGCTGTGATGCGGCCATTGACCTCTGTTTGGATCATCTGTTGGATGACCCCCGCCAACTGATTGGCAGAGAGGCTTTCGCCGATGGGATAAATCCGTTCTTCTATCGCCATAGTCTGGGCGCCATCGTCTGGGAAAGTTGTGAGAAGTCATGCACCCGACTCAACAACTGGTCCCGTACCTAGCCATGAAGATGGGTTGGTAACGTCCTGTTTTCCATTTCTAACGCCTGGTAATTATCCCAAGTGGATTTAGGAATAAGGGCGTTAGGAGAAGTGTGGTGTTGCTAGATATTGGGCTGATTGCTCCGAAGGCTTGCGCCGCGATCGCCCGTTAATCATCTATAGCCGTGCTTTCAGCATGCCCGTGATCTAGGCTTGAGGGTCAATTCGATGGGGCTTCCTGAAAGATTTCCGAGCAATTGACTAGGGCAGGGCCTGTTGAAGAAACGGGGCCGGATTTTTGCTGTGCGATATTTTGCAAACGCTGATGCTCAGTCTGAATTGCTGCTGTAACCCTAAATTCTCTGTAGGGAATGGCGGTTTGCTCCTACAGCTCAAACTGATGAGAACTAGGGGGACGGAGTCAGGATTGGGGCTGACGACATCTTGCAGATTGACTATGCGGGTTGCCAGGCAAACCAAAAGAGCCCTCCAACTGGAGGGCTCTTTTGGTTGACTCATAATCCTTACAAGCCTGACGCTGCAATCAATAATCTGCCTAGGCGTCGTCTAATAAGTCGCTAGAGGATGAATCGGCTCCAGAACCGCTCGGGGATGCATCGTAGAGAGCATCGAGCTGACTGCGGACATCATCGATGGGCATAGCGCGCATCACCATCAAGGGCTCATCTAGAATCTTGCCTGAATCGTCCAGGAGTTCTGGGTGAGGCGCTGGACCTTTCGGGGCCGCCTTGGGCTGATCGGACCAGGGGCTTGGATCCTGCCCCTGCATGTCCCGTCCGAGGATGAACATGTTGCGAATCAAGTTGCTGACGGCGACGACCGCAAGCACTGTGAAAACTAAGACGTAGATCAGATGCAGCACGGCCATCCTCTTAAAACGTTTCGACGCGATCGCTCGAAAGACGATTTTGCTTCGCATGCAGGGTCGTAAAACCCTGTAAAGCTTTAGACCATCGTTTCTATTTTATGGGAAACTCTTACCCTTTGCTGTACAGCTTTGAAATCGGGCACATGAATGCGGTCTGCCCTTGGGATTTGGTTGGCTCAAAGCAGGGTTGATTAAGCAGCCTGACTTTCAGTGGATGGACCATTGGAGAAGCGATCGCTCCCCAGAGGACCATCGCTAAGACCTGTCGCAGACTGACTCGTCTGTTGACGCCTAAAGCGCATTGTGACCTGCCAGCATTCCAAAACAAGCTGATGCCAAGGCATCAAGACGGCCATTTCAACCCCAGCTTCGTCATCGGTGGCTTCCAGCAAAGATTGAGCAACCGTGACCTGTTGCTGGGTTTTGCGAACACGGGCAAGCAAGTCAGACTGGTCTCCCACGTCTAAGAAACCCAACCGTTCTTGTTCGAGTAATTCCCGAGTGCGCCTGAACCAAAATTGGAAGTCTTCCAAAAGAGGCTCAAGAACAGCCTTAACCAAGTCTGGGTCTGACAATGACGGATTAAGCATAGTGCGATGTCTATTCGCTCCAATCAAACTTCGGAATTACATAAACCGAGGACGAAGATATGAAAACTGGTAGACAGATTCCCTGTTGATTCAAATCTTAACTCGATTTACTTTCTCAATACTGATTATTAATTTTTAGCTTGGGAAAGCTATCTCATCAATGGCGAGTGGGAGGTCTTACTGCCATGGAGGTGGGTTCAATTCTTCAGGCTAGTTTTGGGATAACCGGAGCGAATCTGGGCTGTTTTACGTCTGGGATTCGCCGCTGGGAAAATGAATTAGCACTAAATTCGCCCAAAGCCGCGTCTAGTCTGGACAAGACCGCTACTATAATGTGTGGCTCTGGTGGCAAATAAACTTGCTGTCCAGGGTTATTCCATAAGCTTGTCTAAGCCGTTCATGTCTCCAGAACAGTCCTCCGCCGAAGCCAAATCAGCCAAGACCGCCGCTGCCGAAGCGTCTGAACCGATCAGCCTGCCGAAGACTAGCGAATCGGAAACGCTGAAAAAAATTCGCCACAGCACCTCCCATGTGATGGCTATGGCGGTGCAGAAACTGTTCCCCAAGGCTCAGGTGACGATTGGTCCTTGGACGGAGAATGGGTTTTACTACGATTTCGATGTGCCAGAGGCCTTTACGGATAAGGACCTGAAGGCGATCAAGAAAGAGATGACGAAGATCATCTACAAGAAGCTGCCCATGACTCGGGAGGAAGTGACCCGAGAAGAGGCTGAAACTCGGATTAAGGCTCAGAATGAGCCTTACAAGTTAGAGATTCTCGAAGGTTTGGTCGCGCCGATAACGCTGTATCACTTGGGCGATGACTGGTGGGATCTCTGTGCGGGGCCCCATGTGGAAACGACCCAGGAGATTAATCCCAAGGCGATCGCCTTGGAATCCGTGGCGGGAGCCTACTGGCGCGGCGATGAGAACAAGGCCCAGCTCCAGCGCATCTATGGCACCGCCTGGGAAACCCCGGCCCAACTGAAGGAATACCAGCGCCGCAAGGAAGAAGCCCTCAAGCGCGACCACCGCAAGCTGGGCAAGCAGCTCAACCTGTTTGTCTTCAACGATTTGGTCGGCCCAGGCCTGCCCCTGTGGACACCCAAGGGCACGTTGCTGCGCAGCACCCTGTCGAACTATCTGCAAGATGAGCAAACCAAGCGGGGTTACCAGGGCGTTGTCACGCCCCACATTGCCCGCGTGGACCTGTTCAAGACCTCGGGCCACTGGCAGAAGTACAGCGAAGACATGTTCCCGATGATGGCGGAGAGCGATGCCGATCGCCTGCAGGAGCAGGGCTTTGTCATGAAACCGATGAACTGCCCCTTCCACATTCAGCTATACAAGGATTCGCTGCGTTCCTACCGCGAGCTGCCCATGCGTCTGGCAGAATTTGGCACAGTCTATCGCTATGAGCAGTCTGGTGAGCTGGGCGGCTTGACCCGCGTGCGCGGCTTTACGGTGGATGACTCCCACCTATTTGTCACGCCGGAGCAGCTAGATGAGGAATTCCTCAACGTGGTGGACCTGATTCTGGAGGTGTTCAAAAGCCTCCAGCTCAAGAACTTCAAGGCCCGCCTCAGCTTCCGTGACCCCGACTCCGATAAATACATTGGCGGCGATGATGTCTGGGAGAAGTCTCAGAATGCCATCCGCCGTGCGGTGGAAAAGCTGGGCATGGAGCATTTTGAGGGCATTGGCGAAGCGGCCTTTTATGGTCCCAAGCTGGACTTTATCTTTACGGACGTGCTGGAGCGGGAGTGGCAGTTGGGCACGGTCCAGGTGGATTACAACCTGCCGGAGCGGTTTGACTTGGAATATGTAGCGGAGGATGGCAGTCGCCAGCGCCCCGTGATGATTCACCGGGCTCCCTTTGGATCGCTGGAGCGCCTGATTGGCATTTTGATTGAAGAATACGCCGGAGATTTCCCGCTGTGGCTGGCACCAGAGCAAGTACGCTTGCTGGCGGTGACGGAGGACTTCTTGCCCTATTGCGAGCAGGTTGCGGCCCAGATGCGTGAGATGGGTGTGCGAGTGGTTGTGGATAAGAGTGGCGATCGCCTCGGCAAACTCATCCGCAATTCTGAAAAGGCCAAAATTCCTGTCATGGCCGTCGTTGGAGCTAAGGAGGTTGAAGCCAAGTCCCTCAGCATCCGCACCCGCAAGTCCGGCGAGCTAGGTGCTTTGCCGGTGGCTGAAGTTTTGGAGAAGCTGAAGACTTCGATTGATGCGCGTGATCAAGGCTTTTAGTTTGTTGCGCTTGACATAAACTCATCGTTTGAGATTGAGGAGTAGTTCTTTCCTGGGCTGCTCCTTTCTCATTGGTGTCTACAATTGAAAGGCAAGCCTCAGCGGAATTTGCTCCATGGTTGGAGTCGCACCTCCTAAGCCTTCATCCTCCTCGCCTAACCGAGGTGTTGTTTTGCAAGGCATCAGTTGGGAGACCTATCTGAAAATGCTGGCAGAGATGGGCGAGCATCGTGCCTGTCGCTTGGCCTATCGGCAAGGACGTCTGGAGATTCTGATGCCGTCGGATTTGCACGAAAGCAACAAGAAGCTGTTAGAGCGGATGCTGGAAGCTTTAACTGAAGAGCTGGATCAACCGCTGAAAAGCTTTGGTTCGACGACGCTCAATCGCGAGGACTTACGCCAGGGGGCAGAGCCAGACTCCTGTTACTACATTCAGAGTGCAAGTCAGATTATCGGACGTCGGATTGACTTGGAGCGAGACCCACCGCCAGATTTAGTCTTGGAAGTTGATATTTCTAGCCCTTCCACTCAGCGGATGGAGATCTACGCCCAGTTAGGCGTGGCCGAGCTGTGGCGATATGTCCAGGGTGAGGTGCAGATTTTGCGGTTGGAGGATGGAAAGTTTGTGGTTTGTGACCCTAGCCCGACGTTTCCGATGGTCTCGACAGCGGTACTGAATGAGTTTTTGCAGGCAGCAGAGATGCAAGATGAGACGGCTTGGATCAGAAGCTGGCGGCGCTGGATTCGTGAACAACTATCTTGATGAGCAAGGTTTGGAATGATCGCCTAAGCTAAACGGATTAGGTTACGCAAGAGCCGAGTCATGACAACGCTGACCGCTGAATCTCTGACCTTAGATGCGTTTTTGCAACAGCCAGAAACGGAACCGCCTAGCGAGTACATCAACGGTCAAATCCTCCAAAAGCCGATGCCCAAGGGAAGACATAGCCGCTTGCAAGGCAAGCTGGGCGGCGCGATCAATGATGTCACCGAAAATACAAAACTAGCCTACGCCTTTCCAGAACTGCGCTGTACCTTTGGCGATCGCTCCATCATTCCAGATCTCGCCGTCTTCACCTGGGACAGAATCCCCAAAACGACGGCAGGGGAAATCCCTGACGACATTGAAGCCGCGCCTGATTGGACGATAGAAATTCTTTCGCCCAAGCAAAATGCCAATAAGGTCTTGGGCAATATTCTCCATTGTCTGAACCATGACAGCCAGCTCGGCTGGTTCTTGGAACCCGACGATGAAAGCATTTTAGTGTTGCTGCCTACCCAAGCTCCCCAGCTCTATCAGGGTGATGCACCCTTGCCGGTTTTAGCGAGTTTGCCGCTGGTCTTGACCGCAGAGGAGGTTTTTCGCTGGTTGCAGATTGGATAGGTGACTTTTACTGAGGCAAACGACTGTCAATGTCTTCTGCGCTGAAGCGAGAGCCGAGCTCTAGCTGCTGTGGCTCTTGGTTGAAACGATAGCTCAGCGGTGATGGGCTTTCAGACAATTGGGCTTTACCGGCTTGCATGAGTTCCACCGTGGGATATTGAGTCGGCGCTGACAGGAGCTTTTGCGATCGCGTCGAAGTAGCCGGATGGCTCTCGCTCTTGTCAAGATCTAACTCGCCCAGGACGTTCATCGCTCGCAGACAACCATTGCGCTTAAATCCGGCCTGCACTGCGTATTTATAGCCCAGCTGATCCGCTGCAAAGTCATGCTGGTGGTCCAGCTCACGCCATTGCTCATCCTGCTCCGCTCTTTTCGCCAAGTAAATCTCTTCAGTGCGGGCTTCTATTTGGGCTTGGCTATTTTGCTGACCACGCCCCAACACCGTGCCAGCAACGGCCCCCCCTACACGGGCCCAGCCGCCAAAGATGCCACCAAGGACTCGCGCAGCAGTGGCTCCCGCGTTCCGAGAAGGCTTATTGGCGATTTCGTCTTGGACTTGAGCGATCGCGTCTTCCCTTAGCTGTTGGTCAACGGCCTCGCGCTCAGCGGGGCTCAAGCTCTCATGGCGCTCACTGTGGTGGGCCATCTCGTGACCAACGACGCAGGCTAATGCATCCAGGTCGCCCCTTAATGAGGCGACTAGGCCACTGTAGATAGAGATTTGGTTTGGGGCTTGGGCAAAGGCATTGGCTTCGTAATCCGGAGCAATCGTGACGAGCCAGGGATTATTGTCTAGCCCATTTGCGCGGGCAAGACGATCGGTGACGCGGTACAGAAGATAGTAGTTTTCTGTCAGTTCGGCTTTGGCCTTCTCAGATTCATCCTCTACTGCCATAGGCAAAAGACTTTGGCTAATCAGCGGATAGGGAGCGGAGGCTGTTCCGTCAGTCTGGGAGGAGTCATTGACTTGGGCAGCCGAGCTGTGACTCGCAATGGCTAAGCAACCACAAAGACTGAGGGCAAGGCTGGAAGCAAAAGATTTCATCGTCATAGGACCTTTTATAGGAGGAGGTTCTGCTGACATACCCTCAAGAACATTCAAGGGGGAGCGTTGGGGCTACAACTGTGTCAATGCCCGAGCGAACTGTCAGAGGGCAACGAACTGACTCTAGTAATTGGCCAAGGCCTTATTGCGGAATGTAGATGCGACTGGAGCTCGTTTCCCTCTCTCAATTGTCTCTGTTAGGGAAAATTCACGCATCCTGCTAATGGCGGGACTTTGGCTTAGGTCTCTGGCAGCTCATTGGCTGAGTCCGGTTCATCTGGTTCGTCAAAGTCTGGGCAAAGGGCTTCCCCATCCGGAGCTTCCAAAACCACTGGCTCCGCTTGACCATTTACATTCAAGACAAGCTGGTGCCACTGCCAGCGATCGCCCTCTCGCTTCGTCTCCAAATAAGCTGTGCCGCTATTGCTCTTGCCCGTAACGCTAACGCGCATACAAACCTGGCTCTGGCCGTTCTCAGCGCTTTCTGTGCTCTTGCTAAACCAACCCACATCAACGGGAGCCCCAAGTAATTCCTTTACCTGGGTATCTTGAGCCAGCCGGGTTTCTGCCATCTGGTGAGACTGATAGCTACCCGTAGACTTAACTGCATCGCCAAAGAAACCGACGATGCCTGCGCCAGTGCTAAAAACGGTCATGGCTACGGAGAATAAACAACCGCAGCCGGAAATTCCCCCCACAATTAAGCAGGTTTGTCCTGGGTTAAAGTCGCTTTTGGCACCACTAGGATTTGGAGAAGTCGCCATGGCCCCGACTAAACTGCTGCTTGCTGCAATGCCTTCTGTACCAGCATCATCACCTGGACTCGGCTGAGCTTTTCTTTGCCCTTCATCAGCGCATCCAGGGTGCCCTGGGCCAAAACGAGAGGCAGCTGACAGAACTCTTTGACCGGGCCAGGCTTAAGCGCACTGGTATAGGCCTCAGCTAGAGCGAGATTACGCTGGGCATATTCATGCATTTGGCTATCGGTCCAGCCGTTGGGGTAAAAGTCTGCACCTCGCACCAAGTCTTCCTGATGATTACGAAGGATATTGACTACCTGGAGGCCCCGACCAAAGCCCACGGCTTCTGTACGGTCCGTTTGGGTGCCGTCATACCAGGCCCAAAGGTCGGAGAGCAGCAGGCCTACGGCTCCAGCAACGCTGAAAGTGTAGCGATCTAGGTCAGCTTCGGTATTAATCTCCCAGTCCGCTTCGGCCCAGTGGGCCATGCGGTCGGCCATGGAGGCCGTGGCGTCACAGATGCGGCCTGCAATGGGCGTAGGAGCGAGCGCAGCCCAATCGTGGAGGCGTAGGCTGACCTCTGGCAAAATTTTGATGACTGCGGCATCACCGCCAGTCCAGTCGTCGGGACCAGTGGTTGCAGGGAAGCCTTGAAGTGCCAGGCTCATGTTGCGCAGGATGCGGGCTTTGGTTGCATTGTCCAGGTCAGGGTGGTCCTCCACCTCATCGATCGCCCGCATGCAAAGATAGCCCGAAGCTACGGCTTCTTGGAGACCTTCTGGGAGGCGACTAATGGGGATAAAAAAGGTCCGGCTGGTGGCTTCTAATGTCGCTAGCGCGTCCTTCCGTAAATCCATAGCTCTCCTCATCAATACAGGCTTAACAATAGCGGTCTTAACGTCATTTTGACTGAGTTATCCCTGAGGACTGATCACCCTGGGGGATATGACTCACTCGGATTGGAGTGAGGGCAGGGATATAGGCGATCGCGATGACCTGACGAGTCTAGTCGTAATTTTGCGCTCGGGCAGTGCGGCTAACTGCCCATTGGGCTGAGGCGGGTCCTAAAAATCGAACTGATAATTTGGCAGGAGGACTCTCTAGGGGCTGACTGGGGCTGAGGAGTGAGGTCAACGCTTCCAGAGAGAAATTTTCGCTAGGCTTAAGATTCATCTCTGCCAAGGCAGCGATGGGCAAGAACTATAGGAAACGCAATCCATGGCTAAAGCAATTTGGAACGATACCGTCATCGCTGAAAGCGAGACTTACGAATCTGTCGACGGAAATGTCTATTTCCCCGCAGACGCCATTAAGTCTGAGTATTTCAAGCCCAGTGATCACAAGACGACCTGCGGCTGGAAAGGCGTTGCCAGCTATTACACCGTCAATGTCGATGGTAAGGAAAACCCCAATGCCGCTTGGTACTATGCCGAGCCTAAAGAGGCCGCGAAGGAAATCAAAGGCCATATTGCCTTCTGGAAAGGGGTAAAGGTGGAGAAATAGAGCGCATCTCGTTGCGATCTGGAGAGCGCGGCGTAGGTCATGGCAAATCAGTCTCAGATGGTTGCATTGACCACTACCTACGCCTCAATTTCAGTCATGGCTTGCCAGTGGAGATTAAATTGCTCTCCAAAGTGATGGACGACCCGCTGTTGGACTGCGAGTAGTTCGATGTCTGGAATGAACTGGGCCATGGAGCCCACGGCGCGATCGCCAATCCCACAGGGCACAATCTGCTCAAACCCCCTTAAATCGGGGCAAATATTGAGTGCAAAGCCATGCATCGTGATCCATCGCTTGGCCTGAATGCCAATTGCGGCGAGCTTACGCCCCTCCACCCAAACACCTGTCAGGCCCTCAATACGTTCTCCGACCAGGCCATAATCTTCCAGGACGGCGATAATCACCGCTTCGAGTTGCCGGAGGTACCAGTGCAGGTCTGGCTGGTGTCGCTGAAGATTCAAAATGGGATAGCCCACGAGCTGGCCAGGACAGTGGTAGGTGACTTCCCCCCCTCGGCCAATGCGGTGTATTTCAGCCGGAGGGTCTTCTGGGTTGAATTTCAAAAAACGAAGGCTTGCTCCCCGTCCTAAGGTGTAAGTCGGAGGATGTTGCTGTAACAATAAGACATCATCTAAATTTGGGTTTTCGCAACGCTGATGTAGCAGCAATTGTTGGCTTTCTAATGTTTTCGTATAGGGTGATACGCCTTGCTGCCAAAGTCTTCCAGTAGATTTCACTACCCTAATTCCCCTTGTAAATCAACATTTTGTCTGGGTCTCTTGGGTCAAATAATATCAAGCCCTGTAAAGCTTTTTGAAGAGCGCTGGTCCCTTCGATTGAGTTTGTTAGGGTGGGAGCAAATCGAACATTGAGTCCACCCAGGCACAATCACGATTACGAAATGGCTTTCTTCCTTCGCCCCTAATCTTTAATTCATCTTGGGAGCTTTAGATCCCCTGGGCTATTTCGTTTGTCTTGTGTCCGGTTTGTTATTTTTGGGAGAAGCTCTATGAAGCTTGTTATCCAGGGTAAAAACATTGAAATTACCGATGCAATTCGAGACCATGTTCGCCAGAAAATCCAAAAAGCAGTCACCCACTACGAACGACTGGCAATGGAAGTCGATGTCAATCTCTCAGTTGCAAACAATCCTCGGATAACAGCTCAGCAAACAGCGGAGGTCACTATTTATGCCAATGGCTCGATTATTCGAGCTGAGGAAAGCAGTGAGAACCTCTATGCCAGCATTGATATGGTGGCAGATAAGGTCAGCCGCCGGTTGCGCAAGTACAAAGAGAAGCGCAATGCCACTAAGGGCAACTCTTCTGTGAAGGTTGTGCCGACGGATGCCTTGAGCCAGATGGATAGCATCAGTCCAGATGTACTCGACGATCGCCTGCAAAATGGCCAGCCTGAATTGCCCCAGCAGGTGGTTCGGACCAAGTATTTCCCTATGCCTCCTATGTCGGTCGATGAAGCGATCGAGCATCTACAAATGGTAGGCCATGATTTCTATATGTTTCGCAACCAGGAAACAGGTGAAATCAACGTTGCTTATAAGCGCAATCACGGTGGATTTGGCGTGCTATTGCCGAAGGAACATTCGATGAATAGCAATGGCTATCGCGGGCGTTCTTATCAGAATACCTTTAATAGCAATGGCCATAATCGCAATAGCCATGTCCCCGCTGCTCAGTCAGCTCACTAACGTTTGAAACAACGAATGAATCTGCTCAGAATTGAGTTGTAGCTCTAGTCATATACGGCTGGTATTCAAGTTGCAACCTTGAGCAGTTGAACGCAGTTTGCAATGTTCGATTTTAGAAAAGGAAGCTATGGCATGGGGATGCCGTTGCTTCCTTTTTATTGTGTTTGGGATTTGATGGAAACTGGGGATGGATTTAGCCATTCCAGCGTTTGGCGATGGGCATACGCCAGCCAGTGCCAAAGGCGCGGTCCGTTACCTTGAGGCCAGGGGCGGCTTGCTTACGTTTGAATTCGGCGCGGTTGACGAGGCCTATGACGCGAGTGACGATCGCGGGCTCGTGGCCTGCGGCAATGATTTCGACGCTGGACTGATGTTGGCAGACGATGCGATCCAGGATGTCGTCGAGAATTTCGTAGGGAGGCAGGGAATCTTGGTCCACTTGGCCAGGCTTGAGTTCAGCGCTAGGGGGCTTGGTGATGATGTTGTCAGGGATGATCTCATCCCCCTCGATGGTTAAGCCAAAAACATCACCGCTTTGTTGGTTGAGCCATTGGCAAAGGCTGAAGACTTTGGTTTTGGGGAGGTCGGAAATGGCGGCGAGGCCTCCGTTCATGTCGCCGTAGAGGGTGCAGTAGCCCACGGCCATCTCTGATTTATTGCCGGTGGTGACAAGTAGGTAGCCAAATTTGTTGGCGACGGCCATGAGCAGGGTGCCGCGAATTCTGGATTGGATGTTCTCTTCGGCGACGCCAAATTCGGTGCCTTCAAACATGCCAGAGAGGGTTTGGTCAAAGGCGGTCATGGCCGGTTGGATGGGCAAGGTCTCGGTGCGGATGCCGATGTTTTTGGCTAGGTCTACGGCGTCGCTGATGGAGTGGTCGGAGCTGTAGGGGGAGGGCATGAGGATG
>CALLAT010000067.1 GCA_938002085.1 uncultured Pseudanabaenaceae cyanobacterium
TTCATCTAGGTCGTCAATCAGTGCAAAATATTTGAACCGTAATCCTTCCACGACCTTGGCATCTGGCATCTCTCCAGAGTTGCAAATTCTTGGCTCCCATGTCTAGGCTAAAGCGGTAACTTAATTACGGATGGCTCCTAACGTCCCCAGCAGTATTCACGGCATTAACTAAGTCACCTGTTGTTGTATCAACACCATTGAAGACAAAACCATTCTGGCCATTGAGATCTGCGAGGTTGAGGCTAGAACTAAAGCCTTGGTTACTGCCGAAAATCAGGTATGTCTCGCTGGCACGACGATTATTATTGAGGGCAATACCACTGGCTGTCACGAGGATGTCGTCAAAACCGTCTCCATTGAAATCTCCAGCACGACTCACTGCCCTGCCAGAGTTGTCGAAGCTGTCAATGCCATTCAGAGCAAAACCATTGCTGCCGTCGATGCTGGAACGAGTGACCTCGACACTGGGACTAAAGCCCTGATCACTGCCAAAAATGACGTAAGTCTCTCCGGTCTCTGAAGGGGCACCTTCAACGTAAAAGGGATCATTCGCGGGCTCCAGAGCCGCTAGGGGAAGACCCACGATAATGTCATCGAAGCCATCTCCATTGATGTCCCCTGCTGTATTGATCGAAGCGCTCATGATCGGAGCAGCAAATGAGGCCGTGGCTTCTGGAATATTTAGGAAGAAGCCATTTTGACCATTGAGATCAGAGAGGTTGATAAAACCGGAGTCGAAACCCTGCTGATTCCCAAAAACAGCGTAAATATTCACCCCTGTATCAGAAGAGTTGCCCGTCTCTATAAATGGAGCACTGATGAGGATGTCTCCCAAGCCATCACCGTTTATGTCCCCTGCCCCGCTGACGGCATATCCAATGGTGGACGATATCTCTGTGTCGCTGAAGCGCTTATTAATGACGACACCATTGGTGCCATTCAAATCGCTGAGGTCGAGACTGGAGCTAAAGCCTTCTGCATTGCCAAAGACGACATAGCTCTCTGAGTTCAAGACAGTGCCGAAGAGGTTACCACCGTTCCCGCCAATGAGAATGTCATCAAAGCCATCGCCATTGAAGTCACCTGCGCTGCTGACTGAGCCGCCTGAGATGTAACCGGCATCAACGCCATTGAGAACAAAGCCATTACTGCCATTGAGGTCAGCAAGATTAAAACTAGCGGGGAAACTCACAATGTTTTCTCTGTTGAGGTGATAACGACGGGCAGGGGGGCTGAATAATCTTGGGCTGGTGCTTGGCATTCGTAACGATTGGGTTACAAATGCCAAGTCTGGACTCCCTGAAGATTTCCAACTTTAGATGGACAACAATGGCCCGTATGGTTGGACCATGAGCGCTGGATTCTGGGAGAAGCGAAGAAGTTTCGTCACATCGAGTCTAGGGAGAATCGCGATTAGGGAATGCATATGTAGGGTTATGCAATTCGTTATGGTCTCTAGAGTCTGACTGAGCATGATTTGCTTGTTCAGAGGTTGGAACTCCCATCACCTATGAATTCTGGTAGGTGATTTTAACTACTTAAATAATCTCAGGCTATGCTTCCACTGCGTAAGTGTTGGCGAAAAATAAAAGCCCCCTCACATGAATGTGAAGGGGCTTTTCGGAGCATTTACATGACCCGATTAGTTACGAAGGATACAACAAGCGCTTAAGGAATCAATTCCTCAACTGCCTCAGCCTTCGTGTTGGTGTTACGAGAAGGAGTTTGACGCTCAAAGTTCATGTGAATCGAGCGGGTCTGAACACCATCTGCAGCCACGGCCAAGATGGGGTAGTCAATTACGCCATCCTGGAAAGACATCTGGTGACGGAAAGTACCATCGGGGCTCAGCTGAATCTGGTCGCCACCAATGGTCACCGTTGCATCGGGCTCAGTTGCGCCGTAAACAATTAGCTCAGCATCAGCAATCAGCCAGAACTTGCGAGGGCGAACCGGAGGCATGGAAGCCGCAATGCCAGCACCAGAAGCCGTGAAGCCAGCGCCAGAAGCGTTGCCCCACATGCCGATGCCAGAACCCGCCGCCAACATGTGAGAGCTCATGCTCTCAGGCGCAGCGTTGAGGCCGGAAACCGGAGCCTGCTGCATGGAACCGTACAGGGAGCCAGCCACACGCTGAGCTTCCACCGCACCGGCCATGCCGAAGATTTCGCCGTAGATGCCTTCGCTGTCGGCAGCTTGGCTAGCTTCGCTGACCACCTTGGGCGGATTGAGGGCGTAGACCGTGCGGCCCTGGAGGCTCTCGTCCCAGTTAACGGTGATGAACTGATCCGCAACCCAGTCGGAGGGATAGACGGGGGGAATGTGGATGCGAGCAGAACTCACGAGGCTGAGCCAACGGCCGTCGTCGCAACGGTAGCCCAGCTCGATGACATAGTCGCGATCGCTCACAGGAATAGGCACATACCACTCACGAGCTGTCTCATCACAGGAATACTCCTGCATGCTGTGGGGGCGCTGACCTTCATTGATATCAGTGATGTCATAGAGGCGCAATGCGAGCTGGGTGCCACCTTGCTGACGCTTGGACTCGCGGTAATCATTGGGCACATCCCAATAAACATAGGACCACTGGGGGTCACGGGGCAGCATCACAATGCGGCTGTCACCGTAGCCTTCGGGCAGTTCAGCTAGGCCTGCATCCACATCAGACAATGCAGGGTTGAACAAGGACTCATCAGCAGCCTTGTCTTGGCCCATATCGAACTTGGCAGCTTCAACAGTTTCTTGAGCGGGAACGGCAGCGATTTTCTCTTCCATGGGAGTCGTAGTCGGCGCTATGGGGGTAGGAACCGTCGTGTCTTGGGTGGGCTGCTGAGCACTTTCAGCCTGACGAATCGCTGCTTGCAATTCTGACTTCCGCATCCGGCTGTAGCGGGAAACCTTGCACGCACTGGCCACACGGCGTAGCTGCCGCAGGGTCATTTCTTCTAAAGGAGGTCGTTGAGGGGTCATGGTTGTGATCTTCCTGGTTGGCGTTGAACGAATCTCGTTAACTGATCTCGCTGGGTCACTTGGTCTTGAACAAGGACCTAGCCAAAAACGGGGATCAATTCATGAGTTCAATAGTGTCAATACAAACCTTTTTTTGCAACCCATGATCCCGGCTTAAAAGCCTGATCTAACGTGATTACAGGATTCTATACCTTTGTAAAGTTATTGTTTCATGACTTTGGGATCGCTTCTGACTTTAAATGTCATGAAATTTTGACTTAAGGAGATCGCTGAGGGCTTGCCTCACCCCATTGACTTGTTTAGATCGCTCTCTTCAATTCCTAATGGGACTCTTGAGAGAGTTATTGCAGATTCCCTGGCTGCGCTGGGGACAGTGATTCGGCTGGGACTCTAGTGCAGTAAGCTCCTCTAGGACGGAGGAGCATTGCCATGGCAGGTTCCCTTGGACTCACCTCAAGTAATGGGATGGCAATGGCGAAGGATATGCCAAAGAACAATGAAAGTCCGTCGACCCAGCAAACTGAAGGGGCAAAGCTTGGGGACAGCTTGACTGCTAATTCAAAGGTTCAAAAAGGCAAACGCAATCTTGTGGCAGGCGTTCTAGGGCCTGCGTTAAAGCTGTGGCTGCGGTCTCAGGTGGAGGCCGTGGAGCGTTTGGAGGTCGCTATTGGTAGCGAGACAGGGGAGGGCGATCACCTCACCAGTCGCCAAATGTTGGCAGGGCGCATTCCCTTGGTGCGGGTGGAGGCCGATGAGGTGATCTATAAAGGTCTGCATCTCGGGCAGTTGCAGTTGGCTGGCCGGGATATTCGCATGAACCTGGGCCAGGCTGTGCGAGGCAAACCGCTTAAGCTCATGGCTCCCATTGCTGTGGACCTGCAGCTCAAGATGACTGAGGCTCAATTAAATGAGTCTTTGGAATCGCCGCTCCTAGCTCCCCAACTGGTGGAATGGCTTACCTTGCTCCAGGCGCTTTTGATGGAAGGGGAACCGATTGGGGCGGCACCCTTAACTCAGCCTAGAATTGCCTTGGCCGGGGGAGAGCTGGGAGTTGGGTTGGACATAGAGCATTTGGGCCTTCGGGTTTACCAGGGAGAACCATCTGCGGCGGCGGAGCTTGCGATCGAGACTGGCCTAACCATTGCCAATGGCAACTTGCTCAAACTGCGCCAGCCCTGTTGGAGTGAAGCACCTCCCGCTGGCTTTAAAGATGATTTAAGTGGATTAGCGATGATGTCGTTAAAGCTCGGGAGTGATGTGGTCATTGAACGGATTGCGATCGCCGCTGGTCAGCTTCAGCTCACTGGGCAATTGACGGTGCAGCCCTAAAGGATCGTGAAATCCACATCGCGTTTATGTACAGTTTTGCTGCATTATTTGTGACTTTTATGAAATCCGTAGGGTGAAGCTGGGGCCAGGGAGTAGCTTAGGGGGGACTGAACCAGACCTGCCTTTGAACAAGATTGGCATTCACGAGATTGGCTTTCACGCTAAGCGCCCATGGAAAACGGACCTATGGCTTCGGGGGATTCCCACTTACCCCGATCATTGACGGATGCTGATTTTCAGGCTTTGTCGCTGGAGGTTGCCCAGGCGCGCGCTGATGCCCAGGGACATTTGACTCAGGATGACGAAAAAGCTTTGCCAGGGGGCGGCTCAGTTTCAGACTTGGCTGACGAAGGCTTTTTCCCTCTCGTCGCGGAAGAAGCTTGGCAGGCTGATTGCGAGTCAATGGAAACTGTGACGACGGGGGATGCTATGACTCAGCCCTCTCGAACGGCTGAAGACTTTGTTCCAATCCATTGCAATCTGTCCCTGGCGGAATTGATGGAGCATTCGCTCCTGCGGGCTGAAGGGGTTTTGAGCGATCGCGGTGCCCTTTGTGTGAAAACCCTGCCCTACAGTGGCACCACCACTGGAAGCCACTACTGCGTGGAGCCAGGGCTGTCTGCCGAAGCAGCGCTAGAACGGGCTCAGGTTCAGCGAGCAGAACCTTTGACCCCTGGGCTACAGCTTGTGCCCATGGATGAAACAACCTTTTGGGCGCTTTATCAGCGAGCCGTAGACTATGGCAAAGATAAGGCGTTGTATCAATGTGATGGCCTCGTTGAAGTGGATTTCCCGGGGAAAATGACTGGGATAAAGGTCATTTGTGAGCTGGCTTCCCAGGCGATTATGGCTCGCCATTGGCTATTTCCTGCTGCTGAGGAAGAAGAAGAGGACGAGCTGGCCCAGCTGTCCTCACGAGACCAGGCCGAACCATTAACTCACTGGTCCGTTTCGCAGCCCTGCCTGTCTTCTTTGGCGAATCATGGGCAGGCTTGGGCTGGAGTAAAGGATGATTTAGAGCCAACGCTAACGGTCATTGCTCTGAATGGTTTGAAAGGAGAGCCCTGGGTGGAGTCGCTGTTAGACACTGAGGTCTTTGTAGTAATTCATCCCATGCAGCGGTTGGCTCTGGTGGGGGGCAGTCGCCATGGTGGAGACTTGTTTGGGGCGATTACCACCTTACTGGCAGAAACCCAGAACAAGCGTTTGGCGAACCAGTTGCTGTTGCAAAACGTGGTGTATTGCCCAGAGACCTCTGGGCATCAGGCCGCTCTATTCTTGGGAGAGGCAGGCAGTGGCAAACAGACCTTAGCTTCCGCCTTGGGCAAGTCCTGGCAGCGTGGTCCAGTAGTCTTGCAGGCTGCTGATGGTCCTTCTATTTCTCCCCAGCAACTCTCACTCAAGCCGCTGTTGTCAGGGGGCTACGGTAATATTTCAGGCCTGACTGTCAATGACGCCTTGCACCAGCATTTAACGTTTGGGGCGGTGTTGGAAAATGTGCCTCTCCAGGCTGCTTCCAGTCGGCCTCGATTTAGTGATTTAGCCAGCTCCATCCCGTTCCGTGGCGCTTGGAAAGATGACCGTTCATTGATGGGCGCTACTGCTGCAACCCTTGAGCAAGGCAGAACTCGGATTTCCCCTAGACAGGTTTTCTTGTTAGTTGCTGATACATCTGGTGTCTTGCCTGCCATGGCTCGCCTTACCCCGGAACAAGCGCTCTATTACTTTGCCCTGGGCTACGGAGCCGATCTGCCAGGCTGGAGTCGTCATCAGCTCCATCCCACGGCCCATTTTAAGGCGATGGACCCTGGGCGGGCGGTGCGAGATTGCTTGCGTTGGCAGGCTTGCCTTCAGGCCCAGGCGGACACTGAGGTTTATTTGGTGAATACGGGCTGGCTAGGGCCGATGACGGGTGAGATGCGATCGCTCCAACAGCGCATTCCCACATCGATTAGCCAAGCTCTGGTGCAGTCTGCTTTGGCTGGGGAGCTGCCCCTGGTGGATGCGGTTCCATCCGATGCAGAAGGCATCTTTCAGACCTGCCTGGACCCGGTGTTTGGTTGGACCTTGCCCCTGGGATTGCAGCATCTACCGGGTCGTTGGTGTCAGCCCTGGAATGTTTGGGGCGATGCCCAGCAGTGGCGAGTGGCGGCGATCGCCCTAGCTCGACAATTCCAAGTCCAGATGGCTGCTTTAGTGGCGGCGGGGTTGCCGGAGGCGATCGCCGAGGCTGGTCCCTGTTTCCCGACTCATTCTGATGCTTCTGATTGAGCCCAAATCCTAAGGGGCTGCACTACTCAATGCTGTGCGGGCGAACAGCGGCTCGCCCCTACGGTTCAAAGCATGGGAATTGGATGTAACTGAATTGGGTTGGGTTTGAACTTGATTCATTCAACCAAAATCCCCTGGAAGCATGATTACGTTCCCAGGGGATTTGGATTGCGTTCGGGGAGCGATGACCATTGTTGCCCAGCGTTTTAACTGAGTTTTTAGCTCATCAGCTTATCCATCACAGCGGCCATGTCCAACATGAAAATGGACTGGAGTTCGCCGCCTTCTTCCATGGCAGTGCGAATCATATGGCTGGCGACCCAGAGCGTATCGGCCTGACGATAGGACTGGGGTAACTCGCGAATCTGCTCCAAAGGCACTTCCAGTAAACGAGGCGTCGTTGGAGTGGGAATGCCCATGATCTCCCCGGTGGGACTGGGGGTGAGCACGAGATAGCCGGGGCGTTCTGGGTTGAAGGGGCCCGCTGTCTTGAAAAGTTGCTGGTGCAAGTCAATGATCGTGAGCTCGCGATCGCCCACGGTCGTAATGCCCACAGCATTGGTACCGCTACTGTAAACCTTCGGTCGGTTAATCACGCGGCTGATATTGCCCATGGGAACCGCAAGGCGCAGCTCGCCCACGGGAAAGACAATCAGCTTGCGATGGCTGATTGCAGTCTGCTTCTTGTTTGTAGGCTGCCCCTTGGCGATGGCACTGGGCTGAGCAGTGGCCGTTGGGGTTGAGAGAGGGGTTGGCATGGTGAATAGCGGTGCTCCTGTTACGGGACCAGGGTGGTGATTTGCGAAGCCCCTAATCAAATCGCATGGAGCAGATTGCCAGGGGAAATGCCAAGGAGACGCTGCAGGGTGGGGAGCTGCCAATAAGCTCAGAATGCTCAGGCTTTTGACAGGTTTTGGAGGATGGGGGCTAATCTAACGGAGGCAGAACCTGTGGAGGAAAGTAATTGGTCGTCGCGAACAGGTTCCATCGTTGACTACCTGTTGCGACCGACCGATTACTTAAAATCCTAAACTTTTGCCGCTGCGCCCTGGCTGGTGAGAATCTTCTTAATCGACTTAAGGAAATCCTGCTCCACATAGGGCTTGCTGAAGTAGTCGTGAGCCTTGAGCTGCATGGCCAAACGACGGTGCTTGTCGCTGCTGCGAGATGTGAGCATGACCACCGGAGTCTTCATCAGGGCAGGCTCGCGACGGCGCTGGCTGAGGAATTCGAAACCGTTCATGTTGGGCATCTCGACGTCGCAGATGACGAGCTGGATAGCACCGCTTTGACGGAGCTGGGTCAGGGCCTCTTGGCCATCGCCTGCTTGGAGGACGCGGTAGCCCGCCTTCTCCAGGCTCAAGGCCATGGTGCGACGCATGGCAGTGGAGTCGTCCACCACCAGAATGGTGTCAGCCTGCATGGCTTGGGCAATGGTTTCTGTTGCCTCTGTGCCATCACTGGTCTCTCCTCCATCCAGGGCTTCATCGCTGATTTCCACCCCTGCCGCCATGGCCATGGAGTTGTTGCTGAGCTGTTGCAGTAGCGCAGTACCATCCAGGACTGGAATCATGCGGCCATCACCCAGAATGGTGCAGCCGTAAGAATATTCTGGTGGGGTCATGGCCGAGCTAAAGGGCTTGATGACCAGTTCTTGCTCCATGAGGAGGCGGTTGACTTCCATGGCGCAACGCTGACTGCCGCGACTGAAGATTAGCAGGGGCAAGGCCCAATCCTTAGGCACTGGGATACTTTTGGAGGTAATGGCCTTGAGGTTGGCGATGTCAGCGGTGGGGCAGCTGTAGTCCAGCAGCTCTGTCATGGACTGGATGGGGATGAGGTCATCGCGCCAGTGAAGGAGACGCTTGTTGCCCACCATTTTGAGCTGTTCGGGCTGGGGGACCAGGAGGTCTTCGATGCCATCGGAGGGGAGGGCGATCGCCGTCGTTCCCACCTGGCAAACCATCAGCTTTGCCACCGTTAGGGTGAGGGGCAAGCGGAGGATAAAGGTTGTCCCCTCACCCTTCTTAAAGTCCACCGTCACGTTGCCCTTGAGGCCTTTAATTTGCTCCCGTACAACGTCAAGGCCCACGCCACGACCGGAGAGCTCACTCAGTTTTGCAGCAGTGGAGAAGCCTGGCTCAAAGATGAGGTCCAGCAGGGCCTGCTGGGGCAAGGATTTCACCTCTTCGCGGGAGAGCCATTCCAATTCCACAGCTCGCTTGGCGATGCGCTCCAGGTTGACCCCCTGACCATCATCTTTGATTTCGATGACGGTTTGGTTGCCCTGGTAGTAGGCATTAATTTGGATCTCACCTCGGTCGGCCTTGCCTTGTTTTTGTCGTTCTTCAGGCTTCTCGATGCCATGGTCGAAGGCGTTGCGCAGCAGGTGGAGCATGGGGTCATGGAGCTTTTCCAACATCCCTTTATCCACAAGGACGCTCGTGCCATTCAGGTTCAAGTCCACGGACTTGCCATGCTTGCGTGACATGTCTCTCAACACGCGAGGGAAACGGCCCAAAATGTTGTCTAGGGGCAACATGCGAGCCCACATCAGTTCGTTCTGCAACAGACCCAGACGTTGACGCTGTTGGGTCAAGCTTTGGGTGGATTGCTCTAGCAATACGCCGATGTCATCCACACCCTCTTCCAGCTGCATGAGCTGCTCGAAGATTTCTTGGAGTTGGCCATGGAGGGCGCTATAGCGGTCCATCTCCAGCACGTCGAAGCCTTCCAGGAGAGAGCCTTCTTCATTGGCAGCCTCTTCTGATTCAGAGCGTATTGCGGGTTGCTCTGCGGCGGCGTGACCTTGGGGCTGACGCTGGGCAGGCTCGACGAGCATTTGGTCAGAAATACCGCGCAAGCCATTGAGCTGGCCTTCGAAGTTATTGAAACGCTTGTCGAGTTGGGTTACGACTGATTGCAACTGTTCATGTTGCAGAGAGAGACTGTTTCGGCTGAGGACGAGTTCGCCAACCAGGTTGTTCATGCGTTCCAACACGCTCAAGTCAACGCGCACAGAGATGCCGGAGAGCTTGGTGCCTTGCTGGCGTTTCTTCTTGGCAGCCTTGGACTTCTCTTTGCTTTCTGTTTTTGCAGCCTCGTCGGTCGGGTTGGGCTTTGCGGTGGGCAGCTGGTTGTTTGTTGGCAGCTGGTTGTTTGTTGGCAGTTGGCCAAACATCTGCTCCATGGCGAGAACGGCATTGCCAATGTTATCTGCCTTGGCTTGGTTCTCGTCGTTGGTGGCGATGCCGTCGTTAGTCGTGACGTTGGGTTCCACCGCTTGGTGTTCTGCCAGGGCAACTTCCACGGCGGTGGGGGTGAGTGGTGGGCCTTCTGCCGCGGTTTCGCTGGGCTGAGCGATCGCTTCTGGAGTGGCTTCTTCTTCAGCTGGAACTTCGGAGCTAGGCGCTTCCTCGGTTGATGGTTCGCTGTTTTGCATCGGCTGGCTGGCTTCTGCATCTGAGTTTGCTATCAATTCAGAGGCGATTAAGTCAGAAGCGAGGGAGTCATTGGCGATCGCGGCGAGCCGCTCAGGCCCCACAGAGAACATGGTTTCCAAGCTAGGTAGTTGTTGATCATCACCTTCGCTTTTGGCGGCTTTGGGATTGTCCTGTGGGCGATCGCTGTCAGCAGCTTCAGTCGTTGCTTCACCTTCTGGTTGAGCAGTTGCTAGCTCTAAGTCAGCTCCCTCGGTTGCTTCAGGCTGGTGGTCTGGAGTTGCGATCTGTTCCACGACATCAGCAGCAGATTCTGCTTTCATCAGCTCCTGACCCGCTGTGGCAACGTCGTCGGCTTGAGGCTCAGAAGCGTCAGGCTCTGATTCTTCGGGTTCTGATGCTTCAGGTTCTAATACTTCAGGTTCTAATACTTCAGGCTCCGCATCATCTGATGTCGTTGCCTGAGCATCTTGCTCTGGATCAGATTGACCTGGAGCAGTTGAGTTAGCAGATTCTGCTGCAGCCTGAGCAATAAAGGCTTGAAGCTCAGGGATAAGTGCTTCTTCTTCGGTTTCGTCAGATTCCTCGGTCGCTGCATCAGTCCATTCATCTTGAGGCTCTGGCGTTGCTTGGACGACCTCATCCGTTGGCTCCGCTTCCGCCCGGGCTGCATCGGTGACTCCTTGAATGAAAGTACCTGCTTCGATGCCCTGAACATAGGTGCCCTCGTCGAAACTTTCTTCCAATACGGGGGGATGATCCAGAGCTTCTGTTGTAGAGGGCTCTGCTGTAATGCCCTGGATAAAGGTACCTGCGTCATACCCTTGGATGACAGTGCCTTCTTCAAAGGATTCTGCAGGGCTGGAGTCTGTTGCTTCAGCTGGCCCGTCATGGCTTGCCGTGGCTTCAGGGCTTTCCACCGTTGAATCGGGCGTTGCTTCCAGATTTTGGATGAAAGTGCCATCATCCAGGTTTTGAATGAAAGTACCGGCCTCTAGGGGATTTGAAACTAGACCATTAAATTCCGCGTTAGCAGGTTGCTCCAGCTCGGCTGTCTCCGTGACATTGCCCTCGTCTTGATGGCTCTGGTCACCAAGTTCTGGAGAGGCTTCGTCGTTGGACTCTGAGAGGGATGCCTCCAAGGGCATAACTTCGTCGGTCTGGACGAAGGTGCCCATTTCTAGACCTTGGACAAAGGTGCCTTCGTCAATGGCTTCTACAGGAGGCTCAGGTGTCTCTAGAGTGGCTTCATCGTTGTCTTGGAATAGTTCGATTGGGAGTGCTTCATCCAAGGCAGCACTGTCTACAGCTGATTCAACCGCTTCCGATTCCTTGAAGTCAATTGCTTCTGGTTCGTCGGATTCAATCGCTTCTGGCTCCTCAAGGTCAGTTGCCTCTGGTGCTTCCGATGCAGAGGACTCTGAGAGAGAATCAACTTCCTCTGAGGTTGGGGAGGCTACCTCTTCGAGCACGGCGCTCGACCAGGGATCGATCAGCTCTGCTTGGCTGTCTTCTGTTGGGGAAGCTGCTTCTGGCTGCGTGAGTTCAGCATCTGTTTCTTCCTCTTTCTCTTCTTCGGGAGCATCTAGCTCGAAGATGTTTTGCAGTTCATCACTGTTGGGGGCTTTGGCAGTGGGGATGTTTAACGAATCATCAAAGCTAAGCATTAAGCTTGCTTCGGAGTCTAGAAATGCTTCACCATTGGCTGTGGATGCATCAACCATGGCCTCGAATGCGGCATCGGCTTCCGCGACGCTGAGGGCAGTGGTAACATCCGGCTCTTCTGGAGAGGCTGGGTCTGCATCTGCAAAGATATCGGCTAACTCATCTCCACCCAGGTTTGGCTCCACTGTCTCTGCATGGGCTGCGGAAGCCTGATCCATGGCGATATCGAAGGCGCTGTCTAGCTCGCGATCCTCCTCTGCGGCCATGGCGGTGCCGGAGCTATCACCCAAATCGTCGTTGAGTTCGGCCCACATGTTTTCCAGCTCAGCATCGGGAGCAGCGAGCTCTGCTGCATCGGTTGCCGGGCTCTCTTCTTCGTTCTCAGTCGAACTCTCAGTTGCTAAGGCATCATTGTTAGCAGGCTCGAGTTCTTCTGGGAAGGTTGAAAAGATTTCGTCTCCATCGGAGAGAATTTCAGGGGGGGCTGTCTCAAGCGCTGGGAGAGTCAGATCATTGGACTCGAATTCGAGGTCTAAATCTGCCTCGGCTTCTGCGCTACTGCTAGCGGTTTCGCTGTCTAAGTCAAAACTAAAATTGTCTGACTCTGTTGCGTCAACATCTGCTTCGGCGACTTCTTTCGACTCGGATACTTCGCTGGCTTCGGGCTCTGCCATCAGGTTAGCCAGCTGGGCCATGGCATCCAGGCTGTCCAACGCCGCAACCTCATCTTGATTGACGTTTAGCTCGTCAATGGCAGGGGCTTCTAGACTGGCATCTAAAGATGCACCCCCTTGGTCAACCGTTGCAAATTCATCCTCGGGAGTTTCGAGGTCCAAGCTGCTGGACTCATCAATTAGGGATTGGAAAGCATCAGCGCCTAAGTCAAGGTCCAATGCATTGTCCGCAGTCGCGTCAGCGATGTTGTTGGAAGCTTCTGTATTGGGAGCTTCTGCGTTGGAGGCCTCGGCATCATCGAGTAGGGACTCGCCTTCCATTGTTAGAGCGGCCAGGTCCAAGTCGCCCAGTCCTGCATCGGTGAGGCCATTCTCAAGGCCAGCTGCTTCGGGATCTGTACTTTCTGGGGCAGCGGGGTCGAGATTCAGGGCGGAGAGGTCTCCATTGGCTAAGTCTGCCGCACCAAAGTCAAAGTTCGCCAGGTCCGCTTCGCTCAAGCCAAAGTCTGCGAAGTCTCCGGCGGACAACTCTGCTGCGGGAGAGCTGCTGTCTTGGGCTGGGCTACTGCCACCACCGGCTAGGGCCAAGAGGGCTTCTGAGGGAGCGCCCCCCTGGTCGCGATCGCCCCCCATGACCAGCTCCTTGGCTGCATGGAGATCTTGAAGCGCTATGTTCAATAGCCCCACGGGATCAGCGGGATTATTGTGGCAGGCATCCAGAATGGCCTGGGCGATCGCCCCAAAGCCGGGTAGCTCCAGCAGTTCACCAAAGCCGACAAACACTTCAGCCTGGGCTTGGAGTTCACCCGATACCGGGAAGTTGCCTGGATTAGCTGCAACTTCTTCTAGGTGAGCAATGCCCTCCTCCACGTCCATCTCGAAGATCGAGGTGACCATGTCGATGCCTAAGTCCGAGGAGCTGGGAATAAAGCTATCGGCTTGCTTAAGCGCTTCTGCACCCAGGTTTTCCTCTAGGGCTTCTAGTACAGGAATCGCATTGGCTAGGGCCGCCTCGGGGTCATGGCTACCCGTCTCGATTTGCTCGCTGAGGGGGTCCTTAAGACAGTCAAAGCCGTCTAGGAGCAGTCCTTCTAGCTCATCGTCAATTTCCACCGTCTCGTCGTAGAGGGCTCGAAAAGCCGTTTCCATACGGTGGGAAATGGTCTTAATCGCTTCGAGCTCTACACTGGCGGCTCCACCCTTGATAGAGTGGGCAGCTCGCATTACGGCATGGACGGTGTTGGCTCCGCGATCGCGCCGCAGCTCCAAGATTCCGTCTTCAATAATTTGAAGGAGTTCAGCGGCCTCTTCAATGAAGAATTGATAGGCCTTGTCATGGATATCAGGATTGACAGACATAGTTACGGAGCCTTGGACGGCGATGTTGGCGGGGAAGAAAAACGGGCATGGGCTAGAGCAAAAGGTGAGTGACGGTTGTCTTAGCTCACCTTGAACTGGGCAACTTCTGCTTGAAGTGCCTGGGAAACATCCACCAACTGTTTGAAGGAATCAGACACTTGGCTGGCCTCCTCTGAGGTGTTGCGTACTAGCTGGGCCACCTCGGTGATGATGGCGGCTGTGGCGTCGGATGTTTGGGTTTGGCTTTCGGTGGTCTGGGCGATGGCGCTGACCAACTGGTTCACTTCCGCACTGGCGGCCGTGATTTGGGTCAGGCTGGCGCGGGTTTCTTCCACCAGCTCCATTTGCTTCGACACCTGGCTGTTCTCGACCTCCATGGCCGCGATTACATCCTGGGTTGCCATTTGGATGGTGTTAATCACTGTTTCCACGTCAGCTGTGGCCTGGGCTGACTGGGCAGCCAGGCTTCGAACTTCGTCAGCGATGACCGCAAAGCCTTCCCCTTCATCACCGGCACGAGCCGCCTCAATCGAGGCCTTCATCGCCAGCATGTGGGTCTGGGCTGCAAAGCCGCTAATCAGTCGAATCACGTTGGAAATGCGTTCGGAGGCGGCCTCCAGACTCTCCATTTTTTGCGTGGTTTCGGACACCGATTCGCGAATCCCAGCCATGCCTTCCACGGTGCGGACCATGGCTTGCTCACCTGCGCTCACCGTGGTTTGGGTGGTGTTTACGATGACGCGAGCTTCTTGGGCCTGGGCTGCCAGTTGCTGTACCGACTGGCTCATAGCCTCAATGTTGCTGAGAGAGCCGGTGATTTTCTCGGCCTGGGCTAGGGCGTCCTGGGCCAGGATGGTCACGGCGATGTCATTGCTTTGGGCGGTGCTGGTCACCTGGGTGGAGACGTTTTGTACCTGGGTCACAATTTGACGTAGGCTTTCGACCGTGGCGTTGTAAGAGTCAGCTACGGTACCGATCTCATCCGGCGTCACCCTCGCTCGCACTGTTAGGTCACCCTTGGACACAGGATCTACTTCTTGGAGAAGTTCTAGGGCACGGCGCTGGAGGATCTCTTTATCCTGACGAATGACGTCCTCGGCCTGTCGCTGTTGTTCGACGAGGCTCACGTAGCCCAGCACTGCAGCCAGTCGGTCAGCGAGGGATTCCATAAAGCTGACGGTGGACTGTTCCCAGTTGCGGACGCTCCCGCAGCTGTGGGCAATGAGAAGGCCGTATAGTGAGCCACCACTGATCATTGGGGCAATGATATTGGCCTTTACATCCAGTTTGTCGAGTAGGTCGAGGTGAGGCTGGTTAAGGTTGGCCTGGGTGACATCCGGGTTAATTTGAGTTTCACCCCGTTTATAGCCTGCAAGCTGTTCGTCAGAGATGAAGTCATCGGTGACCCCGATTTCAATGGCAGAGGGCCATTTGGGTTGGTGCGCTTCATAGACGATGCGTCCGTCTGTGGCGGAACCGCTGCGGTAGACCACGAGACGATCCAGCTTGAGCTTCTTGCGAGCCTTCTCAAGAATGAGGGGCAAACCTTCCGTAATTTTGTGGCCATCGAGGGAGCGGAGGTTGGCCACTTCCGTGAGGATTTCGTTTTGCCACAGCGCGGTCTGGAGGCGAAGTTCTTTGCTCTCCAGACTTTCAGCTAAACGGTTCATGTTGAGGGAAAGCTTGCCCACCTCATCTTGACGGTCTGCATTTGCAATGCGCAGGCCGCGATCGCCTTTACCTAGCCGTTCCATGAATCCCGATAAGCGCTGCAGAGGTTGTACTAAGGAACCCGCTGCTGGCAAGGCCAAAAGGGTGGAGAGCAAAATTAAGCTACCGCCTAAACCGTAGGCGATTAACTGCTGTTTCAGGAACTGAGATTCTTGTTTGTTTAGAGCCTGGGCTGCATGGATGAGGCCCACAGCTTCGTTGCCACTCTGATTAAAAACAGGCAGGTAATAGTGCAAGCAAAGAATGCCGCCGATACGCTCAACCTCGACGTATTTCTCGCCCTGCTTTAAGACCTTCTCGATAATTTCGGGTGTGACCTTTTCTGCGGTTTTGCGACCGGCTCCATTCGACCCGGCTTGGGTCGAGAAAACCACCTCTTCCCCATCCAGTAGAGATAAGGCTGAGAGGCCAGAACGCAATTTGAACACATCTGCCAGGACGTGATTGCCATTGAGGACTTGGCCGGTGATGACCGCACCACGAGTTCGGCCATTCACTAAGATTGGCTCAATTGAGACGGATGCCAGGCTGCTGTCGCCTGCCTGCTCGGTTGCAGTTAATTGAAGCTGTTGGCTGGTTTCAGGGGCAAGGCGCTCAATGCCGGAAGCGCTGATGCCAGTAGAGAGGACTTGCTGGACTAGCGGAAAACGACGAATATCCTGCTGGAGAGGTGGGTTGACCTGGGTCAGGGTCGCCTCAGACCGGGCCGAGGCAATGTCCGCAGGCACGGGGGCATTGCGATTGGGTTTCCAGATATCCTGGGCAACAGTGCGGCCTTTGATATCGACCACAATTTGGAAGTTCATCGCCTGCTCTGGATTCATACCAGAGGGCAAGGTCACCAGTTGGTTTAGGGCGCTTTGCGCTGCATCACCTTCAACATTGCTAGGGTCAATACCTTTAATTGCTAGCGCTCGCGCCAAGGTCGAGGAGTAGACGGATGCGTCACCTTGGGCACCCTCTAGGCTCCCGACTTGAAATGCCTGGGCCTGTGATAAGACCTCCGCTTCAGCACTTTGAATTGCTCTGTTCTTGTTGAGAGAAACTAGGCTTTGCGTGACGGCAATGGTAGGTAGGGCAGAACTGAGCAAAATGAGCAGGACAAACTTGTTGCGCAAGCTAAGGTTGGCCCAGCGTTTGCCGAAGCGTTGCCCACTGCTGGACGCTTTTGCGTTTGTGGCAGCTTGGGCTGAAGCCTGGAGTGAGGCATTCATCATGCGCGATCGCAGGCGCTTGGACTTCGTCGCTGAGTAATATTTCAGCTCAGTCATTTCCAGAGGTTCATCCCCTAGCATTGACGGCTCAACTGAGGCAGCCTTGCTTGTTGCTTTAGCACTGGTCTGACTAAGGCTAGAAGGTGGCGGTGGGGGAACCGGCAGAGCCTTAGCATTGGCTGCGATTTGAATCTCAGTATTGTCATCCTGAGCAGAACTGGGAGCGGGCGTAGGGGTCTGGGTCATGGGAATCGCTCACGCGACGGCAACAGCAGCAAAGATGGGCAAGGGGCACAAAACTCTAAGGACAGTTATGGGGGCTGTCGAAGCCTTATTGGACTTTGAACTGGCCAACGCTTTCATCCAGGCTTTGAGCTAGGTTGACGAGAGCGGCAAGGGAATTGGAAACCTGGTCTACCGATTCAGACGTTTGGTTGGCAATGCCGACCACGTCCTGCATCACTGTGGAGACCTGCTCAGAAGCGGCGGTCTGTTGGCCCGTTGCCTGGGCAATGTCTGCAACTAGACCTCGGATTTGCTCACTCACATCGGCAATTTGGGTCAGGTTTTGCCGAGCCGTTTCCACTAGTTGGGTACCTGTGACCACCTGGGCAGTACCGGATTCCATGGCGGCGGAGACTTGGTTGGTCTCTGACTGAATTTCGGCCACTAGGGCTTCAATTTCTGCGGTCGCCTGGGCGGACTGACGGGCCAGGGACCGGACTTCGTCCGCAACCACCGCGAAACCTCTGCCTTCCTCTCCGGCGTGGGCCGCCTCAATGGAAGCGTTTAGCGCGAGCAAGTTGGTTTGCTCAGCGAAGGAGCTAATCAGGTTCACCACCTTGGAAATCTTCTGGGAAGATTCACCCAAGCGCTTTACCTTCTTAGCGGCTTCACCCACCGTTTCTCGAATGGCGAAGATGCCTTCCACGGTTTTATCCATGGCAGCGTCACCCTGTTTCACCGTCGCCGTTGCCTTTTGCACCGCAATTTCGGCCTGTGCCGCGTTGGTGGCAACCTGCCGAATAGACAGGGCCATTTGCTCAATGCTGCCTAGGGCTCCGGTGATTTCTTCGGTTTGCTGGTTTGCACCGGAGGCCAGGGTCAGTACCGCTTGGCCACTGCCGGAGGCGGTGTCTACGACCTGGGTTACCGTTCCCTGCACTTGGCCTACAATGCGTCGCAGGCTCTCAATCGTGGCGTTGTAGGAGTCAGCTACGGTACCAATTTCGTCCTCGGTTACCTTGGCGCGAATGGTCAGGTCGCCTCGGCTGACGGGGTCAACCTCCATGAGGAGCTGCATGACTCGGCGTTGCAGTTCTTCAATGCGCTCTTTCTCTTGTTTGGCGTTGATTTCAGCCAAGCCTCGGGCAGCTTGTACTTCTTGAATCTGCTCAAGAATGGAGAGCTGGGCAGCAATTTGTTTGACGAAGTTGATGTCGCTTTCGGACCAGTTGCGGCGTTGCTCGCAGCTTTGCGCCACCAGGAGACCGGAGAGTTCGTTGTGGTCCACGAGGGGGACAACGAGTTCGGATTGAACGTTAAGTTCTTCGAGGAGGTCAGCGTAGCTTTCCGGTAGGGTGACCTCGGCGATCGCCCCCATGACCACAGCCTCACCCTTTTCAAAGGCATTGGTAAAGGAAGGTGCCAATTTGACCTTGCTCAAATCCAAGTCTGCTGCGGAGGGCCAGGCATCATCCACAGATTCCTGAGCCAGGGTGAGCTGCCCCGTGGCATCGAGGCGATAAATCACCATACGGTCTGTGGTCAGAAACTCACGGATTTTGGTCGTTGTTTCTGCTAGACGCTGGTTGACTTCTGCCTCATTGAGGTTGCCCGCATCGGTGGCCAAGCCCATGAGCCAATTTGCACGAGCCGTAGCGCTCTGTTGCTCGTTGGTGAAATCTTGGAGTTGCTCAGCCATCTGGTTGAGGTTGCGGTTCAATGTGGCCAGTTCGTCTTGGCCTTGAACAGGCAGGCGAGTATCAAGCTTGCCGTTACCAATTTTTTGCACCGCATCCACAGCCTTAAGTAGCGGACGGGTGGCTCGGGTCGCCAGCAATCCAGCGACCAGGGACAAAATGCCACCGGAAAGGAGCGCCTGGAAAATCAAACCTTGGAGTAGGCGCCTGCGCTGGGCTGAGATGACTTCGGAGTCGATGGTGGCCACCGTTTTCCAGCCCAGGTCGGGCAATTCTGCACGGAAGCTATCAGACCACTCGGCAAAGGGAGCGTAGCCAACGGAGGCTTGGGGAGTCGAAAAGCTAATGTTGGTGGCTTCGCCTAGGCTACCAGAAGTGTTCTGTCCGCGACGGTTCTCCCCGGCTTCTTCCTTTTCCAAAGGCAGCTGATTCGTAATGGCTTGAGGAGTAGCCATGAGTTCTTCACTTTCCAGGTTGCTATCAGCAAATAGCTCATTGGTTTGGCTGTAGAGGCGGTATTCTACGGCTCCTCCCTGTCTCTGGGACTCTGATGCAGCAGCGGCTGCAACGAGCCCTTCAATTTCGCTAACGGGAATGCGAGCGCGCACGACGCCAACGGTTTCTCCCGTTGCTTTGTCCTTGATGGGAGCTGCTAGATAAACACTGAAAATGCCGGAACTTTTGGAAATGATGGGCTGGCTGATGATCGCTCCGTCCTCTTCCAGAGCTGCCTGGAAGTAAACGCGACTGGCATGATTGCCGACTGTCTTGCCACCGGAATTGCCTAAGGGCTCACCACTAACATCAAAGACCGCAATACTGTTATAGACGGAGTAAGAATTGACGAATCGATCTAGGGCCTCGGTGTTCTGAGCGAAGGTTGCATTTGACCGCAGAGTACTATCGGTGAAGAGATCCTCACGGGCCATCACCTGGATATCACCCAAGCGCTCTCGCATGAAAAGTGCCAGTTGGTCATTCACGGTTGTGGCACTGACTTCTGCTGCGGTTTCCAGCCTGTTATTCAGTACTCCCCCCTGAAGGTTGTAGTTGAGTAGTCCTAAAGCTGTTGCAGGTACAATACCCAGTACAGCGGCAATAGCAACGACCTTGGAGCGCAGGGGCAGGTCCCCCCAGGCACCGCCTTGACGGTATCTGATTTGTGGGGAGACTTTGGGGCTTTTCGTTTGGGCTTGCTCGCTCGCTGCTTTCACAGGGAAAACCAGCTTAGGCTCCTCCAGCATTTCCACCTCATCAAATTCCAGGGGCATATTTGCCTGGGGGTTAGAACTTGGTGCGATGAAAAATTGACTGTCTTCCTGCATGGATTGCGCTTCCTGCATAGACAGCTGCTCGTCGTTGTCTTTGATGTTGGAGTTGGAGGGCACAGTCTGAGACATGGGAAAGCAGTCCTTAGTTCTATGGGAGAGGTTGGAGGGAGGGGACAGCGGGGACTTGCGATGCAAGCTTCCAAGGGAAACGCTGGAATAGTTGAGAGTCGGGGCCGAGGGGGCGTGACCTGCCGATAGCTGGGCTTGATTGCCGGGCTAATCTCTATTTGGCAATCATGGAGAAGATGGCTTCGGGGTCGAGGCAGCCTTGAAGATGTCCCTGGCCCACGATGGTGTAACCCTGGAAGTAGGGCGCTAGCTCTGGGCTTGCAACGCTACTGGGGGTGGAAGCTCGCATGGCCTCTGGGGCAACGACTTCGATATCTTGAACTTGGCTCACGACAAGACCGAGCTTGAGTTCTCCCTCGCCGCTGCCACTGCCGTCATGGTTCCGAATGACCAAGGCGTTGTGGCTGGAGACGTTGTTGCTTTGCTGGTACCAAGGGGTCAACCCTAGAAGATGGCCCAGGTCGACCATCCACAGCACCTCACCCCGCCAGTTGTGAACGCCTAGGACCCATGGATTCATCATGGGAATGGGAGTCACCTGCTGGATGGGAATGGTGAGCACCTCGGTGAGGTGGGCGATGGGCAGAAGCACCGTCATATTGGGCACGAGGTGACAGCTCAAATAGCGTTCCCCTTGGGGGGCGCCATTGGCTTCTTCGGCCTGGGCGAGAAAATTGGACTCAGCAAGGGAGTTCAGGGCCACGGTCTCGATTCCTCTGCGAGGGATGGGTGAGGGTTAATCGGGCTGTTTCCACCGTTCTGTGCGGAATAGGCAAAGAACGAATGGAATCACCTTAGGAAGGCAAGGCGTTCAATGGATGGATAGGAGCCAGGAGAGAAGCGTTGCAAAGCTTGCAATGCTGGCGTTAAGTGGCCGGTACCCTCGGGCAATTTCTAAGCCAAATTGAACTGCGATCGCCAGGGGGTGAAGGCCTGGTGAAAAATAGGGTATATAAACCGCCTATTTCCTATTTGTAGAATTCCCAAAAGATTTTCTGGAGTAACGGATTTGGGAGTCTGTAAATCCACCAAAATACGAGAGTATTTAAGATTTTTATTCTATTTTTGAAGAAGTGAATTTACGGAATAGGAGACTCTTAATAAGCTGAAAAAGAAGCCCTTCCCCCTAGATTGAATAGGAGAAAGGGCTCTTGTAAGACTTGGATTTTACGCGTTTAAATCAGCAAGAAAAATAATTACTTGCCCATCAATCCTTGAACGGTACGAATAAATTCACTCTGATCAATGGGCTTAGAAAGGTAAGCATCAGCGCCTTGCTTCATTCCCCAAAACTTATCCATGTCGCTGCCCTTCGTGGAACACATCAGGACTGGAATACCGCTGGTTTTGCTTTCGGCTTTGAGGGCACGACAAAGCTCGAAACCACTCTGTCCAGGCAGGACAACGTCCAAAATAATGATGTCGGGTGAGGCGCTATTAAGCTTTTCCATGGCCTCTTCGCCACTGCCTGCTAGCATCACCTGAACGCCGCTTTGCTTTAAGCAGCTAGAAATGATTTCAGCCTCAGTGAGGGAATCCTCGACGATTAGCGCAGTACTCATGGAATTAACCTCGAAAGATGGGAGATTTGCAGGGGGAATAAATAACTCACGAGCTCATCTAGCTTACTGGGCAAAGAGAATCAAAGCCCGGCCAGTTCGGAGCTAGCGATTTAGGGACTGGGAACCGCAGCTTCGTGTAAATGCTTGCGAATCACTTCCAAAATGGAGTCCGCATCGGCAGGTTTGGATAGGAATTCGGAGGCGCCAACGAGTTTTGCTCTCACTCTGTCCACAATGCCATCATGTCCTGTGAGAATGACAATGGGGGTATCACGGAAGAAGGACAGTTTTCGCAACTGACCACAAATTTCGTAGCCGTTGGCATTGGGCATAACCAAATCCAAAAAGATGAGGTCAGGCTTGCGGGCGAGGAGGACAGCGATCGCCCTCAAGGGATCATTCACAGCCACAAAGCGATAGTTCGCTTGGGTCAACACCTTCGACATGCTTTGGCAAATGAAGGGGCTGTCATCAATACAGGCAATTAGGGGACGCAGCTCTGGAACTGTGGGCGTATCGTCGTTAGGAGCCTTGGGCAAGCTTGGACCTGGAAGGTCTGGCACTTCCACCAGCTCAATCAAGCCCAGTTGGATGTAAGGAAGCAGCGATCGGGTTACTTCTGTAACATCTCGCTTCATCTTCACCGACAGGTCCCGAAGGCTCTGTTGGCCATCTAGCAAGCGACTGAGCACCTGATAGACAGACTGGGAAGTCTTTTCCTTGAGCTGCTGGGGCTGACGAATCACAGGGACAGAGTTGGGAGAGCGATCGGCAATGCGAGCCGTCTTCCAGTTCTCCCAGACCTTATGGGCTTCCGCCACGGCCTGTTCTGCATCAATCAGGGTCAGCTTGGTTGAAGGCGTGGTGTCAGACTTGACCTGATAGGTCACATGCTGAGCTTGGGCCACGTCACAGAGCACCTCAACGGTGATACTGCGAATAACCTTACTGGCTTCCTCACGGGAGAGTTTGCCCTGGCTGACCCATTGGTACAGCATTTGATATTCCCAGCAGCGGCTGAGATCATCTTCAGGCTTATCTTCGGGGGGAGGCGTGAGCGTCATGGGGGCTGACACCAAACGGGGGCAGCTACTCGCTAGCCCTCGTTTCCAGCGGCGCACGGGGTGGCTACCGCCAGTGGCATAGACAATACGCCCCATATAGAGGTATAGCCGCCAAGACTGGTCGCGTTGCCCTTCGAGCAACAATTGACCTGTGAGTTGCAACTGTTTGAGAGACTTGAACAAGCGAATCTGCTTGTCCATGTCAAAATCGCTGATCTCAACAGGCGCTAGGGATCGTCCACCGGCCGTCATCATAGCTTCCACACTTTAGTCGAGCATTTGAGTCTCTTATCCTCTATGATGCCCAGCCCTACCCCTGGACCGACATAGATAAATGCACGTAAAGATCTATATCGCGCTGAAGCGGAGAGGGAGAAGATTTGCTGATGACTCGCGCAGAGGCCCTTATGCCATTTGCTGACACCTGTGGGGTTGGGCTTTGGACTGCAAGGTTTGGATGGAGGTTTGGGAGTACTACCCGGTTGTTGGCGCTCAACCTCTAAAGCCCTATGTAGCTGGCTGAGAGATAAATTCTAGAAGTCACGTTGGGATATTTGGCGGGAGACTTGGATGGTTGGTACTGCAGGTCCGTTGAGGGGGTGAATGCTGCGGCTGGATCAGCTGGATCCTTCCCAGGGCTGTCACGGTTAACAGCTCCAAAGGGTTCCTAATCTATGGCAAAGTTAGTAACAAGGTTAATTTTCTATGATTCGCACTACTAATTGATTAATGAAGTGCTTCTCTTAGTCTCTTAGCGCTCTACTGTCATTCGTCACGGCTTCGGTCATTCTTGGGTATGCAGACGCTTTCTTCCTCCAATGCTGCTGATGCAGCAAACAATATTGTGAATAACAGCCCTGGGAACAACGCCTCTACTGCGGTCGATGCCGCTGACTTCGAAACCACCATTCGTCGCCGTAAGACCCGACCTGTGCCGGTGGGCAACATCACCATTGGCGGTGATGCCCCGGTGGTGGTTCAGTCTATGATCAATGAAGACACCCTAGACATTGATGGAGCGACGGCAGGTATTCGCCGCCTCCATGAAATTGGTTGTGAAATCGTGCGGGTGACGGTACCCAGTTTGGGTCATGCCAAGGCCATGGCCAAGATTAAGGCCAAGCTGAAAGAGACCTATCAAGCTGTGCCTCTGGTCGCCGATGTTCACCACAACGGCATGAAGATTGCCCTGGAAGTGGCCAAGCATGTGGATAACGTGCGCATCAATCCCGGCCTTTATGTGTTTGAGAAGGCCCAGGACGATCGCACAGAATATAGCCAAACTGAATTTGACGAGATTCGCGACAAAATCCGCGAAACCCTCGAACCTCTGGTGGTTTCACTGCGGGACCAGAACAAATCCATGCGCATTGGGGTCAACCACGGCTCTCTCTCCGAACGCATGTTATTTACCTACGGCGACACGCCTGAGGGCATGGTGGAATCTGCCCTGGAGTTCATTCGCATTTGCGAAGAACTCAACTTTTATAACCTGACGATTTCCATGAAAGCTTCGCGGGTGCCCGTGATGCTGGCGGCCTATCGCATGTTGGTAGCTCGCATGGATGCAGAAGGAATGGACTACCCCTTGCATCTCGGTGTCACTGAAGCGGGCGATGGCGAATATGGTCGCGTTAAGTCCACTGCAGGTATTGGTACCTTGCTAGCGATGGGCATTGGCGACACTATCCGCGTCTCCCTTACCGAAGCACCCGAGAAGGAAATCCCCGTTTGCTACAGCATTCTCCAGGCCCTGGGATTGCGCAAAACCATGGTGGAATACGTGGCTTGTCCTTCCTGTGGCCGGACGCTATTTAATCTCGAAGAGGTATTGCACAAGGTTCGCAATGCGACGGACCACTTGGTGGGCTTGGATATTGCAGTGATGGGTTGCATCGTCAATGGGCCAGGTGAGATGGCCGATGCAGACTATGGCTATGTTGGTAAAAATCCTGGTTTCATCTCGCTCTACCGGGGGCGTGAAGAGATTAAGCGAGTGCCTGAGGCTGATGGTGTGGCGGAATTGATCAACTTGATCAAGGCGGACGATCGCTGGGTGGAGCCTGAAGCCGCGAAGGAAACTGCGATGGTCTAATTTGTCACATTGTCCGGGTGGCGATTGCGAAGGCTGCGGTTTTGCTTCAGCCTTCGCAATCAGGAGAAGAGTTATTGCTGTGGCCACATCACTTCGTAAATCCATCAAGGGTCAAACTTAAATATGGCAGGCAATGATGTGGCCACAGCAACGTCCTAACAAGTCAGGCCGCTGCTATAAACTTGGACTATCCGGATGGAATCAAGCATTAGCCGTAGAAATCGCTAATCTCTGTGGATTGTCTGTTGGCAGGGAGATTACAGTCTGTTGGCGATATCAACACTTCTCCATGTCGGATGCGGATCCCTCAATTATACTGAGAAGAACTGACGCTCTGCTTCGGTAATTAATCGCGTCTTACAACTTTTACTATTCTCGTGGCTCTATGGTGATTTCCAAGACCAAGCTAGCGATCGGTGCTGTCGCAGCCATGGCAGCGGCCGCTACCCTGGCAGGCAGCGGTCTGCGCTGGTCTAAGGGAGAAGCCTTCTTCCAGGACAACCCCCAAGAGTTGATCGATGAAGTCTGGCAAATTATCGACCATGACTATGTTGATGCCACCTTTAATCAAGTGGACTGGCGCGAAGTCCGCACAGCCTATCTAAACCAGGAGTATACGGATAAGCCAGCGGCTTACGAAGCGATCCGCGAGATGCTGGAGAAGCTAGGGGATCCCTATACCCGCTTCATGGACCCCAGTGAATACGGCAACATGAAGATCGATACTTCCGGTGAGTTGACCGGGGTGGGTATTCAGCTGAGCCAGGATGAAGAGACGAAGGAGCTGGTTGTTGTTGCTCCCATTGAAGATACGCCAGCGTTTGAGGCGGGAATTCAGTCCCGCGATGTGATTACGCAGGTGGATGGCACTCCGACTGAGGGTATGACCACCGATGATGCCGTGAAACTGATCCGTGGGCCGGTGGGTTCCAGTGTGATTCTGACTATTCGTCGTGATAGTCAGGATAAGGAGGAAGGGGCGGCTAAAAGCAGTCAGAGTATTGACTTTACGATTCGCCGCGATCGCATCGAAATCCACCCCGTTAAATACAGCGAGCGCCGTGACCAAGGCCTCAACGTTGGCTACATCCGCCTTAACCAGTTCAACGCAAATGCTGCCAGCGAAATGCGTGACGCCATTAAGGAGCTGGAGACAAAGGACGTTGATGGCTATGTCCTCGACCTGCGTTCTAATCCCGGTGGCTTGCTCTACTCCAGTATTGAAATTGCTCGCATGTGGCTTGATAAAGGCACCATCGTTTCCACTGTGGATCGCCGAGGCACCGCTGAGCTAGAAAAAGCGAACGGTCGCTCTCTGACGGATCTTCCCCTCGTTGTGATGGTGGATGGTGGTTCCGCTAGTGCCAGTGAGATTCTTTCTGGTGCGCTCCAGGATAATGACCGGGCCCAACTCGTGGGAACTCAAACCTTCGGTAAAGGTTTGGTTCAGTCCGTGCGTCCCCTAGGTGATGGCTCAGGACTTGCGGTGACCATCGCCAAGTACCTCACCCCCAATGGGACTGACATCAATAAGGAAGGTATTGCCCCCGATGTGATCTATGAACTCAGCGATGAGGAGCGGGAGATTTTGGGCAAGAACCGCGAGCTGATTGGGACGGTGGAAGACCCTCAATATGCTAAGGCTTTGGAAGTACTGAAAAAGCAGGTTAAAACTGCGACTTCGGTTGATACATTAGGTAACTCTTAGGGATTCTGCTTGGGGATTAATCCCCTCGCTGTCTCTTTCTGACCGCTGAGGTGTTAGAAGCCGATTGGCCTGCTGGGCTGTGATGCTGGGTGCGGATATGGCCTGCCATGTCGCAACGGTGGGACTAGCCTGATGCGTGACAAAATTTACTGATACGATAGGGCTCCCCGAAGCCTAATGCTTGTGATGACTGACCCTCGCCCCTCGGGTTTGAAAGACTGGTTTGCCCTGCCCAATATCGTTCACCTCAAAGCAGAGGCGGGACGGTTTGAAATTCAAGGGCTAGATCTGTGGCAAAACTACTGGCGAGATCCCTATCATTTGCTATTGATGCTGCCCTGGCGGCTGTTCTTTCTGCTGCTGACGGCGGGCTACGGCATTGTTAATGCGCTGTTTGCTTTGGCCTACTTGGCCCAACCGGGGGCGATTGAAAATGCAGAACTAGGTTCCTTTGCCGATGCTTTTTTCTTTAGCGTCCAAACCCTAGGGGCCATTGGCTATGGAGCCATGTATCCGACGACGCTTTATACCAATGCCGTCGTGGCGGTGGAAGCCATGGTGAGCATTCTTAGCATTGCCATGATTACGGGCCTAGCCTTTGCCCGCTTTTCCCGCTCTGATGCGCGGGTGACCTTTAGCCAAGTGGCGGTGGTGGAGCCCTACAACGGCGTTCCCACCTTGATGTTTCGCACCGCGAACCGTCGCCGTAATCAAATTTTGGAGGCGACCCTCAAGGTGTATTTACTCCGGGATGAGATCTCCCTGGAGGGACAACGAATGCGGCATTTTTATGAGCTGCCACTGGTGCGCAATGAGACGCCTCGTTTCAGCCTGGGCTGGACGGTGATGCATCCCATTGATGAGCAGAGTCCGCTATGGAATGCCACAGCTGAATCTTTAGAACAGCAACGGTCCACCATTGTGATTTCCCTCAGTGGCTTGGATGAGACGGTGATGCAGCCCCTCCATGCCCGCCATGTTTATGCAGTGCGGGATATTCGCTGGAACCATCGCTTTGTGGACATCATTTACGACACGAAGAATGGCGATCGCTATATCGACTACCGTTATTTCAACGTAGCTGAACCGATCGCTTCGGATTAAAGGAAGGCTGGGGCAGAATGCAGCTCTTTCCTGGCCGTTTCCCAGAAAAGTTCTTTGAGACCTCACGAGAGAACAAGCCTCTTTGGAAAGGGACTGGCCCCCGGCAGCCTTCTAGCATCTGTGCCTAGGGCATGATTCTTAAACGATGGAGATAGGCGACTATCGAAGGATGCCAAGAATCTAGGGTCTGATTAATTCCCAGTTGTTCCTGAATTTCCCAGTCAATCCCCCCTGGGCAACTCGCAACAGGGTTAAAGGTCCTGCCAGTTTTCGGGAGTCAGGATGAAGACTGGATTCCGAGAGAAGAAAGCTCGCTCTGATTGGAACAATCAGCAGCCATATTCCATGTACAAACCCCCACATTCTGAGCAGCCTTCTTCCAAGAGCCAGGCGGCGGTGACTATCCCAAAGCCTTCGAGAGGTCTGCAAACCAGGCGACGGCCTTTTCTGGTGCTGATGCGCCATTATTGTCCTGCGACACTTCACCGCCCCGTTATTCGGGTCTTTCGGCGTCTCGGTCGCAAGTGGGACACCAACAGTGGCGATTGGGCTTGGTTAGAACAAAAGCCCATGCCCCTCAAGCTGCTCAATCGCAACCTCTGGCGCATTGCGGAGCCTTCCTCTAGCTATTACGTGATGCTGTTTATTTCAGGCATCATTGCGGCTTTGGGGTTACTGGCAGGCAGTGCGGCGGCCATTATTGGAGCCATGATCGTTGCGCCGCTGATGGGGCCGATTGTGGGCATGGCGTTTGCCATTACAGTGGGCAACCGGCGGTTGTTGAAACGCTCTGGTATCGCGGTGCTGAGCGGGTCGATTTTGACGGTGGGTACGGCCTATTTCCTATGCAGCATTGTGGGCATTAGCTCTCTTAACCCAGAGATTCTTCAGCGCACTCAACCAACTTTGATTGATTTAGCCATTGGTCTTGCAGCCGGGGCGGCGGGTGCTTTTGCCCAGACCCGTCGGGAGGTGGCTGATGCTTTGCCGGGGGTGGCGATCGCCGTGGCCCTCGTTCCACCGCTCAGCGTGATTGGCATTGGTATTGCCTTGGGCTCTGGCACGGTCGCTTGGGGCTCGACACTGCTGTTTTTAACAAACCTTTCAGGGATTATTCTCAGCGGGGGTTTAGTTTTTATTTGGCAGGAATACGGCTCGCTGAAGCGGGCGAAGCGAGGCTTAACGGCTTCCACGGCTTTGTTGGCGCTACTGGCTGTTCCCCTGGGTCTCTCCATGCGAGATCTGATTATTGAGGAGAAGGGCCGCTCCATGGTGAACCATATGATTCGCTCCGAGCTGTTGACCTTTCGCGGCAGTGACATCAGGCGCATTGGCATCCACTCCGATGGGGAGAATTTGAACATCAAGATCGAGGTGGCAGCTCCCGAAAACTCAATTTCGAGCAATCAAGTTGATTTAGTGCGGCAAGCGCTGGAGAGAAATCTGGAGCGTCCCGTTGAGCTAGAGGTCAATGTGTTTCCCATGGAGGGGTTTTCTTCCAAGACTCCTGAGGAGCGTGATGTGGGGTTGACCCAGAGAATCAAGCGAGAGATTCGTCGCCTGTAGGGCCTGCCCAGAGATCTTGCGAAGAAGAGACTTTGCGAAGAAGAGATTTGAGTGCAAACCGTTTGTTCAACCTAGGAGTCAGATTGAGTGATGGAAATTTCAACAGCTCGTATTAATCAAGTCAAGACACTGTTGTTGCTGGTTGCCCTCGGAGGCTTGATTGTCCTCACGGGCTATCTTCTGGTGGGGAATGAGCAGGGGCTTTATTACGGCTTGGGCTTTGCTGCGCTGGGCAGTTTTGCCTCTTGGTTCTACTCTGACCGGGCGGCGCTCTCCGCTTTTAAGGCCCAGCCCACGTCGCGGGAACGGGCACCGGAGTTGTATGACCAAATTGAAGTCTTGAGCGATCGCGCTGGCCTGCCCATGCCCACGCTATATATCGTTCCTTCTGAATCACCGAATGCCTTTGCGACGGGGCGCGACCCTAACCATGCAGCCGTTGCTGTGACGGAAGGTCTGCTCAAGCTGCTCTCTAAAGAAGAGCTAGATGCCGTCGTGGCCCATGAACTCACCCATGTGCGCAATCGGGACACCTTGACCCAAGCCGTTGCGGGAACCCTGGCCGGGGCCTTGACTTATTTGGGACGCATCTTGACCTTTGGTTCCCTCTATTTCCCGGTGACGCGTTTAGCCGGTCGGCGGGGCAAGAATCCTATTGTGATTCTGTTTTTGTTGGTGATTGCGCCAGTGGGCGCTGGCCTAATTCGCATGGCTATTTCCAGAACGAGGGAATTTGCCGCTGACGAAGGGGCCGCCGAGATTACGGGCAATCCGCTAGCCCTGGTGACGGCCCTGGAGAAGCTAGAGGCCATGGCCCAGAAAGTGCCCATGCATGGCAACCCGGCGTTTGCCCCAATGTTTATTGTGAATCCTCTCTCAAAGGAAAGTTTGGTGAAGCTGTTCTTAAGCCATCCCCCCACGGCGGATCGGATTGAGCGACTTGAAGCGATCGCCCAGGCCGAAGCAGCCCCCTCCAGCCCTGAGGCACCAACTGCGACGGAAGCTGTGGCGGCTTAAATGGCGGCCTGTGAATCCAGCTGCGATGGATTCACAGGCCGCTGAAATAGCAGTTGGCAATGCTGAGCTATGGGAATGGGATCGATGGAAATCCAAGGCTGAATGGCGAAGAAGCATTGAGCCAGTTGGTGACGCAATAGGATCGTAGACAATCTGTCCCTGGGGTAAACAATCGAGTTGAACTTAGCCTTGTCACATGCAGCTACGAACTAAAATAAATCCCTCTGAAACCTTCTGGTAGCAGGGGATGCAATCGTTATCTCAATTCAATCCGTTTATTGCTGCTTCCCCAGCTGCTTCTCCTCAGTGACAGGCGGCTGGGGAATTGTTTTGTCTGGTGACAGACTCATAACGCCTGTAGGACATTCACGATTCCCATGACGGTTTGTTTTAAACCTGATAGGTAACGACGGGGCCGAAGGGACCACGGGGGACCATGGTGGTACGTGAAGTCCGATAGGTTTGGCTATCGTTCTGCAACGCGATCGCCCTCGCTAACCAACCGACCGATAGAATTGGACCTGTCACGCGGGGCGATTTTGTTCTGGGCATCGCTGGCGAATTCCAGAACCCATCGAGCCCGTCTTCAGATTCTTCGATGCCCATGTCTGCTACCGATTCTGCCGCTGCTCCTGCCAATTATGCCTCTACGCCTTTTGAGCATAAGGTCATTGCATCGGAGGGGATTAAGCCCAATGAATATGATGCGATTTGCGATCGCCTAGGCCGTCACCCCAACCGGGCTGAACTGGGTATGTTCGGTGTGATGTGGTCGGAGCATTGCTGCTACAAGAACTCCCGCCCGCTGCTGAGCCAGTTCCCTACTACGGGGAAGCGCGTTCTGGTTGGCCCAGGCGAGAATGCAGGTGTGGTGGATTTTGGAGAAGGCCTGCGTCTGGCCTTCAAGGTGGAGTCCCATAACCACCCTTCCGCTGTGGAGCCGTTCCAGGGCGCAGCCACGGGGGTGGGGGGCATTTTGCGGGATATCTTCACCATGGGGGCGCGGCCTCTGGCGGTGCTGAATTCTTTGCGTTTTGGTGATTTGGAAGATGCCAAGACCCGGCGCTTGTTTGAAGGGGTGGTGGCGGGGATTAGTCACTATGGCAACTGCGTGGGCGTGCCCACAGTGGGGGGCGAAGTTTATTTCGATAAGGCCTACAGCGGCAATCCCCTGGTAAATGCCATGGCGATCGGGCTGATGGAAACTGATGACATCGTTAAAGCTGGAGCCTCTGGCATCGGTAACCCGGTGCTCTATGTGGGCTCCACCACGGGGCGCGATGGCATGGGCGGGGCCAGCTTTGCCAGTGCGGAGCTCACCGATGAGTCCATGGACGATCGCCCCGCTGTGCAAGTGGGCGACCCCTTCCTGGAAAAGTCCTTAATTGAAGCCTGCCTCGAAGCCTTTAAAACGGGTGCGGTCGTCGCAGCCCAAGACATGGGCGCAGCGGGCCTAACCTGCTCCACCTCAGAAATGGCCTTTAGCGGCGGCGTAGGCGTTGAGCTTGACCTCGACCTAATTCCTGAGCGGGAATCGGGCATGGTGCCCTATGAATATCTGCTGTCTGAATCCCAGGAGCGAATGCTCTTTGTCGCTGAGAAGGGTCGGGAGCAGGAGCTAATCGACATCTTCCATCGCTGGGAGCTGCAAGCCGTTGTGGCGGGGCAAATTATTGAGGAGCCCATTGTTCGCATCCTGTTTGAGGGTGAAGTAGCGGCAGAAGTCTCTGCTAGTGCCCTGGCGGACAATACGCCGATCTATAAGCGGGAGCTGCCTGATGAGCCTCCGGCCTATGCCCAGGCGGCTTGGAAGTGGAGCGAGGCTGACTTACCCGAGGCCACGGCGACTGGCGTGGCAGGTCAGAGCTGGAATGAGCTGCTGAATACCCTGCTGGATACGCCGACCATCGCTTCCAAGCGCTGGGTCTATCGCCAGTACGACCATCAGGTGCAGAACAACACGGTGTTTATGCCGGGTGGAGCTGATGCCGCTGTAGTGCGCCTGCGTCCGGTGAATAATCCCGATGTCAACAGTCAACGAGGTGTGGCAGCAACCCTGGACTGCAACCCCCGCTACGTCTATCTGCATCCCTACGAAGGCGCCAAGATGGCAGTGGCTGAGGCAGCGCGCAATCTCAGCTGTGTGGGGGGCGAGCCAGTTGCTGTGACTGACAACCTCAACTTTGGTAGCCCTGAGAAGCCCATTGGCTACTGGCAGCTTGCTGAAGCTTGTCGGGGCCTATCGGAGGCCTGTCGCGAGTTCGATACGCCGGTGACGGGCGGTAATGTGTCGCTCTATAACGAGACCCTGGACAGTGACGGCAAGCCCCAGCCCATCTGGCCAACGCCCGTGGTGGGCATGGTGGGATTGATTGAGGATCTGGACCGCATTGCCAGCCAGGGGTGGAAGGCTGAGGGCGATGCTATTTATCTGCTCGGTGCTGCGCCCAATGACGGCAGTGATGGCTTGACGCTGGGGGCTTCAGAATATCTGGCCTCGGTCCATGACACCGTGGCAGGAATGCCGCCGATTGTGGACTTTGCCCTGGAGGCTAAGGTGCAGAAGGCCTGTCGTGACGGCATTGCCCAGGGCTGGGTGGCCAGTGCCCATGATTGTGCTGAGGGTGGCTTGGCTGTTGCCCTGGCAGAGTCTTGCATTGCTGGGGAGAAGGGGGCTGAGGTTCAGCTGGATGGAGCGGGGGTGCGCGGCGATCGCCTCCTGTTTGCCGAAGGCGGAGCCCGCATTCTGGTGACTGTTGCGGCTGCAAATAGCGCTGCTTGGGAGTCCCATCTGAACGAAGCCCTGGCTGGCAACTGGCAGAAGCTAGGAGAGGTGAAGGGCGATCACCTCACCATCACGGCTGTCCAGACAACAGCCGCCCAGCCCATGATTGACGCTTCCGTGGCAGAGATGGCCGGGACTTGGGGGACTGCGATCGAGCGTCGCCTTGAGGCTTAAACACCATCAGGTCTTCTCTCTTTTCAAGGGGAATGGAAAGGGCTCAACTGTTGCTATTTCAACCCTTGTCTAGAGGAGGTCGAGAGAGGGCTGCTGCTGACTTGCGATCGCCTCAGCCCCTTCTGACAAGGGATGAACCCAATGAGTAAGAGCCCAACCAAGGAGCAATAAATTCTTGCTTCTTGGGTCACTGACAGGCCTTGTTTCAGGCCGTCTCCTAGGGGCGAGAATTTCGCAGATCCCCTAGGATTCGTCTTAAAATGATTAAATTATTATTAAAGTTGGTTTGTCATTGAGTAATTTGTTGGCTATTCCCAGCATCCGCTGAAAATGCTGAATTACTCTCCCAGATAGCGTTACCCTGGTTCCAGGGCCTGTGAGCTTTCTTTATGGGATGAATTGGATCAACCCACAGAAGATACTTTGGTAACGTTGTGTAACGTTGGAAATTGAGTCCAATTTCTAGGATTGCCCAACCGTTCGGAATTCTTTTGTCCTCGGACCTTCTGGTTCGTTCGGGTTCCGGTTTGAAGGACATGACCGATGTTCATTTTCTCAGGGGAGTCGCAGCCTGGCTGCCTCCTGTAGCCTCAGTGAGCTTCGGCTTACTGTCGGTGAGTTTCCGCTATCGCCATATTTGGAGTCAATCGCACCCATGATGCCTAACGCTGCTGACGCTGGTTCTTTTGGTGACGTTGAGCTGAACACCATGGGGGATGATGCTGCTTGTCTTGCTACTAGCATTTCTGAGGAGCGGCCAGATAAGCCCGAAGAGGCCTGCGGTGTCTTTGGCGTTTATGCGACGCCTGCATTTGATGTGGCTAGGCTGGCTTATTTCGGAATCTATGCGTTGCAGCATCGAGGCCAAGAGTCGGCTGGTATCTCGGTGTTTAGCCGCAGTGGCGATACAACTGAGGTGAAGACCCATAAACATATGGGCTTGGTTTCCCAGGTGTTTAACGAAGATATCTTGGATGGCATGAAGGGCTACATGTCCGTGGCCCATACCCGCTATTCCACCACGGGCTCTAGCCATGCGGGTAATGCGCAACCGGCAGTGATTGAGACCCAGAAAGGTGATTTTGCCCTGGCCCACAATGGCAATTTGGTGAATACCCTGGCGCTCAAGCAGGATTTGGTTAAGCGAGGGTTGGATACCAACACCACGACCGATTCGGAAATGATTGCCTTGGAAATTGCCGAGGGCATTAAGGCGGGGCAGTCTTGGCAGGACGCGGGGATAGATGCCTTCCGCAAGTCTGAAGGCGCTTTCAGTCTGGTCATCGGTACTCCCGAAGGCATGATGGGGGTGCGCGATCCCAATGGCATTCGCCCCCTGGTGATTGGCACATTGGAAAATCCCGATGGTCCTCCGGGTCAACTGCTCTACGTTTTGGCTTCGGAGACCTGCGGCCTCGATATTATCGGTGCTTCCTATCTGCGGGATGTTGAGCCAGGCGAGATGGTTTGGATTGATGAGTCCGGCATGGCGTCCCACATGTGGGCCGAGAAGCCAGAGCCTAAGCTCTGTGTCTTCGAAATGATTTACTTTGCCCGGCCTGATAGCCATTTCCATGGCGAGACGCTGTATTCTTACCGCCGCCGCATCGGTCAAATCCTGGCCCAGGAGCATCCCATTGAGGCGGATATGGTGATGGGGGTTCCAGATTCTGGCATTCCAGCGGCGATCGGCTATGCGGAGGAGTCGGGCATTCCCTATGAGGAAGGCTTGATTAAGAATCGCTACGTGGGCCGCACCTTTATTCAGCCCAGTCAGATTATGCGGGAAGCGGGCATTCGCATGAAGCTCAATCCCCTTAAAGATGTCCTCCAGGGCAAGCGCATTATTGTGGTGGATGACTCGATTGTGCGGGGCAATACTAGCCGCAAGCTCGTTCAGGCCCTGCGGGAGGCTGGAGCGAAGGAAGTCCATATGCGCATTTCTTCTCCGCCCATCACTCACCCCTGCTTCTACGGCATTGATACGGATTCCCAGGAACAGCTAATTGCTGCGACGAAGACGGTGGCTGAGATTGAGGAACAGATTAAGGTGGATACCCTGGGCTATCTGAGCATTGATGGCATGCTCAAGGCGACTCAGGAGAACGTGGATCATTTCTGCCATGCTTGCTTTAGCGGCAAGTATCCCGTGGATATTCCCGATGAACTGCGGGGATCTAAGCTCATGCTGGAGAAGGCTGGGGTGGCTGCGGAACCGGAGTTTAGCGCGATTGCCTAGCAATCTTTCGCAGGGATCGCTTAGCCAGCTTCCGTAGGAACGGTCGAACGGATTAAACTCAGCCAGTCTGGCTGTCTTTGGGCAGAGCATTTGCCTGGATAGGGGGAGAAGACCGAACATTTTGTTTGTTTTCTAGCCCTATCCAAATCTGGAGCGTCCTTTCATAATGAAGGGGAATTGATTGCCGGAGGCTTTTGGGATGCATACAACTTACGATTCGGATAAGCGCAAGTTGCTCTCGGCAATTTGCCATGGCTGTGGCTTTTTTGGCCTGTCCTTTATTTCCATTGGCATTCCCATTGCCATCATGCTGGTGTCCGATGACCCGGTGGTTAAGGATAGTGCGAAGGAATCCATTAGCTTTCACATCAACCTTTGGGTGCTAGGTGGTGTGTTGGGCTTCCTCTACTTCATCTTGATCGGTTGGCTCTTGTCACCGATTTTGATTCCTGTCGGTTTGTTCTATAACTTCGCTTTGCCTGCTTTTGCGGTGTATCGCAGTTTGACGGCACCGGATGAGGTGTTTAAGTATCCTTTCATTTTCCGTTTGCCTTTGTAGTTAAAAGGTTGGTCTTGCAACCTTCGCTGATTTAGACTTTTGTCTGGAGCGGGAAATGCACTCGATGCATTTCCCGCTTTCTGTTTGCTGCGATCGTCGGGGGCTGGGTAGGTGACTCTGGGATGATTGAGCTTGCCCTTGTTACTATTCTGAGCCGACCTTGTAGCATTTGCGGCTGTGATGTGGCCCGATCTAGGGGCTACCTGAGGGGGATTTTGCCAACATTGCGTTGGACAAAGCCGTCTCTTTATTGTGTGCTCTTAGTATTTTCTTTATGTGGGGTGGGGCATGAACTGCGGCATCAGTTCTCTGATCTAGCTGTGTTTAGATGCTGTTATCCTGCTAAACACTTGTGTTGTAGAACTTCAATGTTTTGCCAAAGGAGAGGTGGAGAAGCCATGAGCAAGGGTTGGCTTCATACAATCTTTATAGTAGGCGCGATTTTAGGTGAATCTCCCATTAAATTCTTTAGTCAATATCTTGCAATTAGCGACTATCAAAATATACTGATTTACATAGTCAGGAGCGCGGGTATTGGAAAGTGAGTTGTAATCTTTCCTACCGTTGTTCAGGTGCAGCACTGTAATGCTGCAAAGTGTTTTACCAAGTTTCATAGTCAATTGGGGCAGTTTGTCGCTTTGGCAGACAAGTCTTGATTCACTTCTCATGTGGTTTGCCTGCTAGGGATTGATGGCTGCTGTGGCTGTGGGCCGCGCAGTAAGGCAGACGGCTCATGGGCTGGCGCAAGATTTGTTTTTAGTTCATACAGATGTGGAGTTAGCAGTCTAGTCATGACTGGTTGCTGAACTGTTGCATCGGCATAGGTCCGTGAGTTGTCTGTCTCGCAGGCTTGATGATGGCTTGTTATACAAGTTGTTTGAGAGCGTGGGAGGTGACGTAATTGGGTGCCGGGTTCAAGCGATTGATGGATGTAGGAGCTAAATATGTTTGAGAAGGATGATTGTGTGAATGTTGATGCTACTTCATCGACTAAAACTGCTTTGAGCTATGCCGATAAGCTTGCATTGATGGCTGGTTCAGTATCAGCTGTTTCCCTGTTGCCAGTGGCAGCAGCGCAGGCTGCGATTATGCACACATCAGGCAGTCCTGTGAATGTGACACTACCTAGTGGTAATGGGTTTAACTCGTCCGATTGGGACATTGATGGTGACGGGAATAGTGACTTTTTTCTAGGGGCAAGTAATTCTACAGGTGGTTCTTATGGTTACTATGGATTTGCACTTATGGGATTGATTGGTTCTGGTGGAAATAATATCGCAGGACAGTTTGGCAACCCATTGGTAGCTAACAGTTCCGTAAGGGTTGGTAGCTCACTGGCCTTTCAAGGGACTGGCTTCATCTTTAGCAATATAGTAGGCAGCTCGTCAACATATGCAGTGCTCGGTAATTGGAATAGTTTTACTCCAGCCAACGGTGCATTCTTTGGCTTCCGCTTTGCTAATGCAAACCTGGGTAATGCAATCAATTATGGCTGGGCTAGAGCAATTTTTGACTTAACTGGAGCTAGGCCAAGCTTTACCATTGCTGAGTGGGCCTATGAAGATGATGGCAGCTCCATTCACGTACCTGATACATCCTCCGCAGAAGCTGTTCCAACACCTTCTTTGGCTCTAGGTATCTTGTCTATGGGCGCAGCAAGCATTCGTCGTTGGCGTAAGCAAAAGCGTGAGCTTCAAGCCGCTGTTGACCAGCAAGCCGCGTAGCTTTAATCGTTAATTTAACCCAGGAGATATAGCTCGAAAGAGCAGCTAAATTACTCACTTTAGAGTGGGAATTTTAGCTGCTCTCGTCAGCATCCTTATTCTAGAAATATTAATTTAATTCAATTTAAATCTGTTGATTAACTTGTGGTTCCGTAGGAGGCTCGTAAGCTCGCAAATCGATAAATCCAATAGTAAATTTTACTCATTACTTTTATGTCTACTTCCCTTTCTAAAAAAGTTTTACTCATTGGCTGGGACGCTGCAGATTGGAAGGTCATTACTCCCCTAATTGATGAAGGGAAAATGCCTAATATGGGGCGCTTTCTGGATCGGGGAGCGATGGGGAATCTTGCAACGCTTTACCCCGTTCTTTCCCCAATGCTCTGGACCTCGATCGCCACAGGAAAGCGCGCTTACAAGCATGGCGTCCATGGCTTTGCTGAACCCGATCCCAGCGGTGCTGGCGTTCGCCCCGTAACCAACACTAGCCGCAACACCAAAGCCCTATGGAATATCCTCAACCAGGAAGGTAAGCAATCCAATGTTGTCGGTTGGTGGCCAACTGATCCAGTTGAACCCATCAATGGGGTAATGGTCTCTAATCACTACCAGTCAGCCCCAAAGGATTACACCAAAGGCTGGCCAGTTAAGCCAGGAACAATTCATCCCCAACGGTTGCTTGAGCCCTTGGCCAAGCTGCGAGTTCGCCCCGAAGAGATTGAAGGGGATATGCTGCTGCCCTTTGTCCCTAAAGCTCCAGAAGTAGATCAACAGAAGGATCAACGCCTGTTCAGTATTGCGAAGATTCTGGCTGAAACGGCTTCCATTCAAGCTGCGGCCACTGCCATTATGCAGCTAGAGCCCTGGGACTTTATGGCCGTCTATTTTGATGCCATCGACCACTTTGGCCATGGCTTTATGCGCTACCATCCCCCACGCTCTCCCTGGATTGCAGAAGCCGACTTTGAGCTGTACAAAGGGGTAATTGAAGCAGCCTACCGCTTCCACGACATGATGCTGGGCGTTTTGATGGAGCTAGCCGGAGAAGACACCACCATCATCATTGTCTCTGACCATGGCTTCCATCCCGATCGCCTACGTCCCCACCATTTACCCAATGAGCCCGCTGGTCCAGCGGAAGAACATCGTCCCTTTGGAATCGTTGCCATGAATGGCCCTGGCATCAAACAGGATGAGCTGATTTTTGGAGCCAGTTTACTGGATATTACGCCTACCATTTTGACTTTGATGGGCTTGCCCATTGGGCGAGACATGGATGGTAAGCCACTGGTCAATGCCTTTACTGAAGTCCCTGAACTGGCCTATATCGATAGTTGGGATGCTGTGGAGGGTGATGCAGCCATGCTGCCAGAGGATCAGCAGGTTGATCCGGTCGATTCCCAAGAGGCGATACAGCAACTGGTAGACCTGGGCTACATTGATGAGCCGGGGCAAGATCAGCAAGAAGCCATTGCCAATACGGTCCGGGAACTGAAGTACAACTTAGCCCGTGCCTACATCGGAGCCAACCATCAACGCGAAGCCATCCCACTCTTGCAAGAGTTGTGGGAACAATTCCCAGAAGAGAACCGATTTGGGTTAAAGCTATTTGAGGCCTATTTAGCTATCCAGCAGGTCCAAGAGGCTCGCCAAACGCTGGAGAATTTGGTTGTGAGCAAGCAGAAATGCGCGACGGAAGCGCAGCAACAGTTAAAAGACTGGCAAGGCAAGCTCAAAGACAAAAAGCCAGAAGAGATTGATCAAAAGACTCAACAAACCATTCGCCGTTTGCGGGGCAGAGCAGCGACCAACATGAATACGCTGGCTTACCTCCAAGGGGCTTTGCTCCAGGCAGAAGGCAAACATGCAGAGGCCCTCAAATCATTTGAGCAGGCCAAGAAAGTACAGCTCCATAATCAGCCCAGCCTGTATCTCAAGATTGCTGACGTGTACATGGCCCAGCGAGATTACGACATGGCCGAGTCGAATCTGCATTATGTTTTGGAGATAGACCCAGTCAATCCACAGGCTCAGTATGGGCTATGCCGCTGCTACATCAAGCAACGTCGTAACCAAGAAGCCATTGATGCAGCGGTGGCAACCTTGGGTCTGCATCACCATAACCCCAGGGCTCACTACTTGTTGGGTGTGGCATTGAGGCGAGTCGGGCGCAAAGATGAGGCCGTCAAGGCTTTAGAAACAGCAATCTCGCTCAATCCCGTCTTTCCTTCAGCCCATCGAGTTTTAGCCGCTCTCTATCAGCATCACTGCCAAGACCCGGAGCTAGCTGCTACCCATCGTCGACTGTCACGGGAGTCACAACGGCGGATTCGCCAGTTTAAAGCAGGTGAGATTCCGTTGGGAACAACACCTGCTGATGTTCAAGACTGGCAGCGAAAGACCGAAACCGTCGACCAGCTTCGTCATAATGCATCTGTGGCAGAGAGCATCATGTTGGTTTCTGGATTGCCCCGCTCAGGTACCTCCATGATGATGCAAATGCTAGCTGCCGGTGGATTATCCGTTTTGACAGATGGAGAGCGTGTTGCAGACGAGAGTAATCAAAAGGGCTACTACGAGCTGGAAAAAGTGAAACAGCTCGCTCCCAATAGTCAATGGCTGAAAGAAGCAGAGGGGCAAGGAGTTAAGGTTATTGCTCAGCTATTGCCTCGATTGCCTCGGCAGCTGAGCTACCGCGTGATTTTCATGCAGCGGCCTCTAGAAGAAGTGGTTGCTTCCCAGCACAAGATGCTAAAGCATTTAGGCAAAAAAGGAGGCAAGCTAAACGATGAGCAGCTGTCGCAGACTTACGTTAAACAGTTGAATAATATTCAACGCCTGATTGAATGTAACCCTCAATTTAGCGTTCTGTACGTGGACTACAATCAGGCCCTATCAGAGCCTGTAACAGTCGCGAAGCAAGTCAATGAATTTCTGGATGGACAACTAGATGAAGCTGGCATGGCTAGTGCAGTCATGCCAGACTTGAGCCACCATCGATCCAAAGCCGCTGAAGTATCCGCTTAGTCTGAGCTGATTTTGGCCAGAGATGCGAGAACTGCATCTCTGGCTTTTAGCTATCTGCCAGGTGGTATTCGCGGGCCTCAACTAGTTCGTAGGTGCCTGCGCCCATGGCTTGGGTGAACTGTGCTTCCAGTGCGGTGAGTTCGGTGATGGGGATGGCTTTCCACTGGCCGCGATCGCTCCACCAAATCGCGGCAATGATTTCACCGGGGTCCTCAGGGTTGAGCCAGACTTCTTTTTTGTGATAGCCCGGATTTTGGGACAGCGCTACGGTCCAGATAGCTTTGTCTTGTTGGACAAACTGGTCGCGCAGGAGAGGCTCAACGCGAAAGCGCAGATATTCGATGTACATGACTTCGTTCGGGAGGCGTGACGGAAGGGCGATGATTTCACGCTAGCATTTGAGCTGGTCCTTTTCTCTTCTGCTTTGCGATGTCTGATTTAGAGAATGCTTTGGCCTATCAAGCTGAACGGAAACTGGCGATTGCCGCAGCGCTATCAGCAGCCCAGCTGTGCGAGACGGTGCGGGCAGAGCAGTTGGCTAATGCGGTGGATAAGCCCGATGCCAGCCCAGTGACCATCGCCGACTACGGCTCCCAGGCGCTGATTTGCCGTGCCTTAGCAGAGACTTTCCCAGCAGACCCGGTGGTGGGCGAGGAGGATGCGACGCTGTTGCAGAGTCAGGGTGACTTGCTTCAGCAGGTGACGCAGATGGTGGGGCGATTTGTTGCTGATGCTACTGAGGCTGAGGTTTTAGATTGGGTCGGGCGAGGGAAGGGGGAGATTGGTAAGCGCTTTTGGACGTTGGACCCGATTGATGGCACGAAGGGGTATGTGCGGGGAGACCAATATGCGATCGCTCTAGCCCTAATTGAAAATGGCCAAGTTCAGCTGGGTGTGGTGGTTTGCCCAGCGTTACCTTTTGATGATGCTACAACTGGGATGTTGTCTGGAACTGTGTTTTTAGCGGTGCGGGGGCAGGGGGCGCAGATGCTGAGCCTTGATCAGCAGCAGTCCAGACCTTTGCAGGTGAATGGCGAGGCGCAGCGATCGTCGTTTCGGTTGATTCAGAGTGTGGTGGCGGCCCATGGGACGCCAGAGGAACAGTTGGCGGCGGCTCAGGCGGTTGGGATTACAACTGATCCGTTGTCGATGGATAGTTTGGGGAAGTATGGGGCGATCGCGCGGGGCGATGCGGATCTCTATTTGCGGTTGCCGTCGGCGAGTTCAACCCATCGCTGTGAAAATATTTGGGACCATGCGGCGGGGGCGATCGTGTTGGAGGAAGCTGGGGGGCAAGTGAGCGATCGCCATGGCAAGCCTTTGGATTTCACCAGTGGGATTAAGATGACGGGAAATGTGGGGATTGTTGCCAGCAATGGTCTTTTGCATGATGCCGTGATTGAAGCATTGGGGACGAGTGCTGCGGGATAGAGCTAGGGAAAAGCTCTGGTTGATAGAGGGTATAGCGATCGTATTGGCCCTTAGCCAAACATGATTTCGATGACTGGCAGCTATTATAAAAACCTGATTGAAGTTGGCTGCAATCCAATACTGTTAGGCTACTGGGCCCATTTCTGCTGGGGAAATTCTTCGCAGTGAGTTGTAGCTTGCAGATGCTGCACAGGCATCAACATGCGCTGTCGAACTCAGGTTAATAAACGGTCAGCGATTCAACTTTTCGTGTCGCGGCAATGGGTTGATTCTCAAATGGAGCATATTGATTCTCAGTTTGCTGGGCCTTACGCTTGAGCCAGGGAAAAAGCCAACGCAGCAGCTTGAGTTGTATAAACACAGCCTGAGGATCAGATAGGTGGGTTTTCGGTAAGCCCAAGCCCAGCTCCTTAAAGACTAAACCTAGGGGCACATCAACTTGATCCTGGAGCTTAAGCAGCTTCGCAAACAGGGGGCCATAGGCGCCCATTAGCGAACCCACGCCACCGCGAGCCTGGCCCCAGCCCAGAAAAGATAACCCTCGATAATCCGAGAGAAATGACCCTGCATAGCATTGAGCCGTGGCGCCCTTAACTCGCTGTAGCTCCGGGGGCAAGAAGGGATAGGCCAAGTGATACCCCGTTGCGCAAACGATCGTATCCACTGTTGCGCTCGTGCCGTCGACAAAGTGAACTTGATGCCCCTCTAAGCGCTCAACCTCGGGCTTTGGCACAATGCGCCCGTGCTGAATGTAGTAGGGAACTTCATTGTTGAGGGTGGGATGTTTGTCGAAGAGGCGATGCTTGGGCTTAGGGAGTCCGTAGCTTTTGTGGGGGCCAAAGGTGAGACGAATAATGCTGTGGACGATCAGTCGCTGTAGCCATCCCGGCGTCCAGGGCCGAAATAAATTGACGATGGGAATCCCCGCAAAGCTTTTGGGAATAAACCAGACTGATTCTCGCAAACTTAAGATGGACTTCGCCCCCACCCGGCCCGCCTCCGCCGCAATGTCACAGGCAGAGTTGCCGCCGCCAATAACCAACACCCGTTTCCCTCGGAGCTGATCGGGATGGCGATAGTCTTTTGAATGCCAAATCTCGCCGCTAAATTCTCCCTTGAACTCTGGGAACCGCTTAGACCAGTGGTGCCCATTACAAAGAATCACGCCTTTATAGACAGACTGCTCACCAGTCTCGAAAGTCACTTCCCAATAATTTTCTTCAATGGGCCTGACCAACGTGACTTTGGTATTGAGTTGTATATGCTCCCTCAGCTGGAAGTGGTCGGTGAATGCATTGATATAGGCCACCATGTTCTTCGCACTGGGGAATGGAGGGTAGCTCTCCGGCATGGGGAACTGGGGGAACTGGGTGACCTTTTTAGAAGAAATGATATGAGCTGTGGAATACACGCCGTGGTGCCAGTTGCCCCCAATATCGTCACTGGCATCCACTTGGTCATAGGCAATGCCAGCAGCCTTAAGGGACTGGGCGATGCCTAGACCCACAAATCCAGCTCCAATAATTAACTGTTTCTGTTGGGTATTGCTCATACAACGGCTGGGCTGATGCTCTGAATAAAGGGAGGGGGAGAACTGGCTGGGGCTTAGCTTGACTGGGCCTTGCTGCGCCCCAGTAATCCAAAGATAAATGGGAAATAGCGTTTGAGCCAATGTCCAATCAAGGCGAATTTATCTGGGAAAACCTCATTTTGGTTACGTTCAATCGCGCGAATCGTTTTAGCCATGATCTGATTCGGGTCAGTGGTCAGCGCATTGGGTAAAGGCTTATCAGACTCGGCAAAACGGCCAAACCGAGGACCGTTCAGCAACGGCGTCCGGCTAAAGAACGGATAGACGGTGGTGACTTGCACATCGTAAGGCGTCAGCTCATGGCGCAACCCTTCGCTGAAGCCCCGCAGTCCAAATTTGCTAGCGGCATAGGCCGTCAGGCCGGGCATGGCAATCCAGCCCGCCAGAGACGAAATGTTGACAATGTGTCCCTGGCCGCGAGCCATCATGTCGGTGGCAAAGCGAGTGCTGAGGCGCATGGGGGCGAGGAGATTGACCTGCATCATGGTGTCCCAGCGATCGGCGGGAGTGTCCACCATGGTGCCTAGTAGGGCAATGCCAGCATTGTTAATCACAACGTCGGGAATAACATTGAGCTTTTGGACTTCGCCATAGAGCGCTTCGCAGCCGTTGACATCTGCAATATCGAGATCAAAACAGGCGATCACTTTGCCGGGGCTAGCTTCGGTTTCCAGGCTGTCGAGTTGGGATTTCAGATTGGCCGAGGGATGATCGGTGAGGATAAGCTGACTGCCTTTGGCTAGCAGTTGGCGGGTTAGCGATCGCCCAAACCCGCCTGCGGCCCCTGTAATTAAAACGGTTGCGTCTTGGAGTTGAGTCATGGTGAGAAGGGATGCAGCCCAGGGCGCTAGGTTGGAAGACTGAGGTTTAGAGACTCGGTTCGGCAGGTTGATGGGGAACGTTAGCGATTGCAGCCTTAATATCTGCGGCAATGGCATCAAAGGCAGGCACTGCCCCGGAACAAAAGCTCGGAAACATCAAAAAGGCATGGATCATCCCAGGATAATCCCTGTAAATCGCGTCGCCTCCAGCGGCTGTAAGCTTTTCTGCAAAGGCCTTGGCTTCATCATGGAGGGGATCGTACTCGGCTGTCAAAATAAAGGCTGGGGGCAACTGTTCTAGGCTCTCGGCCAGGAGCGGGGAGAAGTACGCGGCTTGAAGATCCGTCGGGGTGTTCATGTACTGGTCCCGATAAAAGTGAATGTCCGCTTGGCTGAGCAATGGCGCATTGGCATAGCGCTGATGGGACGGATAGGAGAGGGTGCCATCCACCGAGGGGTACAGCAAACTCTGCCGCAGGATCTGGGGACCGGCCTGATCGCGGGCCATCAAGCAGACTGCTGCTGCCATGTTGCCTCCGGCACTGTCGCCCATCACCATCAGTTTGTCTGGAGCTGCACCGAAGCTCTTAGCCTGGGATACAGCCCATAAAACTGCGTCGTAGCAATCTTCTAGGGGGACGGGATATTTGTGCCAGGGAGCCAGGCGATAGTCCACGGCCATGATCAGGGCACCACTGCGTTTGGCAATTTGTCGGCAGAGGCGATCGTGGGATTCTAGGCTGCCGGTTACCCAACCGCCGCCGTGGAAAAAGACAACCAGGGGTAGATCTGCCCCTAAGCGAGGGTAGTAGAGGCGGATGGGGATATCACCATGGCGGCCCACTATAGTTTTGTCTACAACTTTTGGCAGTGACAGTTTTGCTCCCAGCAGTAGCCGGGCCAAGACACCATCGAGCGGGGCTGCATTACGCTCCTCGATTTCTGACAGGCTATGGTCGTAGATTGGCTTGCGTCGCTTGAGCAACCAGTCGAGCATGCGAATGCTGAGGTCAGGGGTCATGGCACTGGTTCGGGTGAGTCGCTTAGCAAGTTGGGGAAAGGAGGCCAGCAGCGGAGACCTAAGGAAGAATAGGGAGTCGCTGCTGGCACCCTAGAATAATAGAAGAGACTGAACCAGTCGCAGGCTGGAACTGCTTCCACGGAAGCGATTTGCGCAAGGTATTTATCAAAGGCATTCCATGGTTGATCACAAACCTAGCTACGATTTGGTTGTTTTTGGCGCAACAGGGTTTGTGGGTCGCATCCTTTGTGGTTACTTGCTTAAGCAAGTGGGGGGCAATGGCTCTGTGAAATGGGCGATCGCCGGTCGCTCAGAATCCAAGCTCAAGGCTTTGATTGCTGAACTGGGAAGCGGTGCCGACAACTTGCCTTACCTTACGGCTGATGTAACCGACGAAGGGAGCGTTAGGGCGCTGTGTGGCCAAACGCGAGTTGTGATTTCCACGGTGGGTCCCTATGCGTTGTATGGAGAAGCTTTGGTCAAAGTCTGTGCTGAGACGGGCACGGACTATTGCGATCTCACCGGAGAGCCCCAGTGGATTCGGCAGATGATTGAGCGCTACCAAGCGGGAGCAAAAGCGTCTGGGGCGCGGATTGTCCATTGCTGTGGGTTTGATTCGATTCCGTCAGATTTGGGGGTGTATTACTTACAACAGCAGGCGCAAGAGCGGTTTGGGCGGGTTTGCGATCGCGTCAAGATGCGAGTCAAGTCAGTCCAGGGAGGCGTCTCTGGCGGCACCATCGCCAGCGGCGTCAACCTCATTCAAGAAGCCCGCGTCAACCCAGAGTTGCGCCAGGAACTGGATAATCCCTATTCGCTCTGTCTGGACATCGGCTCCGAAACGGCCCAGGCGATGGCTCATCCCCCGACTCTGGTGCCGGTGCAGTACGACCCCGACTTTCAGGCTTGGGTGTCGCCTTTTGTGATGGCGGCGATTAACACCCGCATTGTGCTGCGTTCCAATGCGTTGCTGGGCTATTCCTATGGCCAGAGTTTTCAGTATGAGGAGGCGATGTTGAATGGCTCCAAGGCAAAAGGCTGGTTGTCAGCTCAGGGAATGAGCTTGGTCCTCGGCGGCTTTGCAGTGGCGATGGCTTTTGCGCCTACGCGCTGGCTTTTGGGGAATACGATTGTTCCGAAGCCGGGGGAGGGGCCAAGTTTTGAATCTCAGGAGGCGGGGTTTTATGATTTGCGCTTTTGGGGGATAACGGCTGAGGGAGAGAGTCTGGAGGTGAAGGTGATGGGCGATCGCGATCCAGGCTATGGATCGACGGCGAAGATGTTGGGGCAGGCAGGGCTCTGTTTGGCTGAGGATTTTGCAGGGGCTGATAAGCCGGGTGGGTTTTGGACGCCTGCGTCGATGTTTGGGGATGTTTTGATTGAGCGGCTGGAGAAGGCTGCTGGATTGACGTTTGAGGTTTGTGGGGCGGGAAGTTCTAAGGGGTGACTGAGATATTTGCTGCGCCAACAGGATGCATGGGGTCGTGCTAGGGATTGAGAATGCAAGCCATCCAGTCTTGGTCTTCAGGGCTGAGTTTTGGGGAAGGAGGAGGTTCGCTGTAGTCGATGGTGAGGTCGAGTCCGGCGCGATCGTAGGTTTGCTCTAGCACTTGCTGAAGGTCGAGGATTGCGCCTGCATCCTCTCTTTGCAGGGGGATTTTCAGGTTGGGCATGGTTTCTTGCAGGCCAAAGCTATACAACTCTGCTTCGGGTCGGAGTTGAGTGGGGCTGATGATGACGGTGTAGCAATCGGTATTGTTGGTTTCTGGGGTGAACATGGCTCGGCCAGCTCGGATAAGGTCGATTTCAACAAAGTTGGCGTCGCTGCTCAATAGACGGAGACGCTTGGTTTCGTAGGCATCTCGTCCAGGGCCTGATTTTTTGTTTTTGGGCGATAGTAACTCGATGACGGTGACGACGGAGCCGGTGGCAACGTCTCTGATTTCGAGATAGCTTTCTCGTACTTCTTCGGGGGTGGGCAGGAGGATGCGGCGGGGCTGGGTGAAGGGTTGAGTGGCAATAGCGGCAGAGGCGGTGGGGAGTTCGGCTGGGCGCTGACTGGCACGGGCGATGGAGACGTCGGGAATGCCTACAGTGAGGGATTCACCGTCTACCATTTCGTAAATGCGGCGTTCGACGGCGACGCGATATTTGGGCATGACTTGGGGGTTGAGGTGGTCGGCGATGGCGACGATGAGCCGACTGTGAACCTCAGGCCAGAGCTGGGGATCTTCCAAGTAGGGATTCATGCCGGGGAAGGGAGAGGGCATGGGGTTTACCGCTTACGTTTCACTATTTTAATGGGTCGTGATGGGGCGGTTATGATGAGGGGGATGAGGTGTGGAGTGCGCCCATGGTTCAAGCCCCAATCCAATCTGTTGAGCAGCGGCTGACGCTGGAGCAGTTTCTGGCGCTGCCGGAGACAAAGCCTGCCAGCGAATATATTGACGGACAGATTATCCAAAAGCCCATGCCTCAGGGAGAACACAGCACGTTGCAGGGTGATTTGGTGAGCTTTGTGAATGGGGTGCTGAAGCCTGGGAAGGTGGGGCGGGCTTATCCGGAGTTGCGTTGTACGTTTGGGGGGCGGTCTACGATTCCAGATGTGTCGGTGTTTTGCTGGGAGCGGATTCCTCGGCGGGCGGATGGTCGGGTGGCGAATCGGTTTGAGTTAGCGCCGGATTGGGTGATTGAGATTTTGTCGCCGGAGCAGCGGCAGACGAAGGTGGTTCGCAATATTTTGCATTGCCTGGAGCATGGGGCGGAGATGGGCTGGCTGTTGGAGCCGGAGGAGTCTTGGATTTTTGTTTATGGGGCTGGGGGCTCTGTGCAGGTGTTTGAGGAAGCGGGGGCGGTTTTGCCGGTGCCGGGTTTTGCGGGGACGGTGGAGTTGACGGTGGGGGAGGTGTTTGATTGGTTGAAGGGTTAGCAGTTATCTGGCGGGCTGCGAACGCCTCGACCTCCGCAATTGAACATGTGGGTATAAATTACAGTTGTCTCAGCATCTTAGTTCTGGATGAAGCGCTTCACGATAAAGGAAGAGAATGGCGTTGAAGGCTTGATTTTGAGTGGAAGCAGCAACCTGGCGCTCTGTTGCCAAGTAGGTTAAGAAGGCTTCAATTTCTGGAACCCCCATTTCTGAGGGGTGTCGTTTGTTATGAAACAGAATGTAGCGACGGATCCACTGAACGTAAGTTTTCTCTGTACGATAAGAATAATGATTGAGGCGAATTGCCTCTCAAACTCTTACAAGCAGCTTCTTTGGAGCTTTTTGTATGGCAGCGTGATAGCCCGAAAAGTTCGGCAGATCACCCTGAGCAGCATGATATTCAGAATAATTCTGGTGTACTCCTAGGAATATACAGAAAAATTCTGGCTATCCTCCCTCTGAGGGGGAGATATACTGAAAAACTCCGTCTAATAAGTAGTTAGCTGTCTGGTCTTCTAAATGGTGCAGACAAAGAACTATGAGAGTGTTGTAACAGTTAGTAAGTGGATTTTGAAGAGGAGGGCTACTGAGATGTCCAAATGGTATGAAAAGCTGGTACACGAAACTTATCAAGCCCTTCTCGACCAAGAATCACACATCAAGAACCTAGTTGTGCAGCACGATGTCAAGTTGACTGGCAAAAGTGGTGCTTCTCATCAAATTGATGTCTATTGGGAATTCAGGATAGCTGATACTATCTATCGAACATGTATTGAGTGCAGGAATTATGCGTCAAACATCAAAAAAAGTAGAATTGTAGAATTCAAAGGTATTTTGGACGACATAGGTAACGCGAACGGAATTATTGTAACTAGGGTTGGTTTTCAAAAAGGAGCTTTAACCTATGCCGAACATCACGGAGTTCGACTACTCCTTATCAATCCTGTACTTCAGAGAATAGACATGAATGTACATATGGTTATCCCGCAGATAAGTAACATAGGATTTTCGTTTGATTCTTCTCACGCAAAGTCTGTTTTAGAAGCAGCAGGAGTTGATACTGAGAGTATTTTATTGGAATTAAATGCTTTAGCTAAAGACATTTATCTATATGATACACGCGGAAATAGAACACGTAATATAGCGGCAGTGTTATCACAATCTATAGGTGAAGTTGGTCAAATCGTTGTCGATCTTGACAATGAATATCTAGAAACATCGCATGGATTGATAAAACTCAATTCAATTAGTTTTGAGCGACAGGAAGAGATGGTTGAGAATAAGATTGCCATTGGTGATGGTGAAGATGTCGTTAAAACGTTAATCCAAGATGTTCTCGAAAACACATCTAAGTATCTTTTCAAAGATGGTGCTGTAGGCAGCGAATCTCGAAGAGACAAATTGTTGCCTCAACAGGACAGCTAACAACCCAAACGCAGCGGACGGACTAGAGCTGGTGGTTCTAAGTTCGAGGTGTTCTGCCGCCGCTGGTTGGGAACGTTATCTGAGAACAATAGAGTTGTTGACTCAACAAATAACCAACTCCTGAATGCTGTTCTGCATAAAGAACAGCATTGCTATTAGTCGTTGAGTCATCTTGCTCAAGACAAATTCTTCTCGCTCAGTTGTTGCCCCCTATCTGAACCTGGCCATCAACAAGCTGTACCGGATAAACCTGAAGAGAAACTTCTTCATTATCCAAACAAACCCCAGTCTTCAGGTTGAAATTCTGCTTGTAAATCGGTGAAGCAACCTTCAACACCCCCTGCCGATCGCCCAATATCCCCCGCGACATCACAAAAGCCTTACTAAACGGATCAAAATTACCCGTCGCATAAACTTCTTCCGTCGAGCCAATGCGAAATATCGCCACTTGCTCTCCATTCACCAAAGCATTAACTCCGGTATTGGGCGCGATCGCATCCAACGAACAAACCGTCACCCAGTTAATCGAATCAGCCGTTGTCGTAGCCTGAACCGCAGAACTTTCCATCGTCTTCAAATCTCCAGAAGTAATATCTAAAACAACTTGAGCTTGGCCATTGCTGACCCCCATCCCCTAACCCCTTGCTCCCAATCCTGGGGGAAGGGGAACCGAACGCAAAGCTACTCTTGAGGCTGCGACTCCCCTCTCCCAAACTTGGGAGAGGGGCCGGGGGTAAGGGCTCTCCCAACCTACTGAGCCGGACTCACCAACGCATCACGGCTCTGGCTCAAAACCGCCCGCTCCGCCTCCGTCGCCGGACGCTTCTGCCCCCGCTCCTGTACATACACCAGCGATGGGTCAGCATCATCTGCATTCACAAAGTGACTGAACCGCTGCAACTTCTCCGGGCTCTCAATCGTGGTTTTCCACTCACATTGATAGGTATCCACATGGTGCTGCATCTGAGCTTCTAACTCCTCCGCAATGCCCAAAGAATCCTCAACAATCACCTGCTTCAAATAATCCAAACCGCCCTCTAACTTCTTAAACCAAGTGGAGGTGCGCTGTAGCTTATCAGCCGTGCGAATGTAGAACACCAGGAAGCGATCAATATACTTAATCAGCGTCTCCTTATCGATGTCCGTAGCCAGCAGAACCGCATGGTGAGGCGTCATGCCGCCGTTGCCGCAGATATACAAATTCCAGCCATTTTCTGTCGCGATAATGCCAAAGTCTTTGCTCTGAGCTTCGGCGCATTCTCGCGTACAGCCGGAGACAGCGGACTTGAGCTTGTGGGGCGATCGCAACCCTCGATAGCGCTGCTCCACTTCAATTGCCAAGCTGGTTGAATCCTGCACGCCAAAGCGACACCAGCTACTGCCGACACAGGACTTCACCGTCCGCAGGGCTTTACCGTAGGCATGGCCCGACTCAAAACCAGCCTCCACCAGCCGCTCCCAAATCTTCGGTAGCTGATCCACCCGCGCCCCAAACAGATCCACCCGCTGAGCTCCGGTGATTTTGGTGTAGAGGTCAAATTCCTGAGCGACCTGTCCCAAGACAATCAGCTTCTCTGGCGTAATCTCGCCGCCGGGGACGCGAGGAATGACCGAGTAGGTGCCGTCCTTTTGAATGTTTGCGAGGAAGGAATCGTTGGTATCCTGCAAGCCCACGTGGGGCGTATTCAACACATAGTCATTCCAGGAGGAAGCCAGCATGGAAGCCACCGCAGGCTTGCAAACCTCACAGCCATGGCCTGTGCCATGTTTCTCTAGCAACTCATCGAAGGAGCGAATCTCGCCCACCCGCAATAAGTGATACAACTCCTGACGAGAATAGGCGAAGTGCTCGCAAATATGATCGTTAACCTCGACCCCAGCTTTCTTCAGCTCCGTGGTGAGAATGTCCTTCACCAGAGGGGTACAGCCCCCACAGCCGGTTCCCGCCTTGGTGCATTTTTTCAGCGTCGCTAGGTCGGTAATCCCGTCTGATTGGATCGCCTCACAGAGCTCTCCCTTCGTCACATTGTTACAAGAACAAACCTGAGCCGTGTCGGGCAGGCTATCCATGGACAGCGTCGCCGCACCAGCCCCCGCAGGCAGCAACAGACCCAGCGGATTGTCCGGCAGCTCAATCTGGTTTTGCATTAGCTGGAGCAGCGTGCCATAGGCTTCCGCATCGCCCACCAAAATGCCACCCAGCAGCAGCTTGCCGCCCGCATCCACCACCAGCTTTTTGTAAGTGCCCGCGACGCTATCGTTCACCGCCAGCTCTTTGGCCCCAGGTGTCTTGGCGAAATTATCGCCAAAGCTCGCCACATCCACGCCCAGCAGCTTCAGCTTCGTGGACATATCTGCGCCAGTAAATTGTTGCGCTTCTGCGACCTCCAGCAACTGGTCGCTAGCCACCTCCGCCATCTGATAGCCCGGTGCCACTAGGCCAAAAATGCGGTTGTTGTACAGCGCACATTCCCCAATAGCATAGATATTAGAGTCGGAGGTTTGGCAAGCTTCGTTAATAACGATTCCGCCTCGCTCACCCATCTCCAGCCCGCAATCCCGCGCCAGCTCATCCCTGGGGCGAATGCCCGCCGAGAAGACAATCATGTCGGTTTGCAGCGAAGTATCATCGTTAAACTGCATGTACGACAGCTTGCCATTCTCACTGACAATGTCCGTCGTGACTCTACTGGTATGAACATGAACACCCAGGGCCTCGATCTTCTCCTTGAGAACTTCGCCTGCGGTCTCATCCAGTTGTACGGGCATTAAGCGCGGCGCAAACTCCACCACATGGGTATCCAACCCTAGGGACTTGAGAGCATTGGCGCATTCCAGACCCAGCAGACCACCGCCCACAACCACGCCCACCTTGGACTGTTGGGCATGGGCCTTCATCGCATCCAGATCTTCGATCGTGCGATAGACAAAGGTGCCCTTGGCATCATTGCCTTTAATGGGAGGCACAAAGGGATAGGAGCCAGTCGCCAAAACTAGTCGGTCGTAAGCAATCTCAACGCCATTGGCGGAGCGGACGAGCTTCTTGTCGCGGTCAATTTCAGTGACGCGATCGCCAATATAAATCTGAATCCCATTGTTGTCGTAAAATCCAGGACTTACCAGCGTCAAGTCTGCTGCAGTTTTATCGACAAAGTATTCGCTGAGATGGACGCGATCGTAGGCAACGCGGGGCTCCTCGCAAAAGGTAATCAGATTCCAATGATCAAGGGCACCTTTTTCAACCATCAGTTCAAGTAACCGATGTCCGACCATGCCATTGCCAATGACGACGAGAGTTTGCTTGCTGTCCGGCATACTGATTGGCTCGTAAATTCTCTGCCCCCTACAGTTATCGATCCCCTTACGAAACACTAGCCTTCTATTTGTTTTGCGCTCAGATTAGATGCGCTAATTGTATGTATGAAGCAGTTTTCAAATAGGCCTTAATAAATCGATCCACAGTTCTTGAGAATCAAGCTATTCATGTAAATGTGTGAAACAAACCATGAGGAAATGTTGCTGCGAGGCTAGATTTTGGAGTGGCTTAGTTCTCCGCAGATTTCTGCCAATACTCTTGGGAAATGTTGCTTGGCGAGGTCTGGTTCTGATGGGGGCTAGCCACGGCAAAAGATCCAGTTATCCATATCGGACAGCGCATCGCTGTAGACATAGCCTTCGGTATCAAAGCCTTTCAGTCCCTCTGGCTCTTCAATGCGATTTTGCACAGCGTAGTCCACCATAAGGCCCCGCGCTCGCTTGGCATGGATGGCAATGATTTTGTAAGCGCCGTTCTTGTTCTCCTTGAAGGCGATGTTGATGACTCTGGCCTGTAGGGCTTTTAGGTCAATTGACTTGAAGTACTCGTTGGATGCCAAATTGACGAGGCAAGGCATTTCATCCTGGTCAAAGTCTGCGTTCAGTAATTGGGCAATCTGGTCACCCCAAAATTCGTAAAGGTTTTTTCCCTTCTCCGTTTTGAGCTTCGTGCCCATTTCCAGACGATAGGGCTGCATCAAGTCCAGGGGGCGTAGGATGCCGTAGAGCCCGGAGAGGATGCGCAGGTGCTGTTGGGCAAAGGCGAGGTCTTCGTCGTTGTATTCCTCAGCCTTGATGCCTTTATAGACGTCGCCTTTGAAGACAAGGAGGGCTTGTTTGGCGTTGTCTTGGGTGAAGGGCGTTTGGAATTCTTGGTAGCGCCCGTAGTTGAGGTCGGCGAGCTTTTCACTGATTTTCATCAGGGATGAGATTTGGGCGGGCTCGTAGTTGCGCAGTTCTTCGATGAGCTGCTCGCTCTGCTCCAGGACTTCTGGGGTGGTGAAGTGGGGATAGTCGGGAATGGAGTAGTCCAGTGTTTTGGCTGGGGAGATGACCATTAACATTGAGCTGCGACCTGAATTCTGGGGAGCGCCTTTAAGTTTATCGCTTTGGTTGGTCTGTTGCTTAGCGGGTGCTGGGGCAGAAGGTCAACTTGGGGGGATAAGCTAGGGGGTGGGATGTGGGCTGTTCCGTTTCCCATGATGCCTAGCTCTTGGTTCGTAATTTTATGCTTGCCCGTCGCTATCAGCTGCTCCAGAAGGTTCTCAATAAGCGTCAGCCGGATCTCACGGTGATGATGGAGAACGTTCATAAGTCTCACAATTTGTCGGCGATTTTGCGGACTTGTGATGCGGTGGGAGTGTTTGGGGCCCATGCGGTGAGTGAGCGGGGGGAGGTGAAGACGTTTAATAAGACGGCCCAGGGCAGTCAGAAGTGGGTTGATTTAAGGGTGCATGAGAGTACGGAGGCGGCGATTTCTCATCTCCATGGTGAAGGCTTTAAGGTTTATGCAGCCCATTTGTCAGAGCAGGCGGTGGATTATCGGGAGGTGGATTTTACCAAGCCCAGTGCGGTGCTGTTGGGGACGGAGAAGTGGGGGGTGAGTGATTTAGCCTGTGAGTTGTGTGATCAACATATCATTATCCCGATGGTGGGGATGGTGGAGTCGTTGAATGTGTCGGTGGCGAATTCGGTGATTTTGTTTGAGGCGCAGCGGCAGCGGATGGCGGCGGGGATGTATGAGTCGCCGAGGATTTCGGGGGAGGAGTATCGGCGGGTG
>CALLAT010000068.1 GCA_938002085.1 uncultured Pseudanabaenaceae cyanobacterium
AGCAGTGATAGGATAAGTGAAGAAATAAAACTGTCGCCTTACCTTCCTGCTTACATCATGCTCAAAGCTCTGCTGGGCGATCCGAACGCGCGAAAGCTGAAGAAATATAAGCCTTCTATTACCGAGGTTGCTCTCTACGAGGAAGACATCCAAATCCTCTCTGATGATGAGCTGCGCGGAAAGACAGCAGAGTTTCAGGAAAAGCTGTCTAAGGCCAAGACCTATAAGCAGGAGCAAAATATCCTGGACGATATTTTGCCCGAAGCTTTCGCCGTCGTGCGAGAGGCGGGTAAGCGCGTCCTGGGCTTACGCCACTATGACGTTCAGGTACTGGGAGCCATGGTGCTCCACGAAGGCCAGATTGCAGAGATGCGCACAGGTGAAGGTAAGACCCTCGTTGCAACCCTGCCTGCCTATTTGAATGCCCTTTCTGGCAAGGGCGTTCATGTTGTAACGGTGAACGACTATCTCGCTCGCCGCGATGCGGAATGGATGGGCCAGGTCCATCGTTTCCTGGGCCTCACAGTTGGTTTGATCCAGCAAGGCATGAGTCCCGCTGATCGCCGGGAGAATTACAACTGCGACATCACTTACACCACGAACAGTGAGCTGGGCTTCGACTACCTGCGCGACAACATGGCTACCACTATTGAAGAGGTGGTCCAACGTCCCTTCAATTACTGCGTGATTGACGAGGTGGACTCGGTGCTGGTGGATGAGGCTCGCACACCGCTGATTATTTCCGGTCAGGTGGAGCGCTCCAGCCAGAAGTACATGCAGGCTGCTGAGGTTGCTGCCCAGTTAGAATGCTCCACGACCAATCCCAACACCCGCGATGATGCCTTGGAAGATCCCGATGGGGATTACGAGGTGGATGAAAAAGCCCGCAACGTTCTGCTCACCGATGAAGGCTTTATTAAAGCTGAGCAGCTTTTGGGTGTAGAGGATTTGTTTGATCCCAAGGATCCCTGGGCTCACTACATTTTCAATGCTATTAAGGCCAAGGAATTGTTCACCTGCGATGTGAACTACATCGTTCGCAACGACGAAATCGTCATCGTGGATGAGTTTACAGGGCGCGTTATGCCCGGTCGTCGCTGGAGCGATGGCTTGCACCAGGCGATTGAAGCCAAGGAGCGCGTTGAGATTCAGCCTGAGACCCAGACTCTGGCTTCCATTACTTACCAAAACTTCTTCCTGCTGTATCCCAAGCTGGGCGGTATGACGGGTACGGCGAAGACCGAAGAAACGGAATTTGAGAAGACCTACAAGCTTGAGGTCAGCATCGTTCCCACCAACCGTCCGATCCAGCGTAAGGATCTGCCGGACGTTGTCTACAAGACTGAGCCTGCGAAGTGGAATGCGGCGGCCCTCGAATGCAAGGAAATGCACGAGGCAGGACGACCCGTATTGGTGGGTACCACCAGTGTGGAGAAGTCTGAGGTGCTCTCCCGCCTATTGGCAGAGCTGGAGATTCCCCATAACCTGCTGAATGCGAAACCTGAAAACGTGGAGCGTGAAGCCGAGATCGTTGCCCAGGCGGGTCGCGGTGGTGCAGTGACCATTGCCACGAACATGGCGGGTCGCGGTACGGACATTATCTTGGGGGGTAACGCGGAGTACATGGCTCGCCTCAAGGTTCGCGAGTACTTCATGCCTCGCTTGGTGCGGCCTGAGGACGATGACACTTTTGCGGTCGCCCAGGTGGCTGGCGTGAACGATCGCGCCCAGGCCGAGGGATTTGGAGAAGGCAAAAAGAAGAAAACTTGGAAAGCCTCTCCCGATATTTTTCCCACGGAGCTTTCTGCCGAGCTAGAAAAGCAGCTTAAGTCCTCTGTAGATGCGGCAGTTAGGTCCTACGGTGAGCAAAGCCTGGCCGAGCTGGATGCGGAAGAGAAAATTGCTGTAGCTGCTGAGAAAGCACCTACCGAGGACCCCGTTATTCAACAGCTGCGTGAGTCTTACAATGCCATTCGCCATGCCTATGAAGGCTTCACGGATGCTGAGAATGAACGGGTTCTGACCGCTGGTGGTCTCCATGTGATCGGTACAGAACGTCATGAATCTCGCCGTGTGGATAACCAGCTGCGAGGCCGGGCCGGTCGTCAAGGCGACCCTGGTTCAACGCGCTTCTTCTTGAGCTTGGAAGATAACTTGCTGCGCATCTTTGGGGGCGATCGCGTCGCAGGCCTAATGAATGCCTTCCGCGTAGAGGAGGACATGCCGATCGAGTCCGGCATGTTGACCCGTTCCTTAGAAGGGGCGCAGAAGAAAGTTGAGACTTACTACTACGACCTGCGCAAGCAAGTGTTCGAGTACGACGAGGTGATGAATAACCAGCGTCGTGCTATCTACGCTGAGCGTCGCCGCGTCCTGGAAGGTCAAGACCTAAAAGAGCAGGTCATCAACTATGCAGAGCTGACCATCGACGAGATTGTCGAGTATTACATCAACCCTGAGCTTCCTTCGGAAGAATGGGAGTTGGCCAAGCTAGTCAGCAAGACCCAAGAGTTCATCTATTTGCTCCAAGATTTAGAGGCCGAGCAGCTAGAAGACCTTTCCATTGAAGAAATTAAAACCTTCCTGTATGAGCAGGTTCGCATTGCTTATGACCTCAAAGAAGCCCAAGTTGACCAAATCAAGCCAGGCCTGATGCGCCAAGCGGAGCGCTTCTTCATCCTTCAGCAGATTGATACCCTCTGGCGTGAGCACCTCCAGCAAATGGATGGTTTGCGGGAGACGGTGGGTCTGCGAGGCTATGGTCAGAAGGATCCACTGATTGAGTACAAGACGGAAGGCTTTGAGCTGTTCTTCGAGATGATGACTGCGATGCGTCGCAATGTGGTCTTCTCGATGTTTGAGTTCCAGCCTCAACCTCAGCCCACCTCTCAACAAGTGGAAGTAGAGACGGTTTAGGTTTTCCAATGTTTGAAAAAAGGCGAACCCTCTAAATGTGAGGGTTCGCCTTTTTTGATTGCGGTAGGGCTCGGGTCTCCAGACCCTGACTTTTGGCATCGCGATCGCCGTTGCCATAGCCAACAGCCGGGCGGGGTTTTCCCGCCCCTAGCAGGGGTAAACCATCGGGGGTAGCATTTTAACCTTGGGGGATCAACAGACGGCTCATGTTGCGGCCATCTTCTAAGGGCAGGAAGTCTAGGCTGCTGCCCAGTTGCTCTGAGAGGCGCTGGACGAGGCTAAGGTTGAGTCCTGTGCCATCTTCCAAGAGGGATTGCACTAGGGGATCGCTGGGGTCGGCACTGGGCTGGAGCGCCGTCAGTAGCTGGGGATCAAAGATGCCGTTGTCTGTCACAGTCAGTTCAATCAGATTGTCGGGCTGGAGGCGGCACCAAACATCGATACGCCCGCCCATCAGACAGCGATCGCAGGCGGCTCGCAGAATCTCATGAACGATCCCCTCTAGCTTGAGAATATCTCCCTTAAGCTGGACGCCCTTCACATCCGTGCCATGGAACTGACACCAGAGCTGCTGTTGGGAAACCTGGCCATCAATGCGTTCTTTGACTTGCTTTAGGAAACGCGTCAAGGGAATGGTCTGCAAGCGAGTTTGGAGACCCTCTCGCTCGTTTTGGAAGACATCCGCCATCATATCCAGCAGGTATTCCATATGCTGACAGGCGGGGTCTGCGGCATGGTTTTCTTGGATGCGCTTGAGGTCTCGCTTGAGGGTGCCTGCAAAGCGATCGCTGCAATATTGCTTATACCAATTGAGCTGCTGAAGCTGGAGCTGGCGATCGTCCTGCTGGACAAGCTGGCGCACGGTCCGACGGGAGCCACTGAGCTGGACCACTAAGGTATTGGCAAAGTTGAGGCTTTCGGGGCTCCAGTGGCGGCGCTTCTCCACAGCGGCCAAGACAACGCCCTGGGGCACTTCGCCGGGGTGGGTGCGGAGGGGAAAGAGGATAATTTGGTCTAGGTGGGGCAGCTTGAGCCAATCTTGGGTTGCGGAGCTCAGCGATTCAGGATGAGTCACGACGATGTTGTCGGCTTGGAGTAGCTCCTGCATCAGCGGATCCGTTAGGGAGTCGATGGTGAGTCCCTGGGGCAGGCTCCAGTTGCTGTCCTGGTTGCTACTGGCCATGAGGGTGCCTAAGCCGTCTTTAGGCGACCAGCTAAATAGGGCAATGAGGGGGACGCTTAAGAGCCGACTAATGGATTGGCAGGCGACCCAATCGAGGCGATCAGGATGATGCTCCTGGTGCATGGCCGTTAGGCCCCACTGCAACCCTTGGTGCAGGTTCTCCAGGTGCTTGACTTGTTGAACAATGGCTCGCTGGTGCATGACCAGGTTGAGCTGTTGGGCGACTCGATGGAGTAAATCTTGAGCGCAATTGGTCCAGCTGCAAGCCTGCCCTCGGGTGACGATTAAGAGGCCCTCTTGAGCAGCTCCCGGGGCGGTGGGGCACAGCATGAGTGATCGCACATCAGAGCCACTGCCTAGGGCTTCTTTCCAGCCCATTAAGCGGAGATCATCTTGCCAGTCTTCAAGGACCAAGCCGGTGGGGTTATCGTTGAGCAGTTGCCAATCGAGTTCACTGAGGGCGGGCAAGGGAGCGCTAATGCCTTTGCGCTTGTCCAGCTGATATTGCAGAACTATGGGGAAATTGCCACAGCCTTCGTCATATTCCAACAGAATGAGCCGCTCAACGCCCAATCGGTTGAAGAGTTGGTTGGCTGTATCGCGCAGACTCTCTTGCCAGTTTTGCTCACTGCGCACAGCTTGATTGAGGCTATCCACCAAACTTTGATCAGTCTTACCTTGGGCGATCGCCGCTTCAACATTTGCAGTCGGCGCTAGGAGCGTTGCCAACTGAGCAATGCCCTGGAGATATTGCTTTTCTTCTTCGGTCCAGAGGCGTGGGGCCAATCCCTCCGCAGCGAAAAAGCCAAGCAAGCCGTCGTTGCCCCTCAGGGGAGTGGCGAGGAGAGACCGCAGCTTGAGGCGCGATTGCAGATAGCTGGAGACATCTGCTTGGAGGGCACTGCTCGTGTCGCTGATGGAAAGGATGCGATCGCCATTCAGGCTCTGATAAAGGCTGGGACAATCTTCAACGGTGATTTGCGTAGTCTTATTTTTAGTGTCATTGGCATGGGCATGTCTCACAAAGCGTTGCTCAAAGCAGCGGTCACTGGGTGAGAACCAATAGAGGCTTGTGCGGCTAGAACCGATAAAATCATGCGTCTCATCCACTAGACGCTTGAGGCGAATGTCTAATGTCGGTAAGCTGCGCAGCTCATCCAATAGACGCAATAGCGGCTCAGCAGGGCGTTTCTTGCGTTCTGCTTGCTTGGTGTCAGCCCGTTGATTCAAGGCTGTGGCCATTTGGCCCAGCAGCATGGAGAGCACTGCGATTTCATCTGCTTTGGGGGACATGCCCCAGGTTTGGCGACCCAGGAGAGCGACACCGTAGCAGCGATCGTAGCAATAGAGAGGGAAGGCTAATGTGCCCTGAAGGCCAATGGTGCGGGCGATCGTTTGCCACTTACCGGCGGTGCGTTCTTCGCCCAGGTTGGCCAGGCTGAGAGGACGGCGCTGCACAAAAACCTGCTCTAAAATGCTACCGGGCTCCAAGGCAACACGCTCCCGATGCATGAGCCGCTTATCTGCCGGGGTAAAAGCCTCATAGCCAATCAAGCAATCACTGCCCGCTTCATAAATGCCAAACCAGGCAAAGCTATAACCCATCTCTCGCTTGAGATATGGGCTAACAGCCTCGATTAAGGCATCTGCCTCAGAAGTTTCCCTCAAAACTTTGAGGAGTTGGCTAAGGCGAGCCAAGGTTCGATTTTGCGAAGCGGGAATGGATTGAACCATGGTTGGAGCACCGGCTCTTGGAAGGCTGACCCAGGAAAACGTCTAAACGCCTCGGGGGTTAGAAGTGACGATGACAATCCTGCCTTGCTTACATTGCCCAACGCTAAGGGCTGGCAATGATGATTTCGGCATTATGCCCAGTGCCACATTGGAAGCTAGGTTTTAGATTATTCGCAGAGCCAAAGTAATAGAACGTTGGACCTGAGGCTAGAGTTCCCAAATGGCACAGTAAAAGTTGAATCATTGACAGGCTTGCAGCCGTTGTTGTGACTAGGCTAGCAGAGCTTTGGAATGGCTTTGGGATCATGGATCACCTCTATGGGGTTTGGCAGGACTGGATTGTCGCTGGATATGACTGGGCTGGGAACGATTGCAAGTTTGGGATACGTTGCGATCGCAACTATATATAGTGACGTTATTGGACGTTGCGAATCTTGAGAGCGAGGAAAAGACCTGTGGCAGTTGATATCTACAAGGGTTTAGTCCGTCCCCTGCTGTTTTCAGGGCTTAAAACTGACCCGGAGTGGTTGCACAAAACCACGCTGCAATGGTTGGGAGCCTTAAACGAGCGACGGGATGCAGCTGCCATGGCTCTGCTTCGCCGACAAATTCAGAATCGCTGCAGCTATAGCGACCCTCGCCTTAATCAATCTTGCTTTGGTCTTCAGTTCCCTAACCCTGTGGGCTTAGCGGCAGGGTTTGATAAGGATGGAGCAGCGGCGGGGCTTTGGTCAGATTTTGGCTTTGGCTTTGCGGAAATGGGCACAGTGACTTGGCATGCCCAGGCTGGCAATCCCCAACCTCGCTTGTTTCGCCTTATTGAAGATGAAGCCGTGCTCAATCGCATGGGATTCAACAACCTGGGAGCCCAGGCGTTAGCAGACCGGCTCCGTGATGTGAATGCCCGTGGCGCAGCCTCTGCTATGGCACCCACAGATGCTGCGACCGTTGCGCCACTGGGTATCAATTTAGGTAAGTCCAAAATTACCCCTTTAGAGCAAGCAGTTGATGACTACTGCTCTAGCTTCAAGGTCCTGAGAGATCTCGGAGACTATTTTGTTGTCAATGTTTCATCCCCTAATACACCGGGGCTGCGTCAGCTACAGGCTGCGGAACAGCTCAGCCCGATTTTGGCTGGTCTGCAAGCCTTGAATATTCAACAGCGACCTCTCTTGCTCAAGATTGCGCCGGATTTGAGCGAGGCCGATATCGCAGCAATCGTGGAAGTAGCGCTCGAACAAAAGCTAGCTGGCATCATCGCCACCAATACAACAATTGACCGCAGTAACCTCAAGACCCATCGTCTTTCTGCAACGGGAAATCTTGTAACAGAAGAAGCCGGGGGGCTTAGCGGTGCGCCTTTACGCCAACGCTCCACTGAGGTTATTCGGTTTATTCATCGTGAGACCCAAGGCAGACTGCCAATTGTGGGGGTAGGGGGCGTGGCGAGTGCTGCAGATGCCTGGGAAAAAATAACGGCGGGGGCCAGTTTGGTCCAGCTTTACAGCGGTTGGGTTTACCAAGGGCCAGAGATGATGCGCCATCTATTGCAAGGACTGGCTGAGCAGCTGGATCAAGCAGGGTTTGCCTGCATTAATGATGCCGTTGGCACCGCTAATGGCAGTCACTCATAATCAAAATTTCTGAAATTTATGCAGGGCGATCGCTGAGCAGCCCTGAGGGTCGATCGCCCTTGGATCAGCGCCATTCCAGCGTTCATCTTGGGGGGGCTAGCGCCTTGTCGTTGCCCCCCATGGATTTAAATTTCTTTCGCAGTGGTCATTCTGCGTCAGATTATGTACCATGCTCAAGCATCAAACCACCCCTTCAGGGGATCCCGGTTTGAAACTCAGGGCGAAGGTGTCTGAAAAGGGCATCTGAGCGTTGTTCCACGTCATTATGACGAGGAACATAGTGAAGTCATTGAGCTTCGCGATCGTCGTCAATTGCGGTTTCGCAATGGGTGACAGCGAAGGTCTGTCTTCTCGAAGTCAGCATGTCAAACGCGAATGGGTAGATAACCGTGTTTAAGGGGCTGTTCTCTGGAAATAAGCAGGGCATTGGTGTCGAACTGACGCCAGAGCGGATCAATGTCGCTGAGCTGAAAAAGCAGGGTCAAGGCTACAAGCTTGTAAATTTTGTCTCGGAAGAAATGCCGGAAGACATTATGCAGGATGGGCAAATTGCCAATCCGCCCGAGCTAGCTGACCTGCTGCGAAGCGTGATGGAGTCAAACAAAATCAAGGGTAAGCGTGTCGCCACGGCCATTTCGGGTCGAGACGTCATTGCCCGCTTGATTTCCGTACCTGCGGAGTTAGACGAGCAGGAATTGCGGGATATGGTCTTGAACCAGGAGGCTGGGCTGTATTTGCCCTTCCCCAGGGAGGAGGCCGATGTCGACTACCAGAAGCTGGGCTTCTTTGTAGACGAAGATGGCATTGAAAAGGTTCAGGTCTTGTTGGTTGCAACCCGGCAGGATATCACTGACACCTATATCAGTACCTTCCAAGAAGCGGGCCTAGAACTGGATGTTTTAGAAATTAGTAGCTTCGCGCTCATCCGCACGATTCGCCAGCAGCTCCAGCAATTTAGCTCCCAAGAGGCAGTTGCCATTGCTGATATTGAGTTTGACAGCACTGAGATTTCCATCGTTGTAGATGGCGTTCCTCAGTTCTCCCGGACGGTTCCCATTGGCACTTATCAGGTTTGGCAGTCTCTCTGCCGAGCTATGAATATGCCGCCTTCGCGAGATACGGCTTCTCTCCAGGGCATGACGGTCCCCGTGACTCCAGTGGACAACATGGGTTCCAAGACGGCTCCGGGGAATCCGGGTTCCGCCGCCATGTTGCGTGTGCTGGGTGACCTCGCTGATGAACTGCGACGTTCAATCGACTTCTACCTCAACCAAGATGAGAATCTTGAGGTTGCGCAGCTGTTGATAGCTGGGCCGGGTGCATGTTTGGGTCAGTTGGATGAATTTTTCAGCCAGCGTCTCAGCTTGCCCGCCAGCCAAATCGACCCCCTTTCCAATTCTTCGATTGAAGTGGGCGATGAAATTGAAGATATCCAGCGTCCCAGTTTGGGTGTGGCGCTGGGCTTAGGTCTGCGGGAGGCGTAAGGCATGTATAACTTAGACGTTAATTTCCTCAACGACCGGGGCGTTCAAACCCAAGAGGTGAGTCGCTCTTCTCGGTCGAGCGGAAGCGGCGGTCCGGTGAATTGGACTCCGGCGATCGTGGGCTTGCTCGTGGGTCTGCTCTTTCCAGCCATGGCTTTGATTGGCTTGGCTGTGATGAAGCGTGATGGTGCCAAGATTGCGGATAAGGAAGCCGTGGTGGATGGCGAGCTGGCCCAGCTGCAACAGCAAATTGCTGAGCTAGAGGCCATCCGCGCTGAAGCCGCTGCCATTGAAGGCGATAGCTTGGCGCTAGTTAAGGTGTTTGACCGCCTCCAGCCCTGGTCCGCCATTCTGCAGGATGTGAGCAACCGCGTTCCCAAGACGGTTCGCCTCGCTTCAATTGTTCAGGATGACGAGACGGGGTCTTTGACGCTATCGGGTAATGCTGAGTCTTACGAAGACGTAAACGACTTCATGCTCAAGCTCTCAAAGTCTCCCTTCTTTGCTGAGGATGCAATCGTCTTGGGTGAAGCCACCCTGGAAGAAGATTCGACCCAAGTGGAAGTGACCAGTGAAGGAGATAACGCTCCTGAGGTGGAAATTGAAGCCACTGATGTCGTGGGCTATAGCATCGAAGCGCCCTTGGACGAGTGGTCCTACGCTGACGATGAGATGGTTTCTCTGTTGAGCCAGCTGGGGTCTCAAGGGATGTTGGCTAGGGTTCAAGCTCTGGGTGCTGAAGGTCTCCTTGATAAGCTAGAGCGCCAGGAATCCTCAAGTGAAATAGAACAGACTGCGCCAGAACAGGAGGCTGCCCAATCATGACGTTCACAGAAGAATTTGTGCCCGTCCAGGACGGGGGCTTTGATTCTCCGCGCTATCCCACTGCCTTTGGTGTGACTTTCTCGCCTGCGCTGATTGGCATTTTGCTAGGGGTTTTAGGCTTGGCAGGCGGACTTTATCTACTGCTCAACCAAGTAATTCCTTCTTGGCAGGATAACCGCGATCGCAAGGCTGAGGTCGAGCGAAAGGAAATTCAACTGGCTGAACAAAAGGCCAGTTTGGAAAACCGCGAAGCCGTTGTTGCTGAAAAGGACTCTGCTTTGGCTGAGTTTGATCAGGTGATGAGCCTCTTTGCGAGTGAGCCTGCCCTGGACACTTTGCTTTATGACATCAGCAATAGCCTTCCTAGCCCTAAGGAGTTGCTAACCAGCTTTGCTCCCGATGGCGAAATCGAAATCGTTGAGGATGGTTCCCTTGGCGAAGAGGTTAACGGAATGTTGAAGCGTCAGTCCTATGACGTTTCCACTGACGGTAGCTACCAACAAACCGAAGATTTCATCAAGCGATTGGAGCGTTTAACTCCGCTTCTTCGCATCACTGATGTGAGCACTGAGTCTGAGGAACTGGTACAGCAGGTGAACGTGGGTCCCTTTGGCACCGTTGAGGTGACACCTAAAGAGCCCCAGCTGACCACAACTTTGACTTTGGAAGCGCTGGTTCAGCGCTCCCGTGAGGAGATTGAGGCTGAGCGTGCAGCTGCGGCTGCATCAGCAGCTGCCGATGCAGCTCCTGCTCAGTAGGCCTTGGGGGCGACTAGCCCCAATTGATTCTCTTAAAGATTGCCTGACTCTTAGTCCCCCTGAGAGTCTTCGAGCAATCACCTTCTTCTAACTGTTTTATCGCTGGCATAGTGTTGAGGATAGACACAATGAAACCCCTTCTTGGTTTTGGTAGCATCGCTGCTGCAAGTGCAATTGTCGTAATGGCCGCTCAGCCTGGTTTGGCTGCGCCCACGGAAATTACGGGTGTGGACGTTAAGCAAACCAATGGTGGTATTGCTTTAGAACTTAAGACTCGCTTCGGCGATCGCCCCCAGGTTTTCTCTGCCCCCCGCGGCAAGAGCTGGGTTGCTGACGTGATTAACAGTCAGCTCAGCCTGCCCAATGGTGCTTCCTTCCGTCAGGCCAATCCTGCCCCTGGCATCTCTTCTGTTCAGGTTTTGCCCCTGGATTCCAATAGCGTGCGCGTGATTGTCACGGGTACTGATACCTTGCCCGCAGGCCAAGTGGCTCAGCGCAGCGGCCAGATGTTGTCTTTCAATGTGACGACTGATTCTGGTGTGGCGGCTCAGCCTGGTGCTGTTACACAGCAACCTG
>CALLAT010000069.1 GCA_938002085.1 uncultured Pseudanabaenaceae cyanobacterium
AAAGCTGACTTGGAAACCTATGCCCGCGAATCTGAGGTGGCCCAGCGCTATCTGGAAGGTAAGGAAATTAAGAAGGTGATTGTGGTGCCGGGTAAGCTGGTGAACTTTGTGGCGATGTAGCCTGCTTGATAATGGGTTGAAAGAGAAAGCGTGAATAGGCGATCGCCTATTCACGCTTTCTCTTTCTGCACTTCTTCTTCGAACTGTAGTGCCACTTCCTGTGTTCGAGTGCTTGTCAACGCCCATTGCAATGGAATAACAGAACATTTCCAATCTCTAATGGGCAGAGCTTTGGCAGCTGCACTTTTACAACCACAAATCCGCAATGCCCTCTCTCATCCACAGTAGTAGCGTTCTCGCCTCAGATCGTGAGTCTCCGAAATACTCTGAATTTCAGTGATAGTCGCCTAATCTAAGGAGATTCTGAAATCATCAACTTGGGTTTTTTCTTGCCCACATAGCGTTTCAGAGTTGCTGCGACTTTATGCTCATCTACCGGCTTAGTAATGAATTCCGTTGAGCCTGCAATCTTGCTGCGAACTCGATCCACAACACCATCGTTACCCGTCAAAATAATGAGTGGTATGTCTTTAAATTGAGCAATGCGGCGAATCTGAGCGCAAAGCTCATAGCCACTAATGACTGGCATCACTAAATCGACAAAAACGAGAGCCGGTTTTTGCTCAATGATTTCTTGGAGTGCCTTGACCGAATCTTGCACATACATGTAACGATAGCCCTGCTTTTGGACAATTTTTCCCATGCTTCGCCCGAGCAAAGGATTGTCATCCACACAGCAAATTAAGGGCAACTGCATCGCAGGCTTCGTCGACTTCCGGTTGACAGGTTTAGGCCAAGGAGCCGGAAAGTCTGGGATGAGGACAAAACGAATGATGTCTTGTTGTTCATAGACAGAGAGCATCTGACTCAGCTGCACCAAATTTTGAGGCAGAATACGTGTCAGTTCTCGCAAAGAGGCTTGGCCCTTGAGCAAGTGGACCAGGACCCGGTAAGTCTTTTCTGAGACTTTCTCCGCTAGGGCATCACCATCTTGCAGCACCGGAGCTGCATCGGGAGAGTACTCACTTAACTGAGCTTCATCCCATGCATCTACCTGCTGTTTCGCTTGGCTCAGCAGTTCACTCACTGAAGGAATGATGATGGGCTGTTCGATAATGTAGCCACCGCCCTGGTGTTGGCGAGGATGGGCAACGCTGTTGAAGTGTTGCAGTAGGTCTGTCAAAACTTCGACAATATTGGCTTCAATGATTGCGGCAGCCTGGGGGCGTCCAATGCGCTTTTGGGCGAGCAACCGAACTAGGACTTGATATTCCCAAATATGGCTGGGTTGAAGTGCCTGCAGCTTAAGTACTTTGCGAGCAATGCTGGGGCAATGCTCTCCCACGAGACGATGCCACCGGCGAAAGCGATGTTGGCCACCACTGGCCCAAACAATTCGGCCTAAGCGGAAAATTAATTCATAACGATGGCCAGGCTTCACCTCAAAACTGAGACTGCCACTGAATTGTTGATAAACCGCCTGTTGCATTTGCAAGCGTAATCCCTGCAAGACAGAATTTTCTGCTGCAAAGTGGGTGAGGTCTAGTTTGGGTGAGGTGCCTAAACTCTGGATTGCTTCTGCGGTTTTCTCTATCTGCTCTTCGTTGAGGAGAGTAGTAGATTCAGAAGAAATTTCTTGGCTTAAACCAGATGATTCTTCGGATTCAGCGGTATGAGACATGGCCAATGACAAAGATAAGCTAGCTGGCAGGTCATTGGTAGAGGCAGTGTCGGATGTTTTACGAGAGAACAGCTTCAAGCTTCTGGAGCCAGAGCGCGGCAGATTTCTCTGAGATGGTTTGCTGTAGCTCGACTGGCTTCTACGTAAAACTAGGGTCTAACTCAGTGTTGTAAATCTAGGTTTCCCAAGATATTCAGCAATATGCCTAGATAGTGGTCCATAAACTGGAAGTGTATCCATCTTTTGGCTGATATGTTGGTACATGTGTCATCTTTGTAGGTTGTGGGTTGAGATGGCTAATCCATCAGATTGGGTGGGAAGATTACCCAATCTGATGGCTTGATGACGTTGAGGTCAACTGCCTTTTTAGAAGGGATTGAGCGAACGAGAACCTAACAAAGTCTTGAGTGGGTTGGAATCGCGGCAGCTAAAAAAACTCCCTGCCGCGATCGCGGCAGAGAGCCAAGGAGGAATTCGATTTATCTCAGTTTTAGACCCAGCCTCTTCCACGACTAGAGTGGCTGAGCAGCTTAAACTTTTGCGAGTAGCGCTGAAACCGGTTGAGGTTGACCATACACCTCATATTCAATGCGATTTTTGCCGCGAGTTTTAACGTTATACATCAAGTAATCGGCCTGACTCACCAGCTCTTTGGCTGTACGAGGAAGGCGAATAAAGGTTGCCACACCAATACTAAAGCTGATGGGCCAGCCATGGTGCTCAACAATTTGCATCAGCTTTTGCTGGACTCTAGGCAAGACGATTTGGGCTTGCTTGGGACCGGTTTGGGGCAGCATGATGGCAAATTCATCGCCTCCGAGACGTCCCACTACGTCAATATTTCTCACTTGAGTATTCATGGCCTGGGCAATGAGATTCAGCAATAAGTCTCCAGTTCCATGGCCATATTGGTCATTGACGGTTTTGAAGTTATCCACATCGATGTAGGCCACGGTGAGGGGATAACGATAGCGACGGGAGCGTAGAACCTCTGCCTGGAGGAGCTCGGTGAAGTAGCGACGATTGGTAATGCCGGTTAGCGCATCGGTACGAGCCAGGCACTTTTCGCGATCATAGGCCCCTTTCAAAGCACCGAGTAAGTGATTGATGGTTAGAAAAATGCCTAAGCGCATCGCCATGTTCCAATACAGCAACAAGGAAGAACCACCTACATGGTGAGGGAGTTCGGTTCCCATCCATAGGGCTGCGCAGAGTATGGCAATGACTGCACCGCAACGTTCGCCCGTAAACCAAGCTGACAACAGCAAGGGGACAACATAGAGCAGTGACAGGGTTAGAGCCTGAGGGGTGAGATGATCAACCGTAGCCACCAGCAGAACCAAGAGAAAGCTAAGGCTTGCGGTGATAAGTGGGGGTTGCGCTTCAAGAAAGTGGATTCCTTTCAGGAAGACATTGTTGGGAGCTTTCATGGGTCAGGCAAACAGAGGAGACAAGCGGTTCCTGCGGAAACTTGCAGTGCAAGTTCGCTACCTGTCAGCTAGATTGCTGGGTGCGGTGGTTCTAGGTTTCAGCCTGATGATCCACGGCCTGCGCAGATAGGGATAACGCTGCTAGAGACCTACCGCTGCTTGAGTCTACGTATATATTCGTAGTCTTTTCAGGTATAAATTATTATTGATCAAGACTGCCCCGTCTTGAACCTGGTTCATAACCCTTTATTTCCTGCGGCAATGACCCCTCAGTACTCTGTGTCGAAACAGTACGAGGGGTAATGGTGCTATTGCGGGTGGTTGAGAGGCTTGGCGCGAGCGCCACAAAATGATTTTTGGCTGATGGGGAGATGGTCTTTCTGGCCACTCATCAGTTAAACCATTGGAGGCTCGGGAGCGCCCAGGGGCAAGCTCTCTTGTCTCAGGTGCGGCTACCATCCCCATGGGACTTGGCCCTCATTTCATTGAAGGCTCACTGGGAATGCTGCTGTTGCGTAAGCATTTCAGGTTGGCTCTGCCTTGACGTTTTAGCTGAGGCGTTCTAGCGGGGCCAGCTTGGGGTCGATGATTTTGCGTTGGCCCAGGGCAGGGAATTTGACGGCGATGGAGATGCGATCGCCACTACCAAAGATATGGGTCACTTCCCCCAGGCCAAATTTGCCATGGACCAGTTGCTCCCCCACTTTCCAATCCAGAATTGCATTGGCGTTGGTGGGGCGCAGGGAGGGACGGACTTTGGCTGGTGGTTCGTCTTTGTAGCGATCTTTAACGGCCCGCTGGGCAACGCGATCGGCATGGCCCATGCCCACAGCGCTGCGAGTTCTGCCGGGTGAGCCGCCGTCCATCAGCCCCATATGGGCACCTTGTAGCAGTTCTTTAGGCAACTCTGCCAAGAACAGCGAAGGAATCGCAGGCTCCCGAGACCCCCAGAGGCGACGGGCAGAGGCGTGGGTGATGAATAGCTGGTTCTGGGCGCGAGTAATGCCCACGTAGCAAAGGCGGCGCTCTTCCTCGATCGCCGAGGGGTCATCCAAGGAGCGGTAGTTGGGGAACAGGCCCTGCTCCATGCCTGCCAAAAATACGATGGGGAATTCCAGCCCCTTCGAAGAATGCAGGGTCATCAGGGAGACGGACTGATTCTCGTCGTCCTTGCTATCTGCATCTGAAGCGAGGGAAGCGCTGCCGAGGAAGCTCGACAGGTTGGCATCTTCGTTCTCTTCTTCAAATTGAGATGCCGCGTTGGTGAGTTCGTCGATGTTACGAACACGGTCTTCGGCATCTTCAGTGTTTTGCTTCATCAGCATGTCGCGATAGCCAGAGCCTTCCACGACTTTCTTGACCATGGCGGAGGGACTGTCGGTCTCCATGGTTTCGCGGCAGTCTTTGATCAACTGGGAGAAGGCCAGGACGCCTTTGGAAGAACGGCCCGCCAGGGTTTTGACAGATGTTTCATCTTCAATAATTTCCCAAAAGGGCACGTTCATTTGCTGGGCGGCGTTGGAGAGGCGGTCCAGGGTGGACTTGCCCACACCGCGCTTGGGCATGTTGATGGCGCGCATCAGGCTAACGGTGTCGGCGGGGTTGGAGATGACGCGCAGGTAGGCCAGGAGGTCTTTGATTTCTTTGCGGTCATAAAAGCGCAGGCCGCCGACGACGCTGTAGGGTACGCCC
>CALLAT010000070.1 GCA_938002085.1 uncultured Pseudanabaenaceae cyanobacterium
CAACCTATAAGGCTTCGCTCAAGCGCAAGCGCTTTCGAGCTCTGCTCAACAACGATTACCTTTGCTCTATTCTCGCGGCTGCACTTCCATAGACTCACTCCTTTTTCTCTCGTCAATTCTGGTGACGAAGCCCTATTCAGAAAGCGGGGAAAGAACTATAAGTTGCACATTTATTCCGCGATCGCCATGCTGGGCATATTTGGTCTCTTTGCATTTTCCCTATCGTTGGGGAATTATCCTTCTGTTTAGCTTGTTCGTCTATCGCTTAGGCTAAACAGCGGCTTGGCTGTGCTGGTGGGATACGGCTGAAAATCTGCTTTTGTGGGGCTCTGAAAAAAACGGAACAAGAGTGACTGAGAGCTGAGCGAGCTGCACAATTGGCAAACCAAGAAGCTCAAAGAATGATAGAAGAGAAACAGCGGGGCGATCGCCTAGCTGAAAAGCTCCGTGAACTGGGTTTAGATCCCGATAAGCTATAACGTAATTATTCCGGGGGATTTTTCCAGTTATTACAGATTGTGCCGCAGATCTTCTTCTGACTCGTAGAAATAGATGAAACCTGAAGAACGTGACGAGGGAACATACGGAATCTTCTTGAGGCAGAGCAATAGCGACTTACTCCTTGCCCAGGTTGAGCTAGGTTGTCGGGACTGGAATGATGAAAGTGGTCGCAATACTGAATGTCGTATCCGACTGATATGGAAAGATAGTGAGATTGAGGCAATAGACTGGAATTTTTTCAAAGCATTCCAATCCATTCGACAAGATTTAGCCTCACTAGAGCTGCTGCCAATTTGCTATGGAGCGAGCCGAAGAATCGTGATTTCTGGAATGCAGATGGATTGGGATTTAGGTCTCTCTGCTTACCGAGTTAATGAGGATGGGGCGATAATTGAAGAAATGGTCTGTCTTTTTGATAATGGTGATGATGTTGAGCCAGTTAGCGTAGAGGTACAAGAAAAGTTCCAAGACGAATGGACAGCCCAGCGTATGCGGGAGATTAAAACTTGACTCTGTTAACTGCTTTTCTAAGTCGTAGAGTTAGACTTTTGATTTTTCTCTTTCTGATTAGGAAATCGAAATGAGGTGAACAGTGACTATGCAACCTTTTGATTCACCATTCTCGAATAAAGCTGAGATCAAAGAACTGCCACATAAATTTGATGGCCAGTTCAAATGGCTCATTCAAACGCCCACTCACTCTGAAGACATAATTGGTGAAGAAGGTATCGACGACCTTTCTATACAACTTGACTCCGCAATTGTGTCTTTAGCTGAATACGGATTCGATCTACCGCCAGAATTTGTCATCTTCATTCGAACCTCAGAATGGCACACACATCTACGTTCTGTTACTTCTTGTTACCTAGATTTGGCGAATTCAGTTTTGCCATTTGAAAACGGTTTTTTGTTCCGTTTTTTGCGTGATCAGCAAGACTGCATTTTCTGGTATTTATATGTCGACGCAGATACGACAGATCACTGCGTTGTTTCGTCCAGTGTATGTTTTGGTGCTGATGATTCGGGGAATTTAATGGAAGAGCCTCAAGAAACAGAATTCTATATTTGGGAGACTTTCTTCGAGAGATTTCTATCTCGATTCTGGCTTGAAAACGAAATTTTATTTGCGGAATATGACAACACATTGCCTCCTTGTGTTGATGAGAAGTTCCTCAAGATGTACGCCCAGTAGTGACGAGCCTATCTACCAATGCAAATCAAACCCCCGGCTGCAAGCGGACGGAGCATACAAGAAGAGTCTGCTCCTTTTGCTTGCAGAACTTGATACCTGCGTCGCAAGCAGCGGGGAATCATCCCTGTACTAGATTGACAAGAAAATCGGAGCAACAAAGCCAAGGTAGCTCGCTACTCTGATTTAATCAGCAGCTTTACTTTTCCCAACTTAGCGGTTAGGAATTAAAACCTGATCAATCACATGGATCGTGCCATTACTTGCACTGATATCAGCCTGGGAGACATTGGCGCTGTTGACGCGTACGCCTTGACCCAAGCTAACTTCGATTGGCAGACCATTTTTGGTGGTAACTGGACCATTTGCAAGCGCATCAGAGGTCACGCTGCCGCCAATGACGTGATAAGCCAAAACGTCATAGAGCATCTCTTTAGATTCTGGCTTAAACAGTTGCTCAATCGTGCCCTTGGGCAAACGACCGAAAGCATCATCCGTAGGGGCAAAAACTGTGAAGGATTTGCTGGGGCTATCAAAGGCTCCTGTCCATCCCGCATGGTTCAGCAGAGCCGTGAGTACATCGAAGGAGCTGCTAGAGCTGGCGATCGCCGCGATCGTCGGGCTACCACTGGCTTGGGCAAGGGTTTCCACTTTGGGGGCGACTTCAGCACGACCGGGCAAAGCAAAGAGCAAACTGCCCAGGCCAAAGCCTGCCAGAGTGATAAAACGTGAAAAGGGCTTGCTGGCAATTGTCATAGTCACAAGAAGGTTGGGGGCATAGCTTTGCCACATCACCACCTCAAGCATTCACTACAGGTCTAACCCACAGATGGCAGGCAATGATGTGGCTAGCAACGTCCTAAGCAGTTGGGCCGTTGCTAGACGAAGAAAAGCAAGCAGAGAATCGACTTCAAGAGTCTTCTCCATGCTGCACTTACAAGGCTGATTACTGAGCCTCTTTCAGGTTTAGCCCGCAAAAATGTGAATCAACTGAATTTTTCCTGAGCCAACCTGAGTTCGACGGCTCGAAAAAGCACTTTAGTGGACTGCACCCCTAACTGGTGGGCTGTTCAGTCCGTTTTAACGGATTTGAGCTTTTAGCCGTGAACTTTAGCTCACGGCGGCAGAGCTAAGCCAGCCTTAAATTTGTCGAACTCAGGTTGAGCCAGCTTGCAGCAGAGAGGTCATGAACTGCCCCCTGAAAATTGGCACAACAAGCAGCCTCCTTAGATTCAAAGGGCTGGTCATCCACAAACCCGAAAGCTGCGTTTAAGCAAACACCACCGTGCGATTGCGATAGGCCAGCACCCGCCGCTGCATATGCAACCGTACCGCCTGGGCCAACACCATTCGCTCCAAATCTTTCCCCTTGCGAATCAGGTCATCCACATCATCCCGATGGGTTACCCGCTTCACATCCTGCTCAATAATCGGCCCCTCATCTAAATCCGGCGTCGCAAAATGGGCCGTCGCACCAATCAGCTTCACCCCCCTCGCATAGGCTCGGTGGTAAGGCTTGGCCCCGGCAAAGGCAGGCAGGAACGAATGGTGGATATTGATCACATTGGGGAATTGAGCTAGGAAGCGATCGCTCAAAACCTGCATATACTTCGCCAACACCACCAAATCAATCTCGTATTGCGCCAGCAACTCCAGCTGCTTCTCCTCCTGCGCCTGCTTCGTCTCCTTCGTAATCGGCACATGCTCAAAGGCAATGCCAAACTGCTCTGCCACGGGCCGCAGCTTCTCGTGATTGCTTAGAATCAGCGGAATCTCCACGTTCAATTCCCCCGCCTGCTGCCGCCACAGCAAATCCAACAGGCAATGGTCCTGCTTCGTCACCCAAATCGCCACCCGAGGTCGCTCATCGGAAAAATGCACCTGCCAATCCGCATCCAGCGGCTTCGCAATGCCCTCAAAGGCCGGGCCAATCACCTCCCGCCGCAGATTAAACCCCTCCACCTGCCACTCAATCCGGCTCAAAAATAGCCCCGCCTCAAAATCGCGATGGTGATCCGCATGGATAATATTGCCACCATTCGCAAAGACAAAATTTGCCAGCTTCGCCACCAGGCCAAGCTGATCCGGGCAAGAGAGCAAAAGAATCGCAGTAGGACCGTGCATAACCGTAAAAATAAAATTGCCAACACAACCATCAGTGAGGACTTAGCAGCGATTTTGCCCCCACCGTAAGGCAGGTTTCGCAGCGACCCTTGCCACCACCTAACCACCCCCAAGAGTAGGCTTAGCAGCAATCCCCGCACCCACCCCACCGTAAGGGCGGGTTTAGCAGTAATCTCCGCATCCACCCCAATTCCGAAACAAAAACCGCCCCAGCCCTAGCCCCAGCCCCAGCGATCGCAAAGCAAGCTCCCTCAGCTCAAAAACCGCAAAGCAAGCCTCTGCCCCAATCGCATCAACCCAAAGCCTCCCAATCAATCCGCATCAGGATTCTTCATCCGGTTCTCAATATCATCAACCGTCTTAATAATTAGCCGTTGAGCCTGCAACCGCCAACCCAGCTTCTGCAAATAAATTGCCAGAGCGCCACAGCTCAACGTCGCAATGAAATCCTGATACTGATGGAACGAAATCCCAAATAATAGCCCCAAACCCGCAATGCCCCAAAACGGCAGCGCAAAGGCCTGACGATTTTTTTCCAACGCCTTCAGCACCGGATTCGTCGGCATCTCCGCCAAAATATCCTTGCGAATCGCCTGCTGCTGCTTCGGCGGAACCGAAATACCCATCTTACGGCGCAGCTTCTCGATTTTCCGAGCATCTGTGCTGTACTGAGTCAGCTCATCCTCGGCCATCATGACCCATTTTTCGCTCTGCGCTTCCATGGTGTTACTCCCTCATTCCAACCGTTAAGTTATCCAACCCATCACTAGGCAGGGACAGGAATAGGCCGATTTCCTGCACTACTTTCTATTATGGCGTTCAATGGCGGTCTTAATCCTTCTTTCGAGCTTTCCAAGTTCCGCCATAGCGATAGTGGGGATTATCCTGGCTCACTTGCTCCCAACAGCTCGGGCAAATCAGCTGCCATTGGGCCGAAGCATCGTATTGGCAGCGGTAGCGCAGGCTGGCGAGGCTGGTGCAGCGATCGCAGGGTTTCTCCGAACGGGAATGCTTAGCCATCGCAACAAACCTCTCCATCAAAAGACAGTGACTTCCCCATTTGCCGCCATGCCGATTTGAAAATAGACAAAAAAAAGGGGAACCACGCCGTGGCTCCCCCCGATCATCAGGGTGCATCTACATTTATATTTTTACCGCAGAAGAGTGGGGGGTGTCACCCCCTATTTGCGATTATTCTCTAAGTTCAGCAAAAATGCCTTGTTCTGAGTATTAAAAAGACACAGTGCTTTGTATAAGCACTTGAGCTATTGAATGGCCTGGCGAGCTTAGGCAATTATTCCGAGATTCTTCAACCACTGGTCTTTGCCTCAAGGCCCAATCGGAAGCCCTCCCGCAAGAAAGAAGCAGGAGGGCTATTCAGGCATTGAGAGGGAGAGGCGATTAACCTTCTAGCTTCTTGCTGAGCAGTTGATTGGTCAGCTTCGGATCAATGCGACCCCCGCTCTGCTTCATCATTTGGCCCACAAAGAAGCCCTTGAGCTTGGTCTTACCGGCCCGGAACTGCTCGACTTTGTCAGGATTCGCCGCCATCACCTCATCGATCATGGCTTCAATCTTGCTGGGGTCAGAGATTTGCGTCAGGCCCTTGGCTTCGACAATCTTCTTGGCAGAACCGCCCTTCTCCAGCAGCTCCGGAAGGATTTCCTTGGCAATCTTGCCGCTGATGGTGCCGTCTTCAATCAACATAATCAGCTCGGACAGCATCTCCGGCTTCAGGGGCAGATCCGCAATGGACATGCCGGTGTTGCTGTTCAGGTAACCGGCAATGTCGCCCATGACCCAGTTGGCGGCTTGTTTAGCCGGGGCTCCACCGGCCAGAGTCGACTCAAAGTAATCAGCAGCGTCTTTATCGTCTGTCAGCACCCGCGCATCATAGGCAGACAGGCCCAAGTCAGCTTCATAGCGATGGCGTTTGCTGGCAGGAAGCTCAGGCAGCTCGGCCTTCCAAGCATCGCGCTGCTCAGCGGAAACTTCGATGGGGCCCAGGTCAGGCTCGGGGAAGTAGCGGTAGTCGCTGGAGCCTTCCTTTTTGCGCATGCTGACGGTGCGCTGGGTGGCTTCGTCCCAGAGGCGAGTCTCTTGGTAGAGGGGGTCGCCACTTTCCAGGGCTTCGGTTTGGCGCTTGATCTCGTAGTCGATCGCCTTGTTAATGGCGCTAAACGAGTTCATGTTCTTGATTTCGATCTTGGTGCCGAATTTCTCACGGCCCTTGGGTCGAATGGAAATATTGACGTCGCAGCGCAGGGAGCCCTCCTGCATATTGCCGTCGCCCACGCCAAGGTAGCGGACAATGCGGCGAATCTCCTGGGCATATTCCGATGCCTCTCGGCCCGTGCGCAGGTCCGGCTCGGAGACGATTTCCATCAAGGCAATGCCTGCCCGGTTGTAGTCCACGAGGGAATGGGTGGAACTGGCCAGGCCGTCGCTGCCGTGGACCAGCTTGCCTGCGTCCTCTTCCATGTGCAGGCGAGTGACGCCAATGCGCTTGGTTTTGGCCTTGCCATCTTCATCCAGCAGCGGCTTGCC
>CALLAT010000071.1 GCA_938002085.1 uncultured Pseudanabaenaceae cyanobacterium
GGTCTCGCAGGAACGGTAGCGCCGTTAAGCTCCCTTCGCAGAGGGCTGCGGCTTCGACAAAATTGAGGTTGCTGGGCATGGGCGCGATCGCCCCATCTTCCGCCATGCAGAGGTATTCAGCATGGGCACCAAAGCTCTCCCCGGTTGCGGCATACACTGCATCGCCAGGCCTAAACCGCGTCACGCTGGGGCCAATGGCTGCGATCGTTCCAGCAAATTCCGTTCCCAGAATTGACAGCTTCGGCTTAAACAAACCAAAGGCCAAGCGAGCAATCAAGGGAGAGCCTTGGCGAGCGGCCACATCGGCAGTGGTAACGGCGGCAGCTTGGACTTGAATGAGGACTTCGTTGTCTTTAGGGCTCGGTTTGGAAATATCCCGGAGTTGCAGAACATCGGGGCTGCCGTATTGGCGATAGCAGATGGCTCTCATGACAGTTGCTGGTTTCCGATGCTGATGACGACTTTGCCCTGGACCTGTCTGGCTTCGAGGTGACGAATGGCGTCAGGGATTTGGCTGAGGCTGTATTGGCGATCAATCGAAGGAGTCAGTTTGCCAGCTTCGATCAGCCCTTTGATTGTCAGAAGGTCTGTTTGACTTGGGCTGGAGGCGAGGCATTTGATCTGGCGATTGCCCCCTCGCGTGAACCAACTGCCCAACAGCATTGCCTGAAACAGGCGAACCGTTGAACCACCCACGACAACGTAAGTTCCTGTTGGAGTCAATGCTGGGAGAAAGTCGCGGGCGGGTCGATAGGCGGCAGCATCCAGAATGAGGTCATAGGGTGGGTCGGTTTGGGTGCAGTCTTGCTGGTTGTAATCGATTAAATGGTCAGCCCCTAGGGAACGCAGCATTTCCATTTTTGTTGCACGACAAACTCCCGTCACTTCTGCCCCAAAGGCTTTAGCCAGCTGCAAGGCAAAGTGACCGACACCGCCCGAGGCTCCGTTAATCAACACCCGCTGGCCCGGCTGAACTTGGCCCACATCTCGTAATGCTTGCAAGGCAGCCAGAGCGGAAACGGGAACAGTAGCTGCTTGCTCAAAGCTGAGGTTTCCAGGCTTAGCCGCTAAGGCCATGACTGGAGCTGTAGCGTATTCTGCCCAGGCTCCAAAGCCTGACTCAGATAGGTCGCCAAAGACTTCGCCGCCGGGTTTGAACTGCGTCACAGCATCGCCAACAACTGCAACGACTCCTGCAATATCTGTACCAATGGTTTTGATTTTGGGCTTGAGCAACCCGCCAAAGATGAGGCGAATCAGGAAGGGACTGCCGCGCATCAGGTGCCAATCCCCTGCATGGACGGAGGTTGCCCGGATGCGCAAGAGGACTTCGTTGGCTTTCGGACTGGGCTTAACGACTGTTTCCAAGGACAGAACATCAGGAGAGCCATATTCCGTTTGGACGATCGCCTCCATTTGATTCCTCGAATCACCCAGCACTGACTGGGTTTGATTGCTGAGTTCAGACTGCTGGAGCGCTTCCATCATGGTGACCTCAAGGCAAATGGGCCTGCTGCTTAGCTTGCCCAAAGACTTCAACTTACACTGTAAGTTTAACGTACGCTGTAAGTCTGGCAAGATGATCGTTGGATTGCCATGATTCCTAGCAAAGCAATCCAGCCTGGGTCGGATATTTGAGCCCAATATTGAGATGGATTAAGCATGGCCAAGCGGTCTCAAGCAAATGCAAACAATACTGCTCAGCCCCAGCGATCGCCCCTAAGCCGAGAGCGGATTTTGGAGACGGCGATCGCCCTGGCCGATGAGGCTGGTCTAGAGGCATTATCCATGCGGAAACTGGCCAGTGCTTTAGACGTCAAAGCCATGTCGCTGTACAACCATGTGGCCAATCGCGATGATCTCCTGGATGGCATGGTGGATGCGATCGTGAACAACATTGCAGTTCCTGCGATCGGGCCAGACTGGCAAGCGGCCATGCGGCAGCGAGCCAGCTCTGCCCATAGCGTGTTGCTACAGCATCCCTGGGCAACGATGCCCCTAGTGTCTCGGGTCAATGTAGGGCCTGCCATGCTGCGCTATATCGATGCAACGCTGGGCTGTTTGGTGGAGGCTGGCTTTTCGCTAGAGATGGCAGACCATGCCTGGAATGCTATGGATAGCCACATCTATGGCTTCACCTTGCAGGAGTTAAATTTTCCCTTTGAGGCAACGGACTATTCAGATGCAGCAGAAGCTTATGTCGCGATGATTCCAGCAGAAAAATACCCCTATATGAATCGTCTAACCCATTTGGTGATGGCGCAGCAATATGATGGGCTGCACGAGTTTGAGTTTGGACTCAAGTTGGTCTTAGAGGGCCTAGAACAGCTTCGAGCTGGAGAGCAATAAGGGGGATTGTTCAGTGGGCCTAGCGAAGTTTAACGGCATCACAACTTTTCTTCCATGCTTCTCTGAGCTAGCTCATAGTGATCGGTGCGCTAACTCGCCATCCTAGAGCTGTTCACATGACAGAGCCGATTCGTAACATGAGCTTGAATGTAGATCTTCTGAGAAGCAGTTTTCGTGGTTTAAAAGCAGAACAAAGCGAATTCAGCAATCTGTTCTATCGCACTTTATTTGCGGACTACCCTGAAGTTCAACCCCTGTTTGCTCACACGGACATGCAGGAGCAACCTAAAAAGCTATTTGCTTCTCTGGTGTTGGTCGTTGAGAACCTGGCCAAGCCCGATACCTTAACCAGTCCACTGCAAAGCATGGGCACTCGGCATATCAAATATGGGGTGTATCCCAAGCATTACCCCATGGTGGGTGGGACGTTGCTCAAGTCCATGGCTGCAACCCTCAAAGATGACTGGACGCCAGAAACAGCTGCGGCTTGGACCGAGGCCTATTCAGCCATTACTGCCATCATGCTGGAGGGTTGTGATTATCCACCAGAGACACTGGATCCTGAGAGTGCTGCATAGTAACGCGATCGCCCATTGCTTCTCTCCCACTCTAGAGCGACTGAGGCCAGTCTTATGCCGGATGGGTTTGACGAAGATACCACCATTCCCACAACACCATGCGACATTGCAGACAGGTGAGTTCGGAGCGTAGGCGATCGATGCCAGGGCTGACATCAATCGCGTAAGCCCGATCTTGCTTAGGCACGGGGCCAGGATGGAGTTGGGCAATAAAGCCGTAGAGCTTTTGATTAGAAAAGGAGCTATTGACGGGCCAGCCCTGGGGATTAATGGGTTGTAGAGACATAATTGCTGTTGCATCTATTCCCAGCTCTCGCTGTAGCGTCTGTTGCGCGGCTTCTGCGGGATCTTGATCCTTGGGGCAGCGGCCTCCGGGGAAGTCGAGGGTTTTGCTGCCAATGCCGGGGCGATAGGTGGGGGCAGGCAGAAGCAGATGATTGTCTTGGATGGGCAAGATGATGACAGAGTCAGCTTTTTCGATGCGCCAATAGTCGAGGGGTTGATCACCGGCCTGGATATGCTCACCGATGAGGGTGAACCAGGGGGTGGAGAGGTTAGCAAAGCGACTGCCCACCTCCCATTCATTCTCTGCCGGTTGTTCTTGGGTCATGGTTACTTGGGTCATGGTTACTTGGGTCATGATTAAGAGAGTTGGGGAGTCGGTGATCGCCCCAAGCCTGTTTCGCTAGCTATATTCAGGCTACGCTGGGAAAATGAAAGTTGATAGCAGGTGGCTGTGAACCTCTTGAAGAATTTGCGGGGCGGCGCATTGGTGGGGATTGGCTATATGTTGTCGCCGCTCTCCTGGTGGAACGATCTGGTGTTCAATTTGCCGATCGCCCTTGTGCTTGGCTATGGGGTGAGTTGGTTCAATCCTCACTGGTTCCTGCCTGGAACGATTGTGGGTTACTGGCTTTCCAATGTGTTGGGCATGGTGATGATGCAGTTTGGTGCGGTGGATCTTTTTCTGGCGGATGACCAGCGAAATACAAGCCGAGATCTTTGGATGGGCTTTGCTGGGGCAACGCTCTACACCATCCTCGCTGCGGCTTTAGTCTATTTTCACGTTTTGGAGATTCCTGAATTCTTACTGGATTTACAGGCTTAATGCCATATCAAATCTATTGAGTCTAGGGGAGCAGCAGCATGAAAGCTAAGTCCAGTTTCTCACTGAAGGATCAGCTATTTAATGCTGAAAAAGTGGCCTATTTGGCTGGATTGATTACCGAAGCTTATGCTGATTTTGAACAGCAGGGCTTTGAGCGAGATGTGTTGAAGGCTTTTCCTAAACTGGAGTTGAAGGAGCGCATTGCTCATATTTCAACTTGCTTGCATGAGTATCTGCCAGAAGCCTATCCCGAAGCTTTAACCATCATTCTGGAGACGTTGCCAGCACCACTAGATCCGAGTAAAACAGATGATGATTTTGGCGATTTTATCTTTTCGCCGCTGTCGTTGTTTGTCGCGACCTATGGCTGTAGTGCTGAATATTTAGAGCTATCGCTGGGAGCATTACGGGAGATAACCAAGCGCTTCTCGGCGGAATATGCGATTCGTTTTTTCATTAATGAGTTCCCGGAGGAAACGCTGACGTTTTTGCTGGACTGCGCGGGGGATGACAATTACCATGTGCGGCGGCTGGCCAGTGAGGGAACGCGGCCCAAGCTGCCTTGGGCACAAAAGCTGGTATTGGATTACCCGCAGCCCCTGCCCATTCTGGAGCGATTGTTTGGGGATCGGACGCGGTTTGTGACGCGATCGGTGGCGAACCATTTGAATGACGTTAGCAAGCTGGATGCAGCGCTGGTGATTGAGACGCTGGAGCAATGGGCTGCGACGGGAAAGCAGGCGGAGGCGGAGATGGCGTTTATCACCAAGCATTCACTGCGATCGCTGGTAAAACAAGGAAATCCAAAGGCTCTGGAACTGCTGGGCTTTGGGGGTGAGCCCGAGATTGAGATTCGGAATTTTGTCACGACGACGCCCGTAGTCAAGCTGGGGGAGGCATTTGAGTTTTCCCTGGAGATTGAGGCGAAGCAGACGCAAAATTTGCTGGTGGATTATGTGATGCTGTTTGCCAGCGAGGGGAAGAAGCGATCGCAAAAGGTCTTCAAGCTCAAGCAACTGGAGCTGAAAGCAGGCCAAGTGGTGAAGCTGAAGAAGCGTCATCCCATGCGGTTGATGACAACGCGGCGCTTGGCTCTGGGGGAGCACCAGATTACGTTGCAGGTGAATGGCCAGGTGCTTGATTCGCTTAGCTTTGAATTAGTAGAGGCACCATAACTTGGCATACTGTTGTAAATGCACCATTAGGGGGAGCGTTTGATCCGCCACCTGCCTCCGTAATGCCAATCCATGCTCAGGCGTGAGTGCGATCGCAATTTCCCTCACGATGGCAATCCCTTCCCTAACCTATTGTTACTGGTCTGAACGTCATATTCTTTAGCGACTGAGATGGATTGAAACAACCTTTTATCGACTCTCCAGAGCCCGATAGAATTCCACATAAAACTCTACAGCTCCAAGGGCTTGAACTTGTTGAGGCATCTGAGGTTCAATAATTCCTGGAACGCCTGGGCTGAGGATATAGTCTTCACCTGGCTCTGTCAGAATTTGATAGCTAAGCTGGCCCGATAGAACATAAATCTTGCCCCAGCTTTCAGCTTTGGTGGTGTGGCTATGCAGGAGTCCTTTGGGAATTTTCTCTTGGGTGAAGGTCGGAGTTTGGCGGTAGCAGGACAGAGTGTTAGATGGCCATTGCTTCTAGCTAAAATGATTCTCTATTGCCATTGGAACTCTCTGTTTAGATATGGCTCTCCCGGTTCAATTATGCTGAGTCCAATTTAAGATTCCAGCAAATGAGGCATCTGAGGCGAAAGCGCTCGAAGTTGGTAAAGCCATAGCCTGAGCGTTTGATCAGTTTGAGCTTGTTGTTAATCCCCTCAACAAC
>CALLAT010000072.1 GCA_938002085.1 uncultured Pseudanabaenaceae cyanobacterium
CCACAGCCCTCTACAATTGATCCCGGTAACTTAAGATTTGCTTCAGCAAGTTCATGTTTGCCACTGCTGCGCTTCGTTCATGGGCGCTGTAGAACCTGTTCCATGTCGAAGGGTCAGTACTGAATGTCCGAAGCGGTCGGAATGATGCAAATCCTGGGCTTCCCCGGCACCTTGGCTGCCGCCGATGCGATGCTCAAGGCGGCGCGGATTGTCCTCGTCGAATTTGATAAAGGCGAGAGTCAGACGTTTTACATTGTCATTCGCGGGCCGAACTCCGAAGTTCAGCGAGCGATGCCCGTGGGTCTCCAGGCCGTGGAGGATACCTTTGGCGCAGTGTTGCTCAACCATATTCTGATCCCCAATCCAGCGGACAATACGGTGGATATTCTCAAACTGGGCTTTAGTGAAGCCTCGTTGCCCTTCCGCTAAGGCAGCAGGGCATCTGTAGGAGTTGCCGTTTCCGACGCAGGGATGGCTAAACTCGCATCAATAATTGTTTGTTATTTGAGCCGTTAGGAGTTTGTAATGTCGATTGAGGCTGTTGGTTCCCTGGAGACAAAGGGATTTCCCCCTATTTTGGCGGCAGCGGATGCCATGGTGAAGGCGGGGCGGATCACGATTGTGGGTTACATCCGGGTAGGTAGTGCGCGCTTTACGGTCAATATCCGTGGTGCAGTATCTGAAGTGAAGACGGCCATGGCTGCCGGTCGCGAAGCGGCTGAGAATACTCCCGGCGGCACGCTGGAGGCTTGGGTGATTATTCCTCGTCCCCATGAGAACACTGAAGCGGTTATGCCCATTGGCTATACCCCTGAGGCTGAGCCCTATCGCACGACTCCGGGTAGCTCTCGCAAGCGTTTGCCTTCAGGCTAAGTTTTGATGGCTATTGGCCAATTTTGATGATTGGCATTCTCCCTCGGTTGAGGTCCTTTTGGATTCGGCTGGGGGATTGTTGTATTTAGTTTGTTTTATGGGAGTGGTGATGACTGAGTTAGCGGCGCTGACGACGGAGACGGTTTGGGCGATTCTGAATGATGAGTTGGATGATGACCAGACGCATCGGCTGGTGTGGCATTACCTAGGCTATCGGTGGGATGAGGCAAATGAGGCTTGGGATGCGAGTGGGACGGATGGAGATTGGGCGGAGGTTTATCCGGAGCCGCCTGCGTTTGTGGAGAGTCGGCCTGCGACGGTGAAGTTGACGCGGTCGATTCCGAAGGAGCAGAAGCAGTTGTTGAAGGAGAAGCTGAAGTTTGAGGGGTATAAGGTGGGGCAGTTGGTGCCGAGGTTGACGCGGCGAGCGACGATGGCGAGTTGGTTACTGAGTTATATGAATGAGCGGGGGTTGTTGGCGTAGGGTGCCGTTGCTCCGCAGGACAACGCACCGAATCAATTAAACCCATGGGCGATCGCATTAATCCCGCAAAAAATAAATGGAATCGCGATCGTGTGTTGGGTGGCAATGGTGCGTTTTGCTGCGCAGAAACACACCCTACGCGACGATTTGGGGAGGAATGGGTGATGGAGGTTGGGCCTGTTCGGTCATTTGCTCGGGGGTGAAACGTTTGATGATTTGCTGGGGGTTGCCGATCGCCACAACCCCAGCCGGTACAGATTTCCGAATCACACTGCCCAAGCCCACAACACTGTCCTGCCCCACGGTGACACCTTTCATCACCGTTGAATTCGCTCCAATCCAAACATTGCGCTCGATGATGACAGGTCTAGTCACTTTGGGGCCAGCAGGAGCATGGCGCAGCCGAGGATCGAGGTTGTGATAATCAGTATCGAGCAGGTAGCAGTCAGAAATTAAGCAGTCATCGGCAATAGTGACGCTGTTGTCGCAGCCTATCCAACAGCCGTTGAGGGAGCAGTTACGGCCAACGGTGACTTGTCCACTGCCAAAGATTTCGATCGCTTTCCCCAAACGACAACCATCCGCAATCGAGATCTGCACATTGCCCTTAACAGAGATAGAACCTTTAATCAGCGTCCCCCGAGCCATTTTCAAACCAGGAAAGCGACGTTGATAATAATGTCGCTTGAGCTCAAAAAAAGCATAAGCAGCGGCACGAACAACAGGATTTTGAATTTTATCGAGAGTCATGGGCCGTAGGGGCGGGTTTTGCTAGAGGACCTTGATAGAGGCAAAAGATAACTGCGAAACCCGCCCCGGCAAGAGCAAAGGCACGGACAGATTTCGGCAGAGACAAGAGAAACCCGCCCCGGCAAGAGCAGAGGCAAGGGGGCGAGTTTTGACGGGAGATTGGGGTGACAACAGAGCATCACTGCTAAACCCGCCCGTACAGAACATCAATTGGAATGCGCATCATAATTTTAATTTTTCCTTATCAGCCAGGTTCAGGCTGGGGCGGAAAGCTGCGTTGCTGTTGCAGCGCCATAAGCTGCTCCCAACTACTAGGGCGAATGGGTTGGGGCGATCGCTCCACCAGCACCGCCCCCATCCAAACAAAGAAAAACCAGGCATAACAACACATCCAAGACAACGGCAAACCTTCCACCAAAGCACAAAGGGCAAACATCGCCGCAAAGGCCCGCTGGCAATGGGCATCCCCCCGCCAAGCAGCAGGCCAAAAAGCGGCTAGCGTGCTGGACAGCGCAGTCAGAAAAACGATAAAACCGACAACGCCATGGAGGTAAAAGACAGAAGCGTAGGTCGAAAAGGAGCCAAGAACCACATCGTAGATGTGCCATTTAACGGAATCGCGGGGGAGGCCCCAACCCAGCATCGGCTTCTCTAGCCAGGCTTCAATTGTTTTACCCACAACGAGTTCGCGATCGCTAGAAGATTCCGCCCTTGCGCTGGTAAAGACCGCCTTAGCCTGCCCCGCCAAATCCCCCATGCTAATCCCCAATACCGCACAAAAAGAATTGACCAATGCTGCTCCCCACAGCGACGTTTGCCTGGCAGGGAAACAGCGGAAGCATAGGGCAATCATCATCACCATGGGAAAGGTGAGCCAAGCCAGGCGGCTCTGGCTAACCAGCAATGCAGCGAGACTGCCCAACCAACCCAAAGCCCGAAGTCGCTTATTGGACTCGCCCCAGCAAATAAAGAAGGAGAGAATACCGCAGACACCGGGGATGGGTGGATCCGGCATATAAATAGCAGTGCGAGGCAGTAGCACTCCAAAGAAGCGTTGGAAGGCAGCGGGGGAAATCAGCAAGCTCTGTTTATCACCGGGCACCACTTTCGCGAGAAGCGGAGCAAGAGGCTCTGTCCAAAGACCGGCAAACAGCAACAGAAAGAGCAGGATAATTGCCAAGGTATAGCCCGCTGCCATCCAGGTCACCGCTCGGGTCACCACCTTAAGGCGCACCTTCGCCCAAAAGGGCAGGAGGAATCCGGCCGTAATCAAGCCATAGCCCTTGAATAGGGTCACGCCCGAAGCAGCAATCTTGACCATGGGAAAGCCCATCTGGGCTAGGCCCAACACAGCAGTGACACCCGCCGTTAGAGCCATGGCGGCCCAAGCCCAAATGCACAATGGTAAGGACACCGTCGTCAGTTTGCGAAAGCTCAATTGCGGCAGCAACAGCGCAAATAAGACGGCGGCATAAAACAGCGTTTGAATCCCGAGCAACCACCAAACTGGGGTGAGGATCGCAGTCCAATAGACGATCGCCTCCGTTCGAGACATTGGCCCCAGGTAATCGTCTTCAGAGAAGTTTAGCCAGTGGGTGGGATTGAAAGACATGGCCCTAGGGGAGACAATCATGATGCGCGGTTGGAAAACTTACGGTGCAGTAGCCCCAACAAGCTTTGGTACTGGGCCAGGTAGGGCTTAGCCCACCATAGCGACAGCACCAGGTAGAGCAGACTGAAGGCAACGGGGCGCAGCATGAGCGGCAGGCTATGGGTGGCGAGGATGGCCGCGATCGCCAAGCCTCCAAACCGCAGCGCAGGCAGCAAAAACGGCAACACCTGCCAGGCCAAACTGCGACAGCCCAGCCACCACCAATACACCGTCCAGCCACCACCCAGAACAATCGCCACCGCCACAGAAACCCCCAAGATGCCGAACTGAAACGCACCGATGGCGAAACTAAGAATGGCGATGGGAGCAATGATTAAGTTGGCCTGGGCACTGATATTAGGTTTCCCCGTAGCCGAAAGCATCGCTGCCAGGGGACTCGTCAACAAACGAAAATAGGCGAAGCCCAGCAGCCAAGGAATGACGGCGCAGGCCGGTACCCACTTGGCATCAAAGAGGAAGGTAATAAAGCTGGGATTAAGGATCAGATACAGCAGGCTAAACAGTGGCGCACCGAGGAAAGCCATCTGGCCCATCAGCTGCTTGAGAGAGCGCTCGCGATCGCCATGCTCTTTTAGCTGAGCAAACACCGACGTGCCTAACTGCTGGGTCGCCTGGGTGAGAATAATGCAGGCTGCCATGGTGATTTGGTAGGCAAAGTTGTAGAAGCCCAACTGCTCTTGGCCCAGCAGCTTACCCACCAAGAGGCTGTCGAAATTGGCATTGAGATAGAAGCCCAGGCTGCTGCCCACGGCACCCAGGCAATAAACCACAACAGCTTTGCGAGCCTTAGGGTCCAGCGCAATTTTGAGGGGAATATCCACAACCCGACTCACCAACAGTACGCTCAGCAACCAATAGGCCAAGTCACCTATCACAAAGGACCAGTAGCCCAAGCCATAGGCCGCAGCACCGGTAGACATCACTAGGCGAAGAATGGAGGCAAACAGCGTAATTTGGGCCAGCTCCCGATAGCGCATTTGCCGCTGGAGAATGCCCGCCTTGAAGGTGTAGAGGAAGGACAGGAGCAGGTTGACAGAGAACAGCGAGAGGACCCCCGTGAGGGCCGGGATATCGAAGAAATGAGCGATCGCCGGAGCCGCCGCCACCAACCCCACGGCCAAACTGCCGCCAATAATCCAGCTCACCGTGTAGGCCGTATTCAGCGCCTTTTTATCCTCTAGTCCTTGATAGACGACAAAGCTATCAATCGTGCCCTGGGTGAACAGGTTGGCAAAGGCCCAAAAGATATAGGCCACACCAATGACGCCATAGTCCGTCGGCAACAGCAGGCGAGCCAAGATCAGGTTACTGACCAGGGCTAAACCTCGGGCCGCCGCTGCACCGTAAGTCGTCCAAAACCCGCTTTTGAGAATGGAAGATTGACTCATGACTGCTCCACCGGAACGGAAGTTTGGGGCTGCGAAGCATAGCTCGGAGCCTCAGTCTCTAGGCTGTAATCCAGCGACCGTAGGGAATGCTCTTGATTGGCTGAGGAAGGAGTCGCTGCAATGGCCGAGACGGACTGCACGGGGGGCGAGAGGCGGGCCTGTTCCTTCGAGGCAAAACAACGCTTCAGGAACCGCCGCAGAAATTGCCGCACTGGCGAAGGGAACAGCCACATGCCGAGATAAAGCACCAGCATTTTCAGGCCAGGTTGGCCTCGCCAGCAGGCTTCAAACAGCAGGGTAAAAAAGGCCAGCAGGGCACCGGCAGAAGCAGCGCGAGAGGCCACTTCAGCCAATAAAAAGGCCGCATAGGCACGGGGGGTGAGGCGATCGCGACGACTGCGCAACCAGGCCCGCGAGCCCTTCCAATGGTTCTTTTCTGGACTGCTGCTATGGCTGTGGCTGGTCTTCAAATTCCACAGGGCCATAGGTTCTGCCACAAAGCGAAAGCCGACCCCAGGGAGATCCGCCGCGAGCAAAATCCAATCCCAATCGTCATGGCGAGAATGCTCAGTATTCAGCGGTGCCAGCTCATAGAGCGCCTTGGGCACCAATAGCGTGGAAGACTGCATCAGCCCTTCCCCCTGGAACAGGCTATTGCGAATAAAAAGATATTCGGAAATGGGTTCGCCAATATTGGGAAAGCGGCGGGGCCAAATTTCCCGATGATGATCGAACTCCACATCGCAAAGACAGCTGACGACAGGCCAGCGATGGGGAGAGCAACGGGCCACTGCCAACTGCTTCTCCAACTTGCGAGGCTTCCAGGCATCGTCGTCATCTAAATGGGCAATCCACTCCCCCCGCGACGCCGCAATCCCCCGAATCCGACTGCGGGCACAGCCCTGGTTTTGGACATTGACCAATAGGCGTAATCGAGGGTCATTCAGCCTGGACAAGGCAGCCACCGTCACCGGATCGGGACCATCTACGACCACAATCACTTCCAGGGTTTGAAAGGTTTGTTGCAGCGCCGTTTGAACGGCATTGGTCACTAAGTCAGGGCGATTTAACGTGGGAATGACCACGCTGACCACCGGCACCACTGAAGGGACTGCATCTAGATTATTGGCGTGAAAAGTCGCACTACTCATAGAAAGGGCTAGGGCTCAAAGAACCTAGCGGAAGAAAAGTCGCTGCCTTAAAACAACGAGCAAGATCTAGGTGGATGAACCCAGAGTGCCCGCGATTAGTCGCCGAGAGATGGGAGCTAAGCGGATCGCCAGCAAGGTTAACAGCGATCGCGGGTCACGCCAGAAGATAGAAGCATCGGATTCCCAAGCCTGCTGCAAGTAGGCCTCTGCCTGGGGCTGGTCGCGGGCGGTCAAGGCCAAACGCGCCAGATAGCGGTACATGTAGGCAAAGGCCATATCCATAAAAGGGGCGGCTCGTTGGGGCGATCGCGCCAATGCAGTTTCCAAGACCCGACAGTAAGTGGCTTCCATTTGGGGCAGGTTAAAGCTCAAGCCCGAGGGACGCACCCGGTAGTAGGCCAGGGGACGAGGTTCGCGAAAGAATTGCCACTGCTGTTGGCCGGGTTCCGTCGCAGCAATGCGGAGCCAAAAGTCGATATCCTCGCAGCTCCGCAGGCTTTCGTCGAAGTTGCCGACTTGGGCCAAGAGGCTGCGGCGAAAGACGCCATTGGAGCCATGGCCAATGCAGTTCTTACAGAGCAACGAGAACAACCAATCCCGATGGAGGGGCTTACCACTCATGGGTAGCCAGGTGAGCTTGCCGTCATCCCGCATGATTTTGGAGGCGCTATAAACCACGGCCACATCCGGCGCTTGGTTGAGCTTCTGCACATGGCTCTTGAGCTTATCCGGGTGGTAAGCATCATCGGCATCCAGCAAAGCAATATAGTCCGCCTGGGCAGCAGCCATGCCATGGTTGCGGGCCGAGGAGAGGCCACCATTGGGCTTTTGCAAGAGGCGGAAACGGCGATCGCGTTCCCCATACGACCGAGCCACCGCAGCGGTGTCATCGGTCGAGCCATCATCCACGATCAGCACCTCAAAATTTTTCAGGCTCTGGGCCAACAGCGAGTCGAGGGCAGCAGGCAAATAGCCCGCAACGTTATAAGCCGGGATGACCACCGAAACCAGGGGCAATGATGCCATCGGGGAAGAGCCTAGTTGCTGCACCATCCGATTCTCCAAGAAAACATCCAAATCAAGCATTCAATCGTCATGGCCATCACTGATCACAAATAAGCCCGCCGGGAGTGAGCCAAGGACATAGCAGCGGGTGCAGCCTCTCCGTGGAAGTAGGTCACCATAAATTCCACGGTTTCAGGCCTCACAGCCCCTTGGGCCACCAAAATCTCTCCCAGACGCTGCTGACTGCTGCGCTGAATATCCAGAGCTTGGTGAATAACCTGAGGTGTCGAGAGGCCGGCTTCAATCAAATACTCACCCAGCCGCTTGGGGTCTGCCTGGGCAGCTTGGAGTAGCGATCTTGTGCTGGTAGTAGGAGAAGACAAGGGTCGAGGCAAAGTCGCGCTAGCTTCATGCCTATCAACATCATGGTGCGGCGGCCTAGTAGAGCTAGTTTCCAGTGCTCCATGGGCAATAAGAAAATCCACCGTAGCCTCCCGCACACAGCCCTGGGAAACTAAAATCTCACCGAGACGCAGGCCACTTTGACGCTGCTCCATTAAAGCTTGGCGAATATGTTGAGGCGTCAACAGACCTGCTTCCACCAGATATTCACCCAAGCGTTTCTGGGGGTTACGAGAGGCAGAGGAATTCGCCAGGGCTTGAGCTGCCGCTTCTAACGTGGCATTGTCTGTTTCCAGACTGTCATGGAGACCCAAAAGCTTAGCCAACATGATTTGACAAACGAAGGCGGGGTTACCCAAGAGGTAACGCGCTCCGAGGCGGCGGGGTTCTCGAAATAGGCGATAGGTCCATTCCAACCCCACATTGGACAAAAGAGTAGGGCAATCGGAGACTTCACCCGCCAGGCGATCAATGATGGCCCCACCCACCAAGACGGCTTTGACATTCAGCTGCTCGCGATGGTGAAGGACCCATTCTTCCTGCACCGGCATGCCCATACCCACCAGGAGGATGTCTGGCTGGGCCGCATTAATGGCCTCAATCACCATGGCATTGGCTTGGGGATTATCCCGAGGAAAGTAGCCATGCTGTCCCGAGAACCCCGCGTTGGGGTATTGCTCTCGCAAGTTCTGTAACGCCACCGAGAGATATTGGGGCTTGGAGCCTAGCAAGAACATTTTCAGCCCTTTGCGCTCGCATTCCTCCAGCAAGGCTGGCATCAGCAAGGTATAAGAGACTCGATATTCCCGAGGCAGCTCCATCCCCAAAAAGCCCAGGGCCTTGATAATGCCCATGCCATCACAGTGGGCAATATCTGCCGCCTGCAAGAAGCTGTGGAACCAGGGTAGTTGCATGGACAAGTTAAAGCCATGGACGTTGTAATGACCAATGGTGAGCTTGCGTTCCTGGGCGATCGCCGAGCTAATGGCTTCGACAATGGCAGGCACCGTCATCAGCGTCAGACGACGACCCAACAGATGAACATTGCGATTGGGAATCTGGCGAGCCTGGGGTAGCAGCCCTGAATTTTGTGCTGATTGGGTGAAATCTGGATGCATGACAGTCTGAGTCCAACGAGCGAGAGGAAACAACGAATTTGAGATGCTGTACTAGGTCAGAAATGCACCGGGAATGGCCCAGGCGCTAGAGAACGGCAAAGAAGAAGAAGATGGCTGAGTCAGAACCCAGGCAGAACCATCAAAGCGGCTATCCTGTCCCGCTCCGGCTCTTCTGTCGGTAGACCGTAGCCTTGGCCTTACTGCTCTGGGTGGCTTCATTAATCAGCAGTCCCAGAAGGTGAACCCGATGGCGGGAGAACTCATCTAAGGCTCGATAGACTTGGTCCCGCTCACTAAAGCCCGCCCGCGTGACCAATAAAACGTTTTCCGTAGCAGCGCCCATAATGGGCGTCTCACTGGTGAGTTCCACCGGAGCGCTGTCCACAAGCAAGTAGTCGTAATGGCCCGACCGCTCTGCGAGGGCGAGCGTAGTATCAAAGTCACCCCGCGCCACAAACTCCATGGCCCGACGAGACTGGCCAGGCACCGTGGGCATAAGGTCAAGATTGGGAGCCAATGCCACTGGCGCGCCGAGGATTTCAGCAGTCTTGCCCAGGGCTCCGGCCCTATGTTTGAGTCGCTGGGTGAGCCCTGCTTGGTAGAAGTCGCCATCCACCAACAACACTCGGAAACCCAGTGCAGCCAAAGCACGACCTAAACCAATCGTGGTCGTGGTCTTGCCTTCACCGGATGCAGCACTGCTAACGAGAACACGCTGCCGCTTCAGTTGCATGGCTGTAATGCCAGAAGCCAACCGCTGGAACGCCAGTTCAGGGGGCTCACTCCCCTGGAACTTTTGCGTCGACATGGATAGCCAGGGCACCGTCCCCAAGACCGGCAGCTCCGCAGCAAAAACATCAGCCGGGCTCAGCAGGGGATTACGGCTTTCCAGCAACATCACCAACGCCGCATTACTAAAGCCCGCTGCAAATAGAGCGCCTAGGATCATCAGACTCAGCTTTGGCCCAATGGGCTGGGCACTGACGTTGGGCTGGTCCAGAATTTGAACGCTGGGATAGGCATTAAAGGCATTGAGACTGCTTTCTGCTCCCTTAGCCACCAGGCCGTTATAAACCCCTTCCGCAATTTCGTAGTTCCGCTGCAGCTCCGCTAATTGAGCCTGCTTTTGAGGCAGGGATTGAACCTGTTGCTCCAGGCGGACAATTTGTTTGAGCAGTTCCTGGGCTTCCTGGGCCTGGGCCTTAGCGGTCGTCTCCGAAAGGAGAAGTTGCTGCATCAACTCACCCGAACGTGGCCCCGCCTCAGAACGAACGGCGCTGGACCCTGCGGTATTTGCTCGCTGGGTCGCCTCCTGCTGTTGCAGCTTGGCCCGCTCGGATTCGAGCAGAAGCACCTCGGGATGATCCGCTTGATAAAGACTGCTCATCTCCGCAATTTGGGCATCCAGGCGAACAATTTCCTGGCGCAGGAACTGATAGGTCTCATCCTCGCCCAGGGCCAAGGATTGCACCGCTTCGTTGGGCGTCAGGTCCAAGCGAGCCTGGAAGGTATCCAGCTGGGTTTGACTAGACAACTGGGCTGCGGTTATTTCGGTGTAGCGATTCTTCAATTGGCTGAGGGTCTCAACCAAGGTGCGTGTCTGGGTCTCACTACTCACCAAACCGGAGGCAATTTGAAAAGCAGTTAATGCGTCCTGGGCCGCCCGGAGCTGGGCTTCAGCGATGACTAATTCTTCGCTGGTGAAGGCGGCTCGCTCAGTGGATTCGCTCTGGCGCAGCTGATTGAGGCGATCGCCAAACAAGGCAATCAAGCGATTCAGCCGCTCTTGGGCAATCTCCGGCTCATCCCCCCCAACCTCCAGGGCCAGAATCGTGGTGCCATCCTGCTGAGAGACAGTGAACAACTTGCTGTAGTCTTCCACCGTTTCGAAGCGATCGCGTTCACGATCCTGCTGCCACAGCTGCGTCAGCGTGTCATCACTGAGTAACACCGACGACAGCATATTCAGCGGATTTAGCTGGGGCGACACCTCCAGCTCCGCACCCCGTAACTGGCCCAACTTTCCTAGGCTCACATCTAAGGAGCCGGAGGTGGAAGGCACAATTAGCTTGGCATTGGCTTGCCAGCTAGTGGGGCGCGTATAGATTGCACCAGCCAAACCAGCTAGCAATAGCAGGTTCAAGACCAGCAGCGGCTTGAGATGGCGATTGGCGATCGCAAAAAGGCGGTTCATCGCGCGATTTGATACTCCACAACAGCGGTTGCGGAGCTATTCCCAATTCCGGTGACCTTGCCGAAGCGAAATCATCCACGGAACTGGTAAATGCAATACGATGTTTCGTCCACTTGTGAGGTCAATTCCAGCACAATCTATTTGCCTGAAACAAGGCAAACCATGGACGCTACTAACGGGACTAACACCTAGCCCAATCCTGACTCTTTTGTGATAACTATTTCTCTTCCCAGAAAGAGAAAATAATCATTCACAAAAGGGAATAACCCACAGACATTCAACTTTTATTTATCCCAATTCATCACTTCAGGCAAACACCTGAAAAAGTCATCAAGTGCGGCATTCAAGCAACAAAAATTTCAAAATTACTCATTGAATTAAATCAGAAGGCATCCACTACATTTCCCAAGGGGGAGACTGAAAAGTTTTCTAGAGGCTTAATGAGCCCAAGTGAAACCTAATAGTAGTGGAGAGAATAGAACAGTATCTACATGATTCTATTTAAGTATTTCTCTAGAGACTTTCAAGAGGTGGATGAGTTATTTTGATTATTTTATTCGTTCTTTCATAGAACATTGGAGATTATAAAAGCCGCCATAAAGAACCTATTTTCTAGGTATTCATAGGCACATCAATTTGGCCATTTTTATTTAAATAACTCTCAGATAAAATCCGGTTTCTAATTCAAAATCTTGTATGTGAGCAGGCATTTATTTGCCCAAGCATCATACTCAATAAACGCATCGGCTTTACCCAGAAAGTTAGTCATATCAGGAGGATTCCAGCCCTAAATGGAGCCTAGCATTGCTCCCAACGATTCAGCCAAGCTCACAGATTAAGTCAGGGAGCGTTCCATGGCCTCAGCCACAACCTCAACCAAGGCTGAGAAAGCTCCCAATGGGGCAGATAACATCGCTGGACCATCCGCCTTGGCGGCTTGCAGTTGGATGGCGAGGCGGTCGGTAATGCCCCCTTCAAAGAGAAAATAGGAGAGACATCCCAGAGGTCGGTACCGATGATCTGTACCTCTGCCCCGCTGAACATTGATGCAATCGGTCAAGCTGGGCGACCCCACCCAGTAGGCTGGTCTAGCTCCCATAGCATGGGCTAAATCGGCGATCGCCGCCACTGCCCCACCTCGACGACTGCCATGGGCCAACAGCGCCCAATCCACGTCATCAACCGTCAACGGAGCGGATGCATGGGCCAGCTCGCCTGCCCCTGAGACCGCACCTGAGACCGCACCTGAGACCGCACCTGCGCCTGCACCGACAAAAGCCGTCTCAGGCAAAGGCTCACACTGCCTGGCCAGCTCAGTCAGCAAGGCCTGTTGCTGAGCTTGTAATACAGGCAATAACGCGGCTTCCGCCCCTAGATGGGGCAGCAACTCCAGTACGATATCCGCCACCTCAACTTGCTGGGTCAGGGTAGCCTGGGCCTGGGCCAGTTCTTCGGGCAAGTCTTCGCGAACATGGACGCCCGGCAGGAGAAACAGGGGCAATAGCTTAATGGAGGTCACACCTAGGGTCGCGACCTGGTGAGCAAATTGTTCGATTTGGCAGTGGAGGGGAGCCGGGCCCAGTTCTAGGACTGCGGTGGCAATGGCCGCGATGGGTTCTGAATTGAGTCCTGAATTGGGGCTTGAAGCTTTCCCATTACCAGCGGCTCGATTGACGCCCAGCCGTTCCCGCAGCTGCTCTGCCAATTGTTCTGCTCCAGCCTGGGAGCGGGGGTCGCGGCTACCATGGGTGACGAGAAGATAGGCAGTTTTGGCAGCCGGGTTTGCAGCAGAAATCATGGGAGAGAGGACGCGATCGCGTTCACGCATCTGGCGGGTATCCACCAGGGACAGTAAGCCTTCAGCGTAGAACAGATGGTGATTGGATGCAGTTATCAATGGGGTATCAACTCATCCCACAACCCAGCCCAACAGAAAAGCCTGGGAAGAACTTCCCAGGCTCAGGTGTCTATTCACATTGCCATGGCTTAACGCACTTTTAGGGGTACCGTTGCCCCCACAAATTCTGCAGCAGAGAAGCTCACAGCAGTCACAGAAGCCTCGGCAGTTGACCAGGATTGCTGGGCCACCGACTTCTGAGCTGCAAAACCATTCGCCACAAACAGCTTCAGCCGTAACCATTGAGCCTTTGGCAACAGCGGTTCTAGCGCCAAAACCTCCTGACAAGCCTCCCCCGCCGAAGCATAGTTCCGCAGCCCTAGCAGCAATTCAGCTCGCCATAGGATCAGGTCGCAATGGGGACGACCCACCAAAGCCTCAGCTCGCTGCAGATCTGCCAAAGCCAGCGCCCAACGACCCATCCCTTGCAGCGCCCTCGAACGGCCAAACCAAGCCGTCACACAATTAGGCTCATCACTCAGCACAGCGTCAAAACGCTCCAAAGCCTGAGCATACTGATGCTTATCCAGCATCACGAAACCAAAATCACACAGCCGCCCAGCCTGAATTCCCACTGCTGCGGGAAGCTTAGCCGATGTTACAAATGGGCTAATGGTCTGTTGCACGATTGATGAACTCCGCAAGGAATACCAAGAAATCTTGGATATATCAATGCTAACTGCGTTTTACGATTGAGCCAAGCGCAATCTCAACAGTTCTTCATAGATTTAAACCTATGGTTCTGCCCACAGCTAGGAGTCTCTTATCTCCTCCTCAGAGATATCGCCAGCGATAAAGGCTCCATCACAGCAGACAACAACCCCCTCAATCCATGATCAGCAGGCCGCTCTCAGGGATCAATCGCGAGTCACGCCAAACAGTCATATTGCTCCAGTCGCTGCTGCAATCTACGCACTTCAGCCTGGGCCGTTTGCAACTTGAGATGATTATCGACGCGAGCGAGGACTTCTGCGATCGCAAACGGTTTCGCAATATAATCCACAGCCCCCGCCGCAAAAGCCTGCGCCTTATCCAGATTGTCAGTGAGCGCGCTAATGAAAATAATCGGAATATTCGCCGTCTCCTCATTGGCCTTCAAATGCTCGCAAACCTCATAGCCATTCATCTCTGGCATCGTGATATCCAGCAAAATCAAATCTGGCTGAAACGCTTCCATCGCCTCCAGCGCAAATGCCCCGCTAATGGCCCGTCGCACTCGGTATTTAGGAACAGCTAGCATATTCGAAAGCAACGTTAGATTATCGACATTGTCATCCACAATCAAAATACAGGCAGAAGCATGAGTCTTCTCCTGAGTGGGAGCCTGGGCCCTATTCACAGTCTGCATAAGCCAATCTCAAGGTAATGAAACACCAACGTAGGGATGCCAGTCCATCGTCCTGACAGGTTGTTTGAGCATTTGACTAAGCATCAAATTTGAAACTCGAATCAAGCTGAAGTCTCTTGGATTCCCCCCTGTGCTGCGCAACAGAGGCATCTGTTACAGCCCAATGCCTTTCTCACACAAGCTCTGACAGAGCAGGATCTTCCGCTTTATCCCTAGAGCTCCTCCTGCTCTTCTTTGAGCAGAGCCACAATTTTGTCCAAACGGAGGGCGTTAAACCAATTGCGCAATTCTTTCGAGAGTATTTGATACTGCTCATCAATGGATTCAAGATGCTGACTAACAGTATCCTCATCGAGCTTCCGGGCAGCATCGTAGAGTGATTGCCTCCACTCCACTGTCATCTGCTGTAACTGCTGGCGCAGCTGCAGCATTCGCTCATCTTGGTTCAGACCAGACTGCTCTTCAACGGCAACTCCAGGTAACGCCGGTGACTCTGGCATTTCATAGCAGTATTCGAGGCCTAGATACTGAGCCATTTTTTCAAAGATGACATGCTCCTGAAATGGCTTACGAATAAAGTCATCAAGCCCTGCTTCTAAGGTGTCGATGCGAGTTTGTTCAAACGCACTAGCTGTGAGCGCCAGAATAAAGGTTTGGCGATCTGGGGGCAGCGCTTCCAGGGGCAAGCCTGCCGCGCTCCGCTCCGCCTGCCATTGCTCCGCCTCCAATTGGCGAATGCGTTTGGTTGCCTCAAAGCCATCCATCACCGGCATTTGTAGATCCATCCAGACAAAATCTGGCTGCCAATCCTGCCATTGAGCCACCCCTTCCTCGCCATTCTCAGCAGTCTGCACCGTAAAGCCCACAGCTTCCAAAAGTTGCTGAAGCAACATTCGGTTTTCCAATCGATCTTCAACAATCAAAATGCGGTAAGTCGGTTGTCCATCCACGAGGCCCATCACCTTACGCACCGGAGGAGCGGTGGGCAATTGCCCCACCACGGGGGAGACCAAAATAGAGAAGGAAGCGGTCGTCCCCTGCTGGAGTTGACTGGTGACTGTCATCTCCCCCCCCATTAACTCCACAAACTCGCGACTAATGGGGAGACCCAAGCCACTGCCATCATGGGAAGATTGACGCCCCGTATCCGTCTGGTAAAAAGCATCAAATAGATTGCTGAGTTCATGGCTGGCAATGCCCTGCCCCGTATCGCTGACCGCAACATTAATACGGACCGGAGCATTGGTGAGGCTTGTCATGGGGTCTAAACGCACTGTTTCCCCCCGCCAAAGCTTCAGGTTAATCTCACCTACCTCGGTAAACTTCAAGCTATTATTCACCAAATTAATTAAGACCTGGCGCAGCTTACTTTCATCTCCTCGCACATGTTGGGGTAAATCAGCCCCCCGTTCAAACTTGAGCTGTAAGCCCTTGGCTTCAGCTTTGAGGCGAAACAGCTCGTAAATAGAATCAAAGAGAAGATGTAGGTCGAAGTCCGCTTCATTCAGCGTGATGCGTCCCGCCTCAATTTTCGACATCTCTAAAACATCATTAATCAAGGACAGTAGATGGGCTCCACTCCGATTAATAATGCCAAGCTTCTCCTGTTGAGACGCACTTAGGCTAGATTCCCGTTGCATTAACTGGCTAAAGCCCAAAATTGCATTGAGGGGCGTCCGCAGTTCATGGCTCATATTGGCCAGGAATGAACTCTTTGCTTTATTGGCGGCCTCTGCTTTTTCCTTCGCCCCTTTCAGCTCAGTCATCAGCACAGACTGTTGGAATGCTACGCCCAGCTGGTCACTAATGCGTTCTAGAAACTGAAGCTCAAAGGACTTCCAATCTCGAATTTCATGGTTTTGATAAGCCCCCATCAGGCCCCACAGCTGATCTCCATTAAAGATGGGTACCACCATTAAGGCTCGAATATTGCGTTCCTCTAGGGCTGAAATACTGCAATCGGAACAGGTCGAGTTATGGATGTCTGCCACGGCTAGGGGCTGGCGATCGCGAAAGCGGCCTCCTTGGTGCTGCTGCAAATACTCATCCACCCAATGGGACGGCTTATTATTCACCATCAAGCTCGGGCAGCCTTCCCTGACCGATTCATAAACAATGTCACCACTCCAGTCGGGCAAGAAGCGATAAATTAAAACGCGATCGCAATCCAAAATTTTGCGAGCTTCCTCCGTCGCCGTTTCTGCGATCATGGGCAGATCCAAGCTCTGGCGAATTTGCTGAATCACCCGCGAGATCCCTCGCTCTCGCTCTGCAGTGCGACTATGCTGCTCCTTTTGCAGCTGTACCGTAGATAGCAACTGGGTTAACTTAAACGACTTTTGTTCCGCCTCAGTCAGCAACTCCGCTTGCTGCAACGCGACCCCAAGATGAGCTGTAATTTCCTCAACAAAGTCCACTTCCGAAGCTTGCCATTGGCGCGGGCCAGAGCATTGATGGATGCACAACAATCCCCAGAATTCCTGACGAATCATCAGCGGCACCACCATCATGGCGCGCACCTGCATCGGTTCTAGTAAAGCCAAAAACCTTGGACTGAAGTTCTTAGCATAAATGTCTTCAATCGCGACTAAATCACCAAGCTGATCTCCCTCGCCTAGAATCAGTTCTTCTAAAGCATTGTGATCAATCCGACTCCCCAACAGGGACCCGTAGACCGCTTGGACATCTTCGGCCACACATTCCCCTTCCGTGGCTTCCTCCCCCTGGCTGAAGCGAAAAATACTGACGCGATCGGCTTGCAGCAAATCCCGCACCCGAGTCACAGCCATATGAAAAATTTGGCTGGGATTCAAGCTCTGCCGGATATCCCGCGTTATTTGCCCCAGGAGTAGCTGCTGCTGGAGCCGATCTTGCAAAGCTCTCTCCGCTCCATGGCGCTCCAAGGCAATTTGGGCCAAGTCAACGGCCTGCTCCATCAAGAGGTCATCTACCTCACTGGGCACTTGAGCCTGGGGGTAATACATTGCAATCACTGCCACCGGCTTGCCTTGGCAAAGGATCGGCTTCGCCCAACAGGCCTGCAAACCATGGGCTAATGCCAATTCTCGACCATGCTCTGGTGCATCAGGCGTCACCGTACTCGGCAATGCATTATCAGGAACAATGATGGTGCGTTGCCCATGGACCGCTGCTGCACAAACCCCCGCATGGGCCGTGATTGGCAGACCATCCATTTTGTGAACGAAGTCTTGGGGCAAGCTGGGAGCCGCCTGGGAGAGGAGCGTACCGCGCTGCAGGTCAACCCGCATGATCTGGCAAAGCGCATCCCCTGATAATATCTCTGTCGTTTGAGCAATCTCCTCAAAGACCTCGATCAAGGAAGCACGATTGGCAATTAATCCCAAGATACGATTATTGCCATCCAAGCGGGCTTGCATTGCCTGGCTTTTAGCCAGTTGTAATTGCAGCTTCTCGTGTTTTTGCTGAAGGACAGTTTCCGCCTGCTTGCGCTGGTTAATCTCATTGCGAATGGACAAATATTGGTAGGGTTGGCCTGCCTCATTCAGAAAGGGAATAACCGTGGTGTCCACCCAATAGTGCTGATCGTCTTTAGTGCGATGGCACACTTCACCTTGCCAAATCTCACCACTTGAAGCGACGCGTCCTATGTCTTGAAAGAATTCAGCGGAGTGAAACCCAGAAGCCAGCATTTCATAGCTCCCTCCCATGAGTTCGGAAGCCTGGTAGCGGGAGGCTTGGCACAGATGCTCATTGGCATAGATGAGTACGCCCTCGGCATTGGCGACGGATACCATGGCGGACTGATCCAGCGCATATTTGTAAAGCTCCAACTCTCGCGTCAGGGCAGCGATGGAAGGCTGAGGCGCCAGCTCTACAGCCTCACCATCGATCTGGGAAGCAGCCTGCTCTGAAGAGCCTAAGCCAGAAGGAGATTCGCCCACAGTCGCATTCATCATCAGATAGAGAAGGTGAAGATTACTCATCAACGAGCATCTAAGCCAGCTTAAAAGGAGCTGCAATAATCTCAGCTCTGGGCTCAGTCAGACCGAAATCAACCTGAATTGAAAAGGTCTAAAATTGGTAGCCTTACACCACAAAATCAAGAAAGATACCCTCAAATGCTCCCAGAAGAGCTTGATTTCCAGCATTAAGCATGGGCCTAAACTAGATTGCCGAGAGGTTCTATGTTTATCGAAATTTCTTATGACTCAAAGGATAGAAACCCGTTTTAGCTGGAGTTCTATGTCATTAATTGTTCCCAATTTATATCTGCGTGACTCAGAGTCACGGCGAACCAATCTGGGCGATCGCCTCTCCCTCCCAGCTCCAGAGCCCCTAAGCAGCGGAACGGCAACGGACCATCGAGATCCCCCCTTGCGGAGCCATCGTCACCCCACGCCGCACGGCAGTCACCGGTTCCGCCTCGCGCAACTCAAACTGAGCCTCCGTCAACAAGGTCGCCAAAGCCAGCTTCATTTCATACTGGGCAAAGGCCATTCCAATGCAGCGGCGATTGCTGCCACCAAAGGGCAAATACTCAAACGGGGAGAACTGTCGCTCCAGAAAGCGTTCTGGGCGAAACTGGTCAGCCTGGGGATAGAGATCTTCCCGACGGTGAGTGAGATAAACAGAGGGCAAGAGCATCGACCCTGGCTCAAATCGATAGCCGCCCAATTCAACAGGTTGTTTGGGCATTCTGGCAAAGGTAAACAGCGTGACGGGAAAAATTCGCAGGGTCTCAGCGCAGACGGCATCCAAGTAGGGCAGCTTGAGCACCCCCTCTAATGCCCCGCCCTGGGCTTTCCAATCCCCCAGTTCCGCCATGAGTTGTTGATGCACCTCAGGCTGGCGATGAGCCCAATAGAGTGCCCAGGCGATCGCAGTAGCCGTGGTTTCATGGCCTGCGATCAGCAGCGTCATCAGCTCGTCCCGCAATTCCTGGTCCGTCATGGGCTCGCCATCCTCATCCCGCGCCGCCATCATTAGGCTCAGGACATCCATGCCATCCTCGTCTCGGCCCCGACGTTCGGCAATTTCGGCATAGATTAAGTCATCGATGGCCCGCTGCTGACGCAGGAACTTCCCCCAGGGACTCCAGGCCCCCAGGTCTTGCTGCAAGGGCTTGAGGAACACTGCCAACGTGCGCCAAACCGAGCTGGTCATGGAATCCACCATGCTGCTCAGACGTTGCTCTAATTCTGTGAAGCGATCGCCTTCTTCTAGGCCAAACACCGTGCGCAAGATGACCTGCAACGAGATCCGCTGGGTCATTTCCCGAGCAATAAAGGGTTGCTCCAAGGGAATCTCGGCAACGACCTGTTGGGCAATGGCCTGAATCGTTTCTCCGTAGGCCCGCATGCGATCGCCATGGAACGGCGGCATCAGCAATCGCTTTTGGCGGCTGTGGCGATCGCCATCTAGCAGCAGCAGAGAGTTTTGCCCCACCCAAGATTCCAAGAAACTTCGATTGGCCTCTCCAGAATCAAACTGCTTGGGATTCATGGTGAACAGTGCTTGAGTCAGCTTGGGGTCAGCAATAACGATTAGCGGCGGCATCCCCGCAAATCTCAGCGTGAAAACATCACCATATTTGCGTTGCTGCTCTGGAAAGTACTGGAGCGGACTAAGCAACTGCTGAAACGTCTGCACCAGGGTTGGGGTGGTCGGTCCAGGGGGCAACTGGGGGTTAACAGAAGGCATCGTCATCGCATCCATCTCGGCGCAGCTCTTTCACTGTATCGAGGGAACTGAGCCAGCCCCGATCACGCAGTGGTTTGTAATCTGTTTGTTATTCAACTGTTACGCCCCTTAGAAAAATTTGGCTCTGCAATGCTGGGCCAGCTGTCATAATTACGCCGAACCCAGTCCAACCCCACCTCATTATTGAGCTTGAGTCGCTGGGGCTGATCGGCATAGAGGTGATTGAGAATCTCGGCATCCTGCTTCACCACAGTATTCACTAACCCAAGAATCGCATTCGACAACGGTCTTAATAAAGGGGTCTTCCAACGACCAAAAACCAGAGCATAGGTGCGAGTCTGCCCCTCTGCCTCTGGCACAAAAATATGACACTGCTTAATGAAGCCAAACCCTGTCTTGCCATGGAAAATCACAAAATTGGGAAAGTGATTTTCCAAATGAGCTTCGATGACCGAGGGCATCGTCAGCACTGCAGGATTCCGACGAATTTCAGCCCAGCGCGGTGCAGCCGTAGGTGCATCAAAAAAAGCTTCAGAGTGATGCCCCTGATCAACAAAGCGCTGAAACCGAACCTCTTCAATACGAAATAAATCTCGGTGGGTTCCATTTTGATGGTTGTAATCATGCATATTTAGCAGCATGGACAACAGGGGGGTGGTCACGCTGAAATCTGATGTCGCACCAATCCAAGCGTATTCCGCTGCAATTTGGTTGAGCAGTCCTGGGATAGGGCGTTGGGGCTCATGACCGCCATAGCTCCAAATGAAATCTCCTTGTATAACCAACTCTAGTGGTTCCAGAAGCGACTGGGTTTGCTTGCCTGAGCCTGGCAAAACGGTACAGCCTGCCTGGTCAAATTCAAGGGCATGAAACGGACAAACAATACGGCTACGACCATCTGCCCCAGCCTCACACCAGCCTTCAGACAACATGGCTCCCATGTGGGGACAGGCATTAGGTAACGCCGTCACCTCATCGCGGCTGTCTTTCCACAGCACATAGTCTTGCCCATACAACGATACCTTCAAAGGCTCGTTCACCTTCAGCATGGACTTATGGGCCAGTAGCCAGGGTGCACCTTCGAGCATAGACATAGAAAATCTGCTCCAGAAGTGACGAATAATTCATCTTTAATCTAGAATAATCATTATGCAATCTAGTTTGTCAAGGTTCATGCCTTGAATTGCGAATCGCCATGCCCCTCCGCAATCAGCCCCAGCAGCAGCGCAGCCAAGATCGCCTGGAGCAAATCCTTGTGGCTGCCGCTGAGGTGTTTTGGGAGATGGGTTATGACAAGGCCACGACTCATGATATAGCGGAGCGGGCCGGTACAGCCGTGGGGACAATCTATCGTTTTTTCCCGGATAAGCTAGCCATATTCCATGCCCTAGAGAAACGTCATCGAGACAGTATTGATCGGATTCAGGCCAATCTTGTAACGCCGCAATTTATGAGCCAGCCGCTCAAAGTCATCGTGGAGCAGATCGTTCAGGGGTATGCGCAGTATTTCCTAGATCCAGCCCCCTGCGTTATCTACACTCAATATTTTGTCGCGCCAGAGATGTTCGCTTACTTTGATGAAAGCTTTGACCAATGGCAGATTGAGCGTTTATCAGAGCTATTGAGATCGCGTAACCCCAGCCTTAACCCAGCCAAAAGTCAGCTCCTCGGCCAGGTCTTTCTCCGCTCCTATCAGGTACTCCTCCTTTCAGCGTTGCGCGGTGATCCTCAACAGCGACCCGCACTCTATAAGGAAATTGAAGCCTTACTCTTTCGCTATCTAGAGCCCCATGTCGGTGACAACATCAAGGAGCAATCCCCCGCGCTGGCAGCTCGAGAGCAGGCGATTGAGTTAGGACAACAGCATAGGCTGAGCGATCGCCAAATCACAGCCCTAGCCTATGCGTTGGAATATGACAGCTTAACGATTCAAGACTGTGAGCGGCTCTGCCCACAAGTGTCTCGGCGATCGCTCCAACGAGATCTAAAAGCCTTGCTCAACCAAGGATTACTAACTGCTCGGGGAGAAACCAATCAACTCTCTTACCATCTAGCGACATCTAGCGACATATAACAGCATTTTCGAATCGCAAATTCGTTCTAGACGTTTACCAAGCCTTTGATCAACGTGATAGCTTTGCCACCTTTAGACGGGAATCCTTGACTGCCTTTTCTGGCCGTCAGCATCAGTTTAACGAAGTGATTGAGGCATACGAACGCATCATGCTCAGCGGGACGTTCAGCGCGATTCGCGACAATATGTTCCAAGCTGCCAGACGAAGCCAAACTGGCAAGGGTTGAATGCAGCTCTGCTGGAACTGCTGGACTTCGAATGCTTTATTCATTGGCAGTCCCTAAGCCCCTCAATATACAAAGCGAAGCACCAAGCCCACAGAGGAAGGAGCAGTCAGAACCATCTGCTTTACTGCATCGTGGCCTGATCGCGATAGGTCCATCGCAAGCCCAAATGTTTTTTCAACAGCCCCAACAATTCCTCTAGATTGACCGGCTTGGTCAAGCAATCATCGCCTCCCTGCTCCAGGCTGCGCTGTTGCTCTCTCAAGTCAACAGAAGCCGAAGAGACCAGAATGGGCAACTCTTCCCATTCGGCCTGGGCACGAATCTTCGCCATCATGGCAAAGCCATCCAACACCGGCATGACCAAGTCCGTAATCACCAAATCAGGTTGGAAGGATTGCAGGCATCTCAAGCCATCTTGACCATCCATAGCTTCACAAAGCTCAAACCCTAGCGGGGACAGCAAGCTGGTCAGCGCCCCACGATTTTCCCAGCGATCATCTACCACCAAAATGCGCCGACGAGGCCCCTCATAGCCCACTGCCTGGGAGCTTTCTAACTTCAGCTGGTGCCAGTCGGCTTGCACCGGGAGCTCTAGCTCAAAGCCCCATTGGTGACTGGTGGGCAGCCAAGGTTCCGCGAGCAACTGCCCGCCCATGCGAGCGACCAACTGCTGGGCTACTGCGATCGCCAAATCCCCTTCAGTCTCACCCGCTTGCTCAGAAGCAATAACAGCCAGACTCACGGTATCTTCGTCAGGATTGCGAGACGTCTTCGTCACCGAGAATTGCAGCCGACTCGCTTGGGGGCGAGGGGTAATGCGATGGGACAGCACCCGAATGGAAAACGTAATTTGTCCCAGCTGTCCCTCCCCGATTGCACTCCTTAGCAAAGCCATCAACACCTGCTGCAACCGGGGTACATCCACAATCACCCCCAGGGGCAAATTCAGCCCTGGTTGAGACACCAGCAGCAGTCCAGCCTGCTCCAAATCTGGCCGACAAGCCTCCATAATGCCTTGGAGGAAAGAGGGGAAATGGACAAGGTCAGGATGCAGCGTCAGCACATTAGACTTCAAACGATCCAGATCCAACATCCAATGGATCTGCTGTAGCAACTTAGAGCCATGTTGGTGAATCATGGCCAGCCCTTGCTCTTCCTCTGCTCCCAGTTTGAGGGTGCGATTGAGCTGTTGGGCTTGGCCCAAAACGCCATTGAGGGGTTCACTCAACCCCTGGTTGAGACGAGTCAAAAAATCCCGCTTGGTTTGCTGCCGTTGGTCCGCAAGCAGCTCGTTTAGGGTCTGGGAGCTGGGAGCAGCCGGTAATTCATCAGGATCGCGGGGCAGGCTCTCTCCCACTGCTCCACCGACATAGGGCGGCTGTAGCGCAGCATTAACCTGGGCTTGAAGGGCGTGGTTCAGCGCTTGGAGGCGTCGTTGCTCCTCGTCTCGGGCGATCGCTCCCCCCAGGCAAGCCGCCACAGACCAAAGCGTTGAAAGTTCCGTCAAAGACCAGTTCAAGGGCTGCTTCGCTTCTAGACCTAGCACGCCCCAAAAGAAAGGCGACCCCGACGGTGACTGCACCTGAATCGGCACCGCGATTAATGATTGCACCCCCTGCTCTGTCAGTAATGACTGCTCCTCCGAGGGAAAGCTCTCCACTGGGCCGTAGACCGCCCGCCCAGCCAACCACTCCTTTTGCCAACGCAGCAATAGCGGATGCCAAATTGCTCCAGGCTCACTGTCAATAATGGCTCGACCCGCTTCATCCACATCATCATCACTGGACCACCGGGCGCTCAACAGCAAACTGCTCACAGCATCTGGAATGGATGCATCTGGCAGGGGCGATTCTAGCTGGGACGAAGCATCCCTGCCAGGCTCTAGCATCTCCTGACTCAGTCGGCCCCAGCCATTGGCCTGGAAAACTGATACAACCTGCACTTGAGCGGCCTGGCCCACATAGCCCAAAGCCATGCGAATCGCTTGGCCCAAGTCATCTTGGGTCATCAAAGTTTGGGTGGCCGTCGCAATGCCACGCAGCCACCGGGCTGAATCTGATAGATCAGCAATATCTAACTGAGAAAAAGCATTAAAAGCGCGATCCATGGAAACTCACAAGGGTTGTTCCAACCAGAACATCAAAGGATTGGGCTTGATGTTCTATTGAGACAATTTGGCCTAACTTCCCCCATCGGGAGGAGCACTGAACTCCCTAGGGGCTAACCCCAGCAATCTCCCCTGGGTCTCCGGATTCGGTTCCGTAGGTTCATTGATGTATCAAGATTGGACCATAACGTCCTCAAGTCTGCGTATCCAAAATCACCAAAGTCTAGTTAATCATTCGGAAACGGAGAGAAGACGATGTGATTAGATTCCCCTGATTCAATCCTAGAGAAATTACTGAAGCATCGACAAATTCCCTACAAAATCCAACTTTTCAGCACTACAGTGGGGAAAGCGATCGCCCCTTCAAAACCTTTATGCCTGCTCGCCTGCTTCTTTGGTTCCGTAACGACCTCCGCCTCCATGATCACGAACTCCTAGCCCAGGCCGTTCAATCCGGGCAAGAGATCCTGCCCATCTACTGTTTTGACCCTCGCCAATTTGGCACCAGCCCCTTTGGGTTTGCTAAGACTGGCGGCTACCGAGCCCAGTTTCTCCTAGAGAGCATTGCTGACCTCAAACAAAGTCTCCAGGCCCTCGGCAGCGACCTCATCATTCGACAGGGAAAGCCAGAAGAAGTCATCCCTCTTTTGGTAGAGCAATACGACATTGAAACCGTGGCGTACCACGAGGAAACCACTACCGAAGAGACTCAGGTGGAAGCTCAGGTCAAAGCCGCGCTCCAGCCCCTGGGCACCAGCATCAAGACCGCTTGGGGTGCCACGCTCTACCACCCCGACGCTCTTCCCTTCTCAATCTCTGAAATCCCTGAGGTCTTCACTCGCTTCCGCAAGGAAACCGAGAAGCAATCCACAGTCTACGAGAGCTTTCCCACTCCCCCACAGCTCTCGCCGCTGCCGACGGACGTAGAGCCCGGTGCATTACCCACGCTAAATGAGTTAGGAGTAGAGCCTCTACCAATAGATTCACGAGCGGTTCTGTCATTCAAGGGCGGTGAAAGCCAAGGTCAACAGCGCCTCCAGGACTACTTCTGGAAAGGCGACCATCTGCAGAATTACAAGGTCACCCGCAACGGCATGAAGGGAGCGGACTACTCATCCAAGTTCTCCCCCTGGTTATCCCTAGGCTGTCTCTCACCGCGCTATATCTATTGGCAAGTCAAAGACTACGAACGCCAGCGCATTGCCAATGACTCCACCTACTGGCTCATTTTCGAGCTGCTGTGGCGGGACTATTTCAGATTCATCTGTGCCAAGCATGGCAGTAAAGTCTTCAAAGTCGAGGGACTACAGGGCATTCCCCTGCACTGGAAACAAGATGCAAAGCGCTTTGAGCTGTGGTGTGAGGGTATGACGGGCTTTCCGCTAGTGGATGCCAATATGCGAGAGCTGAAGCAAACGGGCTTTATGTCTAACCGGGGCAGACAAAACGTGGCCAGCTTCCTGACCAAGAACCTGGGCATTGACTGGCGCATGGGGGCAGAGTGGTTTGAGTCGCAGCTAATTGACTACGACCCCTGTAGCAACTGGGGCAACTGGAACTACACTGCCGGGGTGGGTAACGATGCCCGAGGCTTCCGCTTCTTTAATATCCAGAAGCAGTCTAAGGACTATGACCCCAAAGGGATCTATGTGAAGCACTGGTTGCCGGAGCTGAAGCAGGTGCCGAGCCACAAGGTCCATGAGCCTTGGAAGCTACTGCCAGTGGAGCAGGAGCGCTTCGGCATCAGCATGGGCGTGGATTATCCCAATCCGGTGGTGGACCTCTTCAAATCTGCCAAGGCTAATGAGGCGGCTTACAATACAGCGATGCCTGCACAACCATCACGAGGCGAGAAGCCGAGGCGACGGGGGAAGGGGAAGGGCCGGGGAGGCGATTCCACAGGAAGCTCCCGTCGCGATCGCCGCAATAACGACAGCAACAACAACACCCCAGCCTGGGCTCAGCGCCCCCAAAAGCCCAAGCCCTAAGGAGAATAAGGATTATTCCGATTCTCCATCAACCCAGCATCAGCGGCCTACAGTGAGTTCAGCATCCCGCCGAGCTCAGCCGCTATGCCCGCCCGTCAACTCATCTGGTTCCGCAACGACCTCCGCCTCCATGACCATGCCGTCATCGCCCAGGCCCTGTACGATGTCGATGACATTATTCCCCTCTACTGCTTTGACCCCAGGGAGTTTGGAACCACAAGCTTTGGCTTCCCCAAAACGGGGGGCTACCGGGCTCAGTTTCTGCTCGAAAGCGTAGCGGACCTCCGCCAGAACCTCCAACACCTGGGCAGCGACCTCCTCATTCGCCAAGGCCATCCTGAAGAAGTCATCCCAGAGTTGATTCAGCAACTCAATATCACTCGCTTGGGTTACCACGAAGCAACTGCACCGGATGCCATTGAGATCGAGAAAGCCGTTAAAGCTGCCATCAAGCCGCTGAAAGTTGAGCTGAAGCCAGCCTGGGGGGCCACGCTCTACCACCGGGATAACCTGCCTTGCAAGCCGACCAAAGTTCCCGATTCATTTTCCTACTTCCGCAAGATCATCGAAGCGGATAGCAAAGTCTATGAAACTTTTGACAATCCCACCGAACTTCCTGCCCTGGCGAAGGGTGTAGAAGCAGGTGCATCACCAACTTTAAGGGGCCTGGGAGTTGAACCATTAGCCCAGGACAGCCGGGCCGTCCTCGCCTTCAAAGGAGGCGAGACCGCTGGCAAGCAGCGCCTCCAAGATTACTTCTGGAACGACGATCATCTCCAGCATTACCAGAAAACCCGCAATGGCATGCTGGGAGCAGACTACTCCTGTAAGTTCTCCCCCTGGCTGGCCCTGGGCTGCCTCTCCCCTCGCTATATCTATTGGCAGATTCAGGACTATAAGTTAGAGCGGGTCAAGACTGACTCGACTGACTCGGTGACGTTTTCGCTGCTGTGGCGGGATTACTTTCAATTTATGGCGGCCAAGCATGGCAAAAAGCTGATTCAAGTAGAAGGGCTAAGAGGTGTGGCCCTGCCCTGGCAGCAGGATTCCGAACGCTTTGAGCATTGGTGCGAGGGACAGACCGGCTTTCCACTGGTTGATGCCAATATGCGCGAGCTTAAGCTCACGGGCTTTATCTCCAATCGAGGTCGACAGAATGTTGCTAGCTTCTTGACTAAGAATCTGGGCATTGACTGGCGCATGGGGGCGGAGTGGTTTGAGTCATTGCTGATTGACTATGAGCCTTGCAGCAACTGGGGCAACTGGAATCTCAGCGCTGGACTAGGACCAGAGGCTCAAGCCTTCCGCTTCTTGAACTTGAAAAAACAGGCGCAGGAGTTTGATCCAGAGGGAGCTTACGTCAAATATTGGCTCCCTGAGCTGCAAGCGGTGCCGACTCACAAAATCCATGAGCCTTGGAAGATGTTGAAGGTGGAGCAGGAAGAATCTGGCGTCGCTATCGGGGTGGACTACCCGAGTCAAATGGTCGATATGTTTAAGTCGGCCAAGGCTAATGAGAAAGCCTATAAGGCTGCGATGCCTGCACAACCCAAGAAAGAAAAAAAGTCGAAACAGGGAGAGAAGCAGGACTGGCGCGGGCAGAAGAAGCGCTCCCATCCCCAATACCAACCTGGCCCACCTCGGCCCCAAGATTGAGTCTCAATGGCCACTGATGGGACTGGGGGGATGGAATCAGACTTCGCATAAAATCCTCATTCTGTCCTAGTCAATCATCAATGGCCGGAATGATTGTAAAAATCAGCCTTCGCACGAATTCCCCATGACAGTCACTGCCTAGCTCAGTCAATGTGCATTTGCGTATTGCCAAGCGACTAACGGAGTATAAATATAACTACTGTGATTCCCAGGCCATTTCCCATGGCTCTAGTTCTATCCGAACTCCAGGCTGTTCTTCTTCCCGTACCCTTAGGCCTTAGTCCTGAAACAACGGTTCTCGAAGCGCTCTCCCATATCGTTGCCTCCCCTATTTCAGCTCGGAGTTCCTCTGTTGCCGATCGCCCCAGCAGTGGGACCTTCACTGGGGCAACCCAAGGCCTCCCAACATCTAGCTGCATTTTGGTTCAAGCAGCGGGGCAACTGCTAGGCATTGTGACCCTGGCGGACATCACCCGCCTCAGCCTTCACCCCCAATCCCTAGAGAGCCTGAACCTTGGGCAAGTCATGAGCTCCCCTGTGATCAGCCTCCAGCTCTGTGAGGGTCAGGATGGGGTTGCTACAGCGGTTGGCCTGATTCAACAACATCAGGTGAGTCACTTACCCCTCCTGAATGACCAAGGGCAGGTCCTGGGCGTGATGACCCCCCAAAGTTTGCTACAAGCTTGGCCCACAGCAGTCCCCCGTCAAGCCCAATCTCCCTCAGCTCTGAAGCCTAGCCCAGGAAATCGCCCTGACGACAGCCCTGAAACAGCCCCCCAAATTCCCACAAGCCAAACCACTGAGACAGCCTTACAAGCCAGGGAGGCCCGCTGGCAGTTTGCCCTCGAATGCACCGGGGATGGCGTCTGGGACTGGAATGTGCAAACCGATCAAGTTTTCTTTTCTCAGCAATGGAAAGCCATGCTGGGCTATGCCGATCATGAAGTCGGCGACCGCCCATCATCTTGGGAAAACCTGGTCCACCCCCAGGACAAGGACCTCTGTATCAGCGAACTGGACAAGCATTTCAAAGGTGAGATCCCGATTTATCGCAGCGAACATCGCCTGCGCTGCAAAGATGGCAACTATAAATGGATCCTGGCTCGGGGCAAGGTGACGGAGCGGACAGCAGAGGGGCAGCCCCTGCGGATGCTCGGTCTCCATAGCGACATTAACGATCGCAAGCAAGCTGAGGATCAATTAGAAAGCCTGATTGCCGGTACCGCCTCCACCACCGGTCAAGATTTTTTCCACGCTTTAGTGAGCCACATTGCCCAAGCCCTGGGAGTCTCCTATGCGATCGTAACCGAAGCGCGAAACAATCGACTTGAAACGCTGGCCTCTTGGGCCCATGGCAGCCTCAAGCCTCCCCATCATTTTTCCCTGAATAAAACCCCTTGTGCTCGGGTTTTGCACGACGGTTCTTTTAGCTGTCAGGTCGATCTCAAAACAGAATTTCCTGATGATTTAGAGCTGGCCAAAATGGAAGTCGATAGCTACCTTGGTATTGCACTCCAGGATCCCCAAGGTCAGGCGATTGGGCATCTCTGTGTATTAGATTCTAAACCGATTCAAAATCCCAAGCGAGCGGGAAAAATCCTCCAAGTCTTTGCTGCCCGGGCAGTGGCTGAACTGGAACGCAAACAAGCCAGTATTCTCCAAGAAAAATTCAATCAAAAGCTAGAGGAAAAGGTCGAAATAAGAACCGCAGTTTTGCAGGAAAAAGAGCAATTTTTATGGACTGTGTTAGACACCTTTCCCTTGTCTATTTTTTGGAAGGACAAAGATTCAATTTATCGAGGTTGCAATCAACACTTTCTTGGGGAAGCCGGTTTAGACTCCATCACAGCCCTCATCGGCAAAACAGATTATGAATTGCCCTGGCGTGAGGAGGAAACTGAAGCCTATCGTTCTGCCGATCGCAGGGTCATGGATTCAGATACTGCGAGCCTGGGGATGATCCACCCCCAAACCCTGCTGGATGGCAACACAATGTGGATTGAAACCAACAAACTTCCTCTCCATGACCTATCTGGCAAGGTCAATGGGGTATTGGGGATTTCCCAAGACATTACCCATCGCCGCAAAACCGAAGTTGCGATGAAGCAACAGCTGGCTGCCATTGAGGCTGCAGCGGATGGTATCGCCATTATAGAAGCGGACAAATTCCTGTACATCAATCAGGCTCATCTGACTTTATTTGGCTATGAGCAAGCGGAAGATTTGATTGGCAAAACCTGGCATGAACTCTATTTCGCGACAGAATTGCAGCGGTTTGAACGGGATGTGTTTCCCGCCTTACAGCGAGATGGAGCCTGGCAAGGTGAAGCGATAGCCTGCCGTTCAGATCGCTCCACATTTCCGGAGGGCCTCTCCCTCACCCTCATAGAAGGGGGGCAACTCATCTGCGTTTGTCGAGACATTAGCGATCGCAAGCGAGCCGAGGCCGAGCTGATTCAAGCGAAGGAAAAGGCGGAAGCGGCAACCCTCGCCAAAAGTAGTTTCCTCGCCCGTATGAGCCATGAAATTCGCACCCCCATGAATGGGGTGATTGGCATGCTCAATCTCCTGCGAGAAACCAAGCTTTCCCAGGAACAACATTTCCAAGTCGACATTGCCCAGTCCAGCGCCACCTCTCTTCTCACCATCATTAGCGACATTCTCGATTTTTCCAAAATTGATGCCGAAAAGCTGGAACTGGAGTCCATTGAGTTTGACCTTTGGAAAATCTTGGGAACCTTTGCCAAAACCATGGCCCTCAGCGCCCAGGAGAAAAACCTTGAACTGGTGCTGGACCTCAGCCAGGTTCCGCAAACTCTTGTCCAAGGCGATCCAGGACGGCTGCGGCAAATTTTGACCAACCTGGTCGATAACGCCATCAAGTTCACGGATACCGGCGAAGTCTTAATCCAAGCCCAGCTGGAACCAACCGGCAACGCATTTAGGTTTACGGGCCAGGTGATCGACAGTGGCATTGGCATCCCCCCAGAGAAACTGGCGGGCCTATTTGAGGCTTTCCACCAAGTCGATGCCAGCACCACCCGTAGGTATGGTGGCACCGGGCTGGGTCTGGCCATTAGTAAGCATCTCTGCCAGTTGATGGGGGGGAATCTGGAAGTGCAAAGCCAGCTAGGTCAAGGGAGTCGATTTGAATTTACAGTCCAGCTACAGCCTAGCCAACTCAATCCAGCCCCAACGCTCTGCCAGCCCAGCAACCCAGTCCTGCCGCACTGCCATATTCTGGTCATTGATGATAATGCCCCCCATCGCCAAGCCCTCCAACGGCAGTTGCAACAATGGGGCCACAAAGTCACGGCGGTGGGCAGCGGCAATGAAGCTTTAGCGACCTGTGAAAGCCAGGCCAACACCATTGTGCCGTCCTTCGATCTAGCCCTCGTGGACATGCAAATGCCGGACATGAGCGGCAGTGAGCTGGGCAAACGGTTCAAAGCCTGTGCCAACTGCCACAACATGCCCTTGGTTATGATGACCTCGATGAACAATCGCAGCGATGCCAAAGTATTTGCAGAGCTGGGGTTCACAACATCTTTGACCAAACCCATCGCCCCCTTAGAGCTCTGGCAAACCCTGGAGAACATCCAGGGACAGTCAGATGCCGCCAGCTCACTCTCCCCCTCAACCTCCCCAGGGGATTCAGACTTGGAACGCGCCAAGCCTTATTGGGCGATCGCTGAAACCCAGTCCTGGCCCGCCGATACTAGATTGCTGATTGTTGAGGATATTCGAGTCAACCAAATCGTCTTCAAAGGGCTGCTCAAACGGTTCAAGCTAGAAAATGTCGAGCTGGCTTGCAACGGAATTGAAGCCCTCAAAATCCTCACAGAGACTTCTCAGAGCAATGCCTTTAGCGCGATCTTTATGGACTGCCTGATGCCGGAGATGGATGGCTACGCGACCAGTCGAGCCATCCGCGCTGGCCAGGCGGGCGAGCACCATCGCCAGACCCCCATCATTGCCATGACGGCCAATGTTGTGAATGGCAATCAAGAGAAATGCCTTGCTGTAGGGATGAACGACTACTTGAGCAAACCGATCAATCCCAATGCCGTAGCAGAGCTGCTTGAGAAGTGGCTAAGACTCCCCAGGCAGTCCTAAGAGGCAGTCGTAAGAGCCCACCCACAGCCGAGGCGCCTAGGCAGAAACTTTAGTATCAGCCTTGTTAGTGCCTGCTTCGATGCCCAGGTCACTCAGAAAACGCGCCCGGTCAAACTTATAATCGCCGCCGAGGAATTCCATCAGACGAATGGTGTCATCTTCCGCATTCTTCAAGCAGGTCGAAGCACCGGGAGAGGGAGTGATATTGAAGAGAATGCGATCGCCCATAATCTTCGCCTCCCCTAACTCCAACTGCTGGGTATTCAAATTCACAATCTGCGGCCTCACCCCGCCATAGCCCTTGGCATAGGTCAGCTGGTCCAGAGTGATTGAAGGAACAATGCTACGCACCTTCTTAATAAACAACCGCTTACCAATCCAGGGCACGTCATAAAGTGCATTGAGAATGATATAGCTCAGCACTTCCCAGTCGGACAGGATATTAAAGAAGCTGAGGAAGGCTGCAATGCTCAAGCCCGCCGTCTGGAAATACTCAATGATGGTCTTATAGCGATGGCGCTCCAGCATGGGCAACACCTTCGCCGTGGGGCCAAAGCGGGTTTGGCTCACATCATGGACTTCGGGGTCGCCATGGATGGCAGCAAAGGGGAGCTTCTTCAGCTGCACAGTGTAGACCTTGCCATTGAGCAATTCCGGAGCCAGATAAAAGCTACCCGCCACACTCAGCAGGGCATAGTCCAAGCCATAGCCCATGGACTTGGCAAACAGCAGGCTGTGGGCACCCGCTGTAACTGCAACTGCCTTGGCCGTGATGGTTTTGACCTGCCCATCTGATCCTTTGCTGCGGACCTGATAGCCGCCATCTGAGATACGTTCAATCCCTGTCACCATCGTCCCCAACATCACATCCACTGACTTGGCTGCGTCCTGGGTGGAGTTCGAGAGGAAAGACTGGGAGAGCTTGTGAAAATCAATGGTGTAGCCCTCGCTGGTGAACAGTGCCGTCACCTCTTCATCTTCGGGTCGCCCTTCCAGGACCTTAGGCTCAACGCGGGAGATCTCTTCACGATCTATAATGCGGAGGTCGGGAAATAGTTGCTTAAACACCTCATAGCGATCGCGCAATTTCTGGGACTGCTCCGCCCCCACCGCCAACACCATCTTGTGATATTTGCTATAGACCACCTGCTCGGGGTCACCATTGAGCAAATACTGCTTCACCAAACTCGCCCCACGGTTGACGCGCTCAGCTTTTTCCAGGGTGTAGTTCGTTTCAATATCGCCGAAGTGCAGAGTCTGGCTATTGCTGGTCTTCTGGGAATTCACCAGGGCCACATCTTCTTCTTTCTCAATCAGAGCAATCCGCTGGAGATTGGTATAGTTGCTCAAGCAATAAAGAAGCGCCGTGCCGCAGACACCGCCTCCCACAATCGCCACATCATAAACCTGCTGCTCTGACATCAACTGAACGCTCCCCTTTGGCACGAGCCCGAACACTCTGCGCATATGTATTGCCTTCTAAGTATAGGCTGCGGCCACCTGAGCAAGGGGAAATTGCTCCAAACAGTCGCCTCTGTCAAATTCTTCCTTGATAGGGGAGATCGCCCAAAGTCAGTCCAATCCTAGATGCCCTACAGGTACTGCCTCCACATAGCGCCTCCAGGCATTTGCGCTAGCGAGCTTTCTCTCCAAGAGTGATTCCCAGTCCACTCCAGCTGAATTAAACAGCACTTTTTTGCAGCGATCGCTGCAAAAAATCCTCCATCTCTTCCATGTCAAACTGCTTAGCCAAGGTTGACAAAGTATCGGAAAACAGGGCATAGCCCGCCTCCTCCTGCTCCAGTTGTTCTAATCGCTCGCGCAACTTCCGAATACGACCCCGGTGCACAAAGTCCAAAAGTTGCTGTAGTTCTATCTCGGGAGGCAGCACCAGCATCTCCCGATCTCGCTCATCTGGACTGATGCCAGACTCAACCGCTTGGCTGGCATAGCACCATTCCAGCCCCAAGAGTTGAGCCAGAACAGCCAACAATTCTCCAACCTCCAAGGGTTTAAACAAGTGATGGTCGCAGCCCGCTTCAACCATCACTTGTTGGTCTGGCTCCGACATCGCAGTCGCCAGCACCAAAATAGGCTGCTCAGATTCGAGCTGGGTAATTTGTCTCACCAGTGCCACACCATTCAGAAAAGACTGGTCCACATCAGCAATAACCAAATCCGGCGATTCCTCCGCCAAAGAACTCCTCGCCCCTTGCTCATTCTCCGCTTCAATCATCACAAACCCCAAAGGAGCCAATAGACTCACCAGAAGCATCCGATTTTTCACACATTCATCCACCACAAGCAGCGTCCGGCGGGAACCGACATATCCCACCACCTGATCCTCCGGCTGCGGCAAGATTGGCCTCGCCACCCGACTGGCCACCAGGGGCACCTGCAGGATGAAAGAAAACTCACTCCCTTCTCCAAGCTGACTTTCCACATGCAGCTCACTCCCCATGAGTGCCACAATTCTCTGACTGATAGCCAGTCCCAGGCCGGTTCCTTCCTGCTGCTTTCGCTGATCACCCACTTGCTCAAAAGCATCAAACAGCTTGAGCAAATCAGCCTCCGCAATACCTGGGCCCGTATCCACAACCGAAAACAGCAAGGAAGCCTGGGTCTGGGTCAATGCCAAACAGTCAACAACGAAGGTGACCGAACCCAGCTCGGTGAATTTAATCGCATTACCCAACAGGTTTAGCAGCACCTGGCGCAAACGAGTGTCATCCACTTCAATGCCAACCGGTAGGTCAACACTGGGCTGATACGTAAATTGAATCCCCTTGGCTTCTGCTTGCTCAGAAAATAGGTCAACAACACCTTCTAATAAAGAAGAGAGATGCACCAAGACTGGAGCTAACTCTAATTTTCGCGCTTCGATTTTTGAGAGATCAAGAATATCGTTAATCAGGCACAAAAGATGAGAACCACATTGATAAATGGTGTTGACTGCATCATGCTCACGCTGAATCAGATTTGTAGATCGTCCCAAAATCTGGGCATAGCCCAGAATGGCATTCATAGGAGTTCGTAACTCATGGCTCATATTGGCTAAGAACTCACTTTTAGCTCGGCTCGCGCTATCAGCTTGTTCTTTAGCAGCTTGCAACTCAGCCGTGCGTTTCTCGACCTTGTGTTCCAGAGTTTGGGAGTAACCTTCCAGCTGCCCATTCGCCTGTTCTAGTGCTTGATTTAGACTAGATAATGTATCTAGCAAATTTTCTCGCTCAGCCTCCACGGCACGGCGTTGAGTGACATCCACTGCCATGGAAATCACCACGCGCCGACCATCGGGCAGCGCACCCAGCGGGGCAGAACTAAATTGCCATTGGCACTGACTCGAATCCCGAGTTCTAATCGAAAATTCACCTTCTTCCCATCGAGAGGTTAGGGCATATTTTTTCACCATTACCTCCTTTAGGATGGTCGCCGCTTGCTCCCCATAGGCCCGCTCCGCCCAAGCTTGCGTGGTTGGAATCTCTGCATGGCTATAGCCCGTCAGCTCAGTCCAGGTTGAACTAATTTGCAAAACCTCACCATCTTCGGCATGAATCATGATGGGGAAGGGCGCATCTTCAATGGCCCGGCGGAAGCGTTGCTCACTGGCACGAAGCTTATCCTCTGCTTGTCTGCGATCGCTAATATCTCGCACCCGAGCAAAGTTATATTCCTCTCCTTCAAATTCCAGGAAGTTAACCACAATTTCCACAGGAAAGTGCTCTCCATTCCGACGGCGATGAACCGCCTCTAGGCTCAAGCTCCGCCTCTCCTTAATCTCCTGCCAATGGTGAACCCACAACTCATAGGACATCCCAGGGCTAAGCTCCAATACAGACATACTCGTCAACTCTTCTACGGAGTATCCATGCATGTCACTAGCGGCTTGATTCGCATAGGCAATCATGCCATCGGGCTCAATCCAGAAGGTGCAGTCTGCAGCATTATCGACAGAATATTGAGTAAACAAGAGGGAACGTTCAGCTTGCTTTCGTTCACTAATATCTTGAACTTGGGCGAACAAGTAACCTATCCCTTCATATTCCAAATAATTACTCGTGATCTCAACTGGATAGATATCTCGATTCTTCGCCTGATGAAAAGTTTCAAATCGAGCAAAGGAATGTTGACTCACCGACTCCCAATGGTGAGGCCAAGCCTCCGCAGAAAGGTCAGGGGTAATATCCCAAACACACAGAGACCGCAGCTCTGCGGGGCTATAGCCTAAGCGCATACAGGCAGCTTCATTCACATTGATAAAACGCCCCTGTTCATTAATCCAAAAAATCCCGGTGGCCGTGGCTTCTAAGGCAAACTGAGTCAGGCTAAGCGCTCTTTCAGCTGCCTTGCGATCGCTAATATCCTGCACCAGCCCCACACTATGGATCGCTTCTCCGTTTTGGAGTTTCAACAGATAAATCGTGGTATCTGAGAAAAAGGTTGTGCCATCCTTACGCAAATATCGCTTTTCTAGGTTGAGGTTGCTGCACTCCCCAGAATAGAGGCGCTGTATGGCAGCAATAGAAGAGGGAACATCATCAGGGTGAGTCAAATCCAGAACCCCCATCCCCAACAGCTCCTCCTCGGTATAGCCCATCATCTTGCAAAAGGCTGGGTTCGCTCGCGAACATTGCCGAGTCTCCATATCCACCTCGACAAAGCCAACTGTGGCCTGTTCAAAGACAGCTTTAGAACGAGCTTCACTCAGCATTAATAATGCTTCAGCCTGCTTGCGATCGCTAATATCGCGAACAAGGGCAAAGCTGTATTCCTCCCCCGCATATTCCAAATAGTTGCAAACCATCTCCACGGGGAACATCTCCCCCGACTGGGTCTGATGCCAAGACTCAATGGTGCTATTGGTTTGCTGCTTTAGCTCAAGCCAATGGGCATCCCAGGCAGCTTGGTCAAAGGCTGGAGCCACATCAAAGGCCGACAGGCAACAGAGCTCTTCGCGGGAGTATCCTAAACGCCGACAAGAGGCTTGATTGACATCAACGATACGACCCTTCGGCGAGATGCAATAGACACAGTCAGAGACATGCTCCATTGCAAATTTCAAAAAGCGAAACTCACGATCTAAAGCCTTAGCAGCCTCGACCTCTTCTAATCTCGCATCAGCTTCATTCCCAGGAAAGCCAGGAGACTTACACAACTGAGGATAGTCGTTCAACAATGCATCAGCGGCTGACTCCAAACCAGCAGAAACGTAGCTATCAAAAGCTTCCTGCAAATACCCCGCAGCAACTTTCATCTTGCCCCAACTAAGGTAAAACAGGGCAGTCTGCTCATTTGCTTGGGCAACTGCCTGGGGAGTTTCTTGGGCAATGGCAATGGCGATCGCCTGATCGTAGTAGTCCCCTGCCTCGTAATACCTCTCCAGCTGCTGAAACTGTTCAGCCTTCGCTAAAGTTTGTTGGAACAGATCATTCATAGCGAGAGAAAAGATACAAGCTCAGATCAATCCAGTAGGAGCAGCTTAAGCCTATATTTTCAGAGTATTGAGGTTGAAGAATCGCCACTAGATCAACGAGCCTAGATAATCAAATAATTCCCAAAATCAAGGAACTCATTCATCCAAATTTAGGGAATATAACGCTACGTATTTTTGCGACAGAGTTGACGTCAGAATCCCTTACTACACTGACGAATTAATTGGCGAAGCAGAGCGAAATACCTAGGATTTATCAACGAACATTCATTATCTCTCGCCCAGTCATAGTCCAACCCAGCAATTACGACGATATCGACCCGCATCTCACCGAGACCGACACGTAGAGGAGATCCGATTATCTACCTTAAACGAGGCCGAGCATCTACCAAGCAGCCGCGATCGCGCAGAGGGCCAGAGTCGTTCTAGCTTAAATGCTCCTCATGCTAAGACATCCAGTTCGTTATTGAGAATCACTACAAATAGTCTTGAGATTTTTCAAGATTTGCCCTAGTCTAATCGACATGCATTCTCATCAGACAACCTAGGTATTATTATCTAGTCTAGTAGGGAAACGCCTTTTTTCTTACGAGAGGTGCGGGTCTTCAGTTCAGAATCGTGAGTTCACGACGCTGAGGAGTAGCACCTATTGATAGGGACTCTCAGAGCTAGTTTCCAACTCACATTAGAAACAACTCCATTAATTTAAGGGAATTTAATCGCAAGATGGCAAAGAAATTTAAGGCTGTAGAGCTCTTCTTAGCAGTTGGCTTAGCCGTATCCGTTGCTGCTTGTGGCCCCGCTGCAACTGACGGTGGTGAAGGCGGCGAAGGTGCTTCCACTGAATCCGTCGAGGGCGGTGAAGGCGGCGAAGGCGGTGAAGGCGGCGAGGGCGGTGAAGGCGGCGAAGGCGGTGAAGGCGGCGAAGGTGGTGAAGGCGGTGAAGGCGGCGAAGGCGGTGAAGGCGGCGAAGGCGCTTCCACTGAAGACTTCAAGTGGGCTGGTACCTTCGACAACGTTGAAATCCTCTCCGAATTCACTGAAAACGTCGTTCTGCCCCAGTACGGGCAATTCAGTGGCGAAACCGCAGCCCTCAGCACCGCGATTGATGCCTTTGTTGCGAGCCCCAGCGATGCCACTCTCGATGCAGTGAAAAGCGAATGGGCTGCTGCCCGCACCTCTTGGGAGCAAACCGAGACCTTCGCGTTTGGTCCTGCAGGTGCCCTAGGCTTCGACGGTGCCATGGATTCCTGGCCTGTGAACAAAACTGATATTGACGCCATCCTCGCCAGCGATGATGCAGTGGATGAAGCCGCAGTGGCTGGGCTGGGCGACACCGAGCGGGGCATGCATGCCATCGAGTACATCATCTTCGGGACCGAAGGTGCGAATAAGCCCGTCGCGGACTTTAGCGATCGCGAACTGGCCTTCCTCCAGGGCCTGGGTGCAGACTTAGCGACTCAAGCTGCAGCGCTGCTGTCCAGCTGGACCGATGGCGTAAACGGCCAAGCACCTTACAGCGAGGTCTTCACCACCGCTGGAACCGATGGCAACAACATCTACCCCACCGTGTTCGCTGGCAGCCAAGAGCTACTGGTCGGCATCATCGATAGCCTGACTGAAGTAGGCGAAGACAAGTTGGAAGCCGCTTTCATCGACCAAGATGTGACGTCCTTGGAAAGCTACTTCAGCCAGCAAACCCTACAGAATGACCTGACCAGTAACCTCCAGAGTGCTGAGAATGGTTACATCGGTTCTTTCCCTGGGGGCAGCAGCCAAGCCGCAGTGAGCATCAGCGACTACATCGCTGGCATTGATCCCGCAGTGGACAGCGAAGTCAAAGCCAGCATCGCAGATGCCAAAGCTGCCCTGGCGGCAATTCCTCTGCCTCTGGAAGAGAGCTTGGTGGATCCCGAGGCCAAGGATGAAATCGAGGCCGCAGTGGAAGCCATTCTGACGGTGAAGGACACCATTTCAGAAAAGGTCATTCCGCTGATCTAACCGGCTTGACCGAATAGGGGGGCTTCAACATTTGAAGGCCCCTGACTAGCCTATTCGGTCACATCTCGCTATCAACCAATCTCGATATCACAACAAGGGGAGTAGTCGCATTACTGGGTGACTGCTCCCCTAGGAGCCTTTAAAACCATGACTGCCACACCACGCCGCTTACCCAAAGCGCTGATTTATCTGGTGATGTTTGCGATCGCAGGCATTGCCGCTATTTTGCTCACGCAACTGCTGGATAGCGATCGGGCTAACCTCCGCAACGCCGTCAGTGAAGCCCCCCGAGCTGGTGGCATCACCACCGTAAACAACCGCTCCTCCAAAGCCTTTGGCCTCCCCGCCACTGGCCTAACACCGGAGGAAATGGATCTCCACGCGGCTGGAGACGTTGCCTTTGACGCAGTCTTCGTCACCTCACCTGCCCCGATCAACCCTGGCCTCGGTCCCGAATTCAACAATGCTTCCTGTGGTGCCTGCCAC
>CALLAT010000073.1 GCA_938002085.1 uncultured Pseudanabaenaceae cyanobacterium
AACTGAAGGCGTTGTGCGGAGTCCTTCAGCGTTAGCGATTACGGTGGGCTTACCACCTTCCATCACTGCAACGCAGGAGTTAGTGGTTCCTAAATCGATTCCGACAACTTTTGCCATGGTGTTGCTTTTTGCTTCTCTCTAACTTGCTGTGGGATGCCCAGGAGATTTCGCAAGCCAGAGGCGAGCTGATAAAACCTGAACAATGCTCTGTTGAGCAAACACAAATGTTTTGCTTTCTGAGAACAGTCTCGTCCATATTCCTCAGTCTGTGACTCCCCTAAGAAGGGTAGGTTACCGAACAAAATAAGGGACGGTTGCAGGCAGGGGAAGGGTTTTGCGGTTTCCGCTCTCCTGTGAGCTCCACGATTTAAGGCCCAGAGGAGAGCGGTTTACAAGCTAGTTCCAATAGGTAAGGGGGCGGTTCGCACCGCGATAGCCCAGGAATAGCGACATGGAAACGCGGGCTCGTCCTTGGGAGGCTCGCACGGCATGGATACAGCCAGAGTCAAACAGAATCAAATCGCCAGGCTGGGGGGATAGCACAAAGGCGGGTTCAGGGAGACTTGCGCGATCGACAATGCCTTCGTAAGCAAACTCTTCATCTCGAATGGCCTGTTGCTCCTGGAAGGAAGGGCTCAGGTCCCAAACCTCTAACTCTCCCCCCTCGTCTGCGGGTTGCAAGTAGATATTGGTAGAGAGTTGTCGCTTAAGAGGCTGGTGATTATCTAAGGGGTCCAAGGTGGCATCGCGCAGATCCCGAGCCAGGATGTCTTGGTGAGGGGGCAACTCAAATCCGTTCTCAAACACGCGGCCAATGCCCGCCAGCATGGGACGCCCGTGGGCATTCTCAACGGAAATACCATCGAGCCACAGGTCTCCAATCTCTAACCGTAATCGGTCTACTGGAGAGAGCAGCGGCGAACAGGCCGCTCGGAGGGCCTGGGTTCCGGTGAGGGCTTCGTCGTAATAGCGCAGCAGCATGTCGGTGCTGCCATTGGTCTCAAAGAAGGTCATGCCAGTGCGCTGTACGCCAATGTCCGGGGCGCGAAAGTAACGCTCAAACTGAGCATGGTGAATGAGCTGTTGGCTGAGCTGCTGGGCCGTTTCTGCGGAGTAGAATCCGGGGATGTAGAGTGCCAGGATCTTTCCTTCGCAGAGGTCTCGCAAGTCCTGCAGCACGAGCTTGGAGGCGGTGCGAAGCGGGATTTTCGCTGAAGCAGCTTCAGACTTAGCTGTTTTTGAGCCAAGCTGACTAGGCATCACCACATTGGCTGCGATGGGAGCGCTGGCGATCGCCCCATGGCTTCCCTTGGATTGCTCCAAGAGTACTGACTCAGAGGTATGGCTGACTGGCAAAGTCGAGTGAGCGTTATTCATTATTCTTTCTTCGAAGAAAATTAGATCAGTCGCGTTGAAGGATTTCAATGGAAATCATCTGGTTTTCAATTCAGTGTTATGTGAGTAACCCTGATGGCAGATTGAAAGCAGGTAGGTTCCACAGAAGAAAATGACTCAGATGAGGAAACGCACAGGAGAGTACTCCTGGCCAAATGAGTATCTTTTTATATATAGATATTAAGGGTTTTTGCGTATTTTTATTTGTTAAATGAAATACATTGCACCCAGGGAGGTGTCAGGTTGATGTTCTAGATCTTGCACAGTGATGGAAGGAGCCCACAGTCTCTTTGGCGTGGGGTGCCCTTACGAGCAATTCGCCGTTATCCCGTGCAATGGCGCTGAGTGGTCTAGGAATGCTGGGTATTGGCTTCAAAAACCCAGTTCTTTTAGACAGGCTTCCCAGTTATGGTTCACAAGACTGGGTTTGGAGACCACTCAACTGTTGAGTGTTACTAGCAGTTCGGCAGCTTTGTGGTCATCACTGATGCCCAAAACTGCGCTCCCTCAATTTAGGTCTTAGGCCACAGACCCTCAAGAGGGCAATGCAGCAAAGCCCTGCTGATTCAGCCAGTGGCCCACTTGCTCGACCGTCAACGGACGACTGAACCAATACCCCTGTCCAAACTCACAATTGAGCTGTTGCAAAATTTTCTGTTGCTCTGGGGTTTCAATGCCCTCTGCCACAACTTTTGCCCCGAGTCCATGGGCCAGCATGACGATGCTCTGGGCGATCGCCTGTTTGCGAGCATCATGCTCCACACCATCCACAAAGGCCCGATCAATTTTCAACACATCGAGGGGGAGCTGATGGAGACGGCTGAGCGAAGAGTAGCCAGTCCCAAAATCATCAATACAGAGGCCTACGCCCAGCTGCTTGAGATCCTGAAAAATCTGCATGTTCAGTTCAGAGGCTTCAAAAAAGCTGGTTTCTGTGACTTCCAACTTGAGGCGATCGCTGGGAAGCTGAGCCGCTTGGAGCATCCCCGCCAGGTATGCAACGAGATTCTCTTGCTTCAGTTGCATCGCCGACAGGTTGACATTCATCGTCAGCTTATCAGCCTGGGGAAGTTGCGATCGCCAGGCTTGCAATTGGTCGATTGCCGCCTGAAATACCCACCAGCTCAACGGCTGAATCAACCCCGTTTCTTCGGCAATGGGAATGAATGTCGTCGGCGAAATCCAGCCTCGTTCAGGATGTTGCCAGCGCAACAGGGCTTCAAAACCACAAACTTGCCCGGTGACCAAATCCATAATGGGTTGGTAAGCCAACTGAAGTTGATGGTGCTCCAGGGCAAATTTCAGCTCATGTTCAAGCTGTAAGCGCTCCAGGGCACGGGGGTGCATATCCTGCTCAAAGAACCGATAGCAACTTCCCCCTTCAGCCTTGGCTTGATACATCGCCAGATCTGCATCCCGCAAAACCTCTGTCGCGGCCTGGTAATTCGACTTACCAAAGGCAATACCAACACTAGCTTTCACTGAAAAGGTCTGATCTTCCACAGAGACAGGCTGCTGCAACGATGCCAGCAGGCGAGTGGCCACGAGGACCGCATCCTGGGGCTTCTTGACCCCATGGAGCAACAGGACAAATTCATCTCCACCAAAACGAGCCAGAACATCATGGAGACGTAGGACCGACTGAAACCGCTGGGCTACAGCACAGAGGATTTGGTCCCCAACGATGTGACCCAAGCTGTCATTAATGACTTTGAAGCGATCTAAATCAACGAAGAGTACAGCCCAGGATTCATCTTGTTCAGCACGCGTTTCAACGGCCAGAATCTGATTCAGCTTCTGGGTGAGGTAGGTACGGTTATAGAGCCCCGTGAGCTTGTCATGAATGGCATCATGGCGCAGTCTTTCTTCAGCCTGATGTCGTAGGGTGACATCTTCTAATCGTCCCTCGTAGTAGAGTAAATCCCCACTGGGAGCATAGACAGCAGCTTGGGTTTCGCTCACCCAGAGAGTGCTACCATCTTGCCGATAGATCTGCGATTCAAAGTCTCGCACTGCTCCTCGGCCTTCAAGTTGTTTTTGCAACTCTTTGTAGCGTTCCACATCCACATAGAGCTGCTTGAGATGAGGGACCTTTGCCATAAGGGCAACTGCCGATTCATAGCCCAATAGATTCACTAAAAACGGATTAACGCTGATATAGCGACCCTTGGCATCAATTTGGAACAGTCCCTGAGTAATATTTTCGAAAATGCCGCGATACTTCTCTTCACTGGCTCGCAGGTCTTGCTCTGCCTGTTTGCGATCGCGCAGGTCAAGATCCACACAGTACATTTCAGGTTGACCCTGGGTGTTTTTCAGCACCACATGGCTAGAAAAAACAGGAACTAAGTAGCCATCTTTGTGGCGGAGTTGTATCTCTCCAGGGGGAATCGCAGCCCCTCCAGCAATCCAGTCATCGATAAGTGGAATAACCTGTTCGCAGAGCGGATGAGGAATAATGATGTCTTCGATCAGTTGCCCCAGAGCTTCTTCTGCGGTGTAGCCATAGAGCACTGCACTGGCATGATTCCAAAAAATCACACGGCGATGGCGATCGTAGCCCTGCACCGGAATATTGGGAATTTCCTCAAACAGGCGACGAAAACGTCCCTCGCTCTCTTGCAACAATGCGAGAGTTCGGGAATCCAGCTCGGATGGCTGGATAGGCTGAACAACATCAAGCTGAGCGGCTGAGCTTTTGGCACTGGCTTTGGCTGACATCGACGGTACCTCCTTAAATGAGATAGGTCGGGGAATACAGGCTATCGACGACTGGCAATCACCAAGCCCTGCTCCCTTAGATTTCCCGCCGAGGAGTGGAGGATAACTGACAGGGATGCTGCAAAACCGACATTTTGGTCACGACTGACGGCATGATTAAGGACGAATCGTCAAAACGAGACCGCCATGGTGAAGATCACAGGAACCACCCAACTTCTCGCTGTTATCGGAAACCCGGTTAAACATTCGTTTTCGCCGCTAATGCACAATGCGGCGATCGCCCAAATGAACCTGGACTACGCCTACGTCGCTTTGCCGATCAAGGCGGAGGATTTAGCAGATGCGGTGCGGGGCTTTGAAACCATTGGCTTGGTGGGCTTCAATATTACGATTCCCCATAAGCAGGCGATTTTGCCGCTGTTGAGCGAAGTTTCAGATGTGGCCCAAGCGGTGGGAGCTGTGAATACAGTGCGCTGGAATGGCAGTGGCTGGAGCGGCACCAATACCGATGTGGAAGGATTTTTGTCACCGCTGGTGGCCATGGAGAAGAATTGGAGTCAGACCTCGGCAGTGGTGCTGGGTAATGGTGGCGCAGCGCGGGCCGTGGTGGCGGGCTGTGCTCAGTTGGGTTGCGCGGAAGTCCATGTGGTGGGGCGCAATGCAGAGAAGCTAGCAGCATTTGAGCAGAGCTGGGCGGGGTCAGCGTTTGGTAAGAATCTGCAAGTGCATAGCTGGGATGCCCTGGGGGAGCTGATGCCGGGGGCTGGGCTGGTGGTGAATACGACGCCGGTGGGCATGAGCCCGAAAGTGGAGGCTTCGCCGGTGAGTCAGGCGGTGATGGGGAAGATGCAGGCGGGGGCGATCGCCTATGACCTTATCTATGTGCCTAACCCGACTTGTTTTCTGCGGGAGGCAGAGGCGCAGGGGGCGATCGCGATCGATGGTTTAGAAATGCTGGTGCAACAGGGAGCTGCTGCATTGCGAATCTGGACGGGGGGTGAAGTACCTGTGGACGTAATGCGGGAAACGCTAAAGGGACATTTGGGCTTATGAGGTGGTGTTCAGTTGCCAAATAACTCACCTCGAGATTTCAGCCAAAGTCATGAAATTTCCCTATTTTAAATACCACCCGAATCCTCTTCAAACGAGCTCTGTCTCTCAAAGCGATAGGACATGCATCCGCTGCAATCAGGCACGATGCTTTATCTACACTGGGCCTGTTTATGCAGTCGACAACTTGAGCGAGAGGCTCTGTCCATGGTGCATTGCCAATGGAGAAGCAGCCCATCAGTTTGGAGCCACATTCTCAGATCCATACTCACTACTTCATCACGGGATTGCCAAAGAGATTGCAATAGAAGTTGCTGAGCGAACGCCTGGATATATTTCTTGGCAGCAAGAAGAATGGTTGTCCCATTGCAACGATGCTTGCGAATTCCATGGAGATGCTACGCAGGAAGATGTGAAGAATGCTTCCATTGAAACGAAGCAGCAATGGTTTCTAGACAACAATGCTGACGAAGCGTTCTGGCAAACAGTAACAGAATGCTATATGCCCCAAGGAAGTCCTGCATTCTACAAATTCAAATGTAGGCATTGCCAAATGATTCTACTAGGCTGGGATTGCGCATAGTCTCAAGCTTGACCTGTTCAACAACCCACTGAAACCTATATGACCATTCAACGCATCGCAGCATTCTCTAACGGCAACAGTGGCGGTAATCCAGCAGGGGTTTATATCAGCGATCGCCACCCCAGCGAAACCGACATGCAACGCATCGCTGCCGAAGTCGGCTACTCCGAAACCGCCTTTGCAGCCCCTGTTGCTGATGCGACTAATAACAGCTACCAAGTCCGCTACTTCGCCCCCGAAACCGAAGTCCCCTTCTGCGGTCACGCCACCATCGCCCTCGGCGCAGCCCTTGCTCTCCGCCACGGCGACGGCACCTTTCCCCTCATCCTCAATGATGCCGAGATAACCGTTGAAGGGCAGCGAGACGGTGACATTATTTCTGCCGCCCTCCTGTCTCCACCAACCTCCAGTCAGCCCGCTCCAGCAAAGCTCATCACCGATGCTCTTAGCCTATTCGGTTATGGCTCAGATCAGCTCAACCCTGACCTGCCTCCTGCCCTCGCCAACGGCGGTGCAGACCATCTAATCCTCTGCCTCAACAGTCGCGAAGCCCTTGCGGCAATGACCTACGACCTCAACGCAGGCCGCCAGCTTATGGATCAAGCTAACGTCGTCACCATCTCCCTGCTCTACGCAGAAACGCCCCAGCGATTCCACGCCCGCAATCCCTTCGCTGCCGGTGGCATTTACGAAGACCCCGCCACTGGAGCTGCTGCCACTGCATTGGGTGGCTACCTGCGAGACATTCATTGGCCTCACGGTGGCAGCATCGACATTATTCAAGGCGAAGATATGGGCATGGGCTCACGCCTACGCGCCGAGATTTCAGCCACACCTGGTACCGCTATTCGCGTCTCAGGAACAGCTCGTATCATGAAATCCTAGAATGCCCTTCAAACGGGTATTTCAAGCCCGGTGCTGAACAAGCAGGGCCTTAACCAACGATTGAGCCGTTGCGATACGTTCTCATCGCTGAGTGTGACGAGGCTGAAGCCTTGTGCAAAATGCACAAGGGCATTTAGGTCTTAAGGTTGCTAGGACAACCGGGTCGCTACAGTGTAAGAAGGACGCTGGGATTTCTCTCGCTGGGTCTTGATTAGGCGAAAATCTGAATCAATATAAAGATGGTCCAATAGCGGGCGAGCTTTAGAAATCTGCTGATACTGCTTTGCTCGAATTTTCATATTCTTCGTAGCAAGTTCAGGGGCAATTGATTGGGTCTTGGATGAGTTTCCTGGCTGGTTTTTTGCTGTTTCGAGGTACTTATCTAAAATTTGAGTGAACCAATCATTTGCAGCCTCTAAGCTCAGGGAAGGAGAGCCAAACCGCAGTGCCTGTCTAATGCAGACGTTTTGAATATCCCAGTATTCTTCACCGGCTTGGGCTGCGACCAACTGCTCAGGTTCATCAGCAGTGCTAGTCGCGATTTCGTAGCGTTGGATGACGGCAAAGTCATAGCTCAAGAACCGTTTCGTTAGCCAGTCTAGGAGCAGTGTTTTTCTGCCGGGGCGATAGCGAGCGAGATTGGCATAATAGCCGCGATCGCCAAAGATCTG